>CAXMSN010000084.1:0-12426 GCA_964196275.1 uncultured Kiloniellales bacterium | reverse complement strand
GTGGTCGACCTCTACAAGCATTTCGGTGACGTGAAGGCGGTCGACGGTATCTCGTTCACCGTCGAAGAAGGTGCGATCTTCGGGTTCCTTGGGCCGAACGGTGCTGGGAAGACCACGACGATCCGGGTTCTTGTCACGCTGTCGAAGCAGACATCTGGTTCCGCCGTCGTAGCGGGTATCGATGTTGCTGAAGATCCGAACGCAGTTCGTTCCCGGATCGGATATGCGGCTCAGGCGACGGGTATCGATCGGGACCTCACTGGCCGGGAAAACCTGATACTGCAGGGAAGGCTCCACGGCCTGACGCAGCGCGACGCCGCTGCGGAGGCCCACGAGATCCTTGAAGTCACGAGCCTTTCGGACGTGGCCGAGTGGCGTGCCGGCACGTACTCAGGCGGGATGGCGAGACGCCTCGACCTCGGCCAGGCACTCATCCATCGACCTTCCGTCCTCTTCCTCGATGAACCGACAACCGGCCTTGATCCGCAGAACCGGAATGCGATGTGGGAGTACCTCCATCGGCTGAACGATGACGGCATGACGATGCTTCTTACCACCCAGTACCTCGAGGAAGCAGACGAGCTCGTCGACACGCTTGCGATCATCGATGAAGGCAAGATCGTCGTTGAGGGCTCGCCGGCACAGCTCAAGCGGGGTATCGGCGGCGACTCCATCGTCCTGACACTTCGTGACGATGCCACGCAGGAGGAACTCCACCGCGTCGAGACTGCGATGCGTGACCTGGACAACACCACAGGCGTGGAGATCCTCGAAAGTTCCATCGCCGTGTATGTCGAGGATGGCGGGAGCCGTATCGCTGAGGTCGTACGGACCGTCGATGCGCTCGACATACACCTCGGCAGGCTCGAACTTGCTGAGCCGAGCCTCGACCAGGTGTTCCTCAAACACACCGGGGCACGGCTCCGGGTCGAGGAAGTTAAGCCGCAGAGCCGGATGTCCCGGAATCGGAGGCGCACATGAGCCCTGTGACCGAGACGCTCACCATCGCCCGGCGCAATCTGCGCAAGTCGGCCCGGGTCCCGATGCTCGTATTCATGTCGCTGTTCCAGCCGCTCTTGTTCCTGATCCTCTTCTCACAGATCTTCTCTTCGCTTGCAGACGTTCCTGGGTTTCCCTACGACACGTATCTGCAGTTCCTCGTGCCTGCGATCATCGCAATGACGGCGCTGAGTTCTGCCTTCCAGTCAGGGCTTGGAACCGTTGCGGACGTAGAGGACGGCATGCTTGACAAATTCCTCATCGCACCGATTCATAGGGTGTCGATCATGTCAGGCAGGATCTTGGCTGACGGAACAAGGATCATCGCCCAGGCCGCCGTCGTGATCTTCGCTGCTTTCCTCATGGGTGCGCGGTATGAGACGGGACTCCTCGGGATATTGATGATGATCGCCCTCGCCTCCCTGTTCGGCATGGCGTGGGCGGGGCTCTCGAATATCGTCGCCCTCCGCACACAGAACGCTGAATTGACGATGGTGATCGGGATCGTGCTGCTCTTCCCGATCCTGTTCTTGTCGACCGGCTTCATGCCATCGGCGCTCCTACCCGACTGGCTCGACACCGTCGCGAAGCTCAACCCGCTCACGTATCTGATCGAAGCCGAGAGGGCACTCGTCAACGAGGGATGGGACTGGGAATTGATCCTGCGGTCGATCGGTGTGACCGTGGTCCTTGGTGCAGTGACCCTGACCGGTGCGACCCGGGCGTTCCGAAAGGCGATCTCCTAACGATCACTTCCCGTGTTTCGTCAGGCCTTTCATCACGATGGGAATCAGGCCGTCTGCAACCTCGTCGGCGTCGAGCTCGCCCGTCATGGTGATCCGGATCATCGCCACCTGGCCGACAGCGCCGTGGAGCGCGTCGATGGCTATGTCGACGTCGGGGACGTCGAGTTCGCCGTTCGCCTTGCCCTCGATCAGGAGGTCTCCGATCGGCTGCCGCATCACGACATCCGCTTTGAGAGCGACTTCGCTGTAGTTGTTCCGTGCCTTGCGAAGCGCTTCAGGAAGTTCGGTGCAGATCGCCGGCTGGGCAGCCATGGCATGAAGTACCGCCCGGATCAGCGCGCCAAGCCGGTCGACGACCGTGCCTTCTCCGGCGGCAGCCTTCTGCATCGCGACGGACACGGTGTCCAGCTTGTGTGCAAGGTAGAAGTTGATGAGGTCGTCGCGGCCGGAGAAGTAGTAGTACAGAGTCGCACGAGGGATGTCCGCTGCCTCGGCCACCTCATCCATGCTGACATCGAGGCCAGTACCTCGAAAGTCACGTGACGCGGCGATCAGTTTGTCTGCGATGTCATCCGGTGGCGTCTTCATTTGCAAGATTCTAGTCTGGACATGGAATTAGATTCAAGTCTAAGCTGTTGTCTAATCGAATACAGCGTGTGCCTCGGGCACATGCGAACACCGAAAGACCGCAACACGGTCAGGGAGAGATCATGAGTACATCGAACACTGCGCTCGTTACCGGCGCAACATCAGGCCTTGGATTTGAGGCTGCGGCGCAACTGGCAGAGAGCGACTGGTCGACCGTCATCATCACCGGAAGGACGGAGGCACGGGCGTCTGAGGCGAAGGGTCGCCTCGTTGCCAGAACCGGCAAGGACGTATTCCGATCGCTTGTCGTTGATCTTGACGTTCCTAGAGATGTTGCTCGCGCAGCAGCCGAGCTGAAGACGACGGGGGAGAAACTGGACGTCCTCATCCTCAACGCTGGCGTGGTCCCCGGATCCGAGAAGGTGATTACGGACGAGGACATCGAGGTGACCTTTGCGTCATCGCTCATCGGGCACCACCAACTGACCATGCAGTTGCTGGCAGATGACCTGCTGTCTGACGACGCACGGATCGTCATCGCCGGTTCGGAGGCAGCCCGCGGTGATGTTCCGACATTCAATCCCACTGACCTTCACTCCCTGGCCGATGCGAGCTACCGCGGCGATCTGACGGCTGCGGCCGAGGGTCTGATCCGGGCCGATGGCTCGGTGAAGTACAAGGCCGCGACGGCGTACTCGAATGCAAAGGTGTTCGTCGCTTGGTGGGCCGCCCAGCTTGCCCAGAAGCTGCCAGAGGGAATGACGGTGAACGCTGTCTCGCCTGGAAGCGCACCAGACACCAATGCCGACCGGAATGCACCTTTCTTCATGAAGAAGATCATGATGCCGATGTTCAAGCACGCCCCGAAGCGCTTTGGCATGTCAGCCCCGGTGTCGGAGGCGGCTGCGAGGTACATCGAGGTCACGACCTATGAGGATGTCACCGGTGAGTTCTTCGCATCAGCACCGAAGAAGATGACCGGCCCGATCGAGGCGATGCAGATGCCGCACCTCCGCGACGAAGCAAGCCAGAAAGCGAGCTGGGACGCGGTCGTGACGGTCGCAGGAGGCGTCGACTACCCCGTCGCTGCGTAACGCCGATTTCGACTCTGGCGTCGGGGGCGAGTGAATCGTCCCCGATGCCTATCCGTTATAGAGTTCGGGCCTTGCCGCAAAGTACGAGATCAGCACGGTATCGCCGTCAAGCAGCGTGAGATGATCGTCGTCTCGCTCGTACCGATTTGATCTTTCGAGAAGCGAGAGATAGGCCGACTCTTGATCCATGACTCCGTCAGGATCACTGCAGAACGCCCGAGTGGAGCCAATCGGTCCGACACCGATCGAATCGCCGTCGAGTACGTAGCTCGCGAAGTAGGTATTGCATCCGGCGGTGCCGCTGAGGGAGCCATCGTCGAACGCGGCTGTGAGTGCGGAGCCTGGCAAAGGATGCGAAAGACCGCTCCCCGTGTCGAGTTGGTCTGCGATCCATGTCTCGCCTTCGAGACTGTCATCAGATGTAACGGCCAATCCGATGATCGCTAGGAAGCCGACCGCGGCCAGAGCAATGGCTCCGTACTTCAACCAACTCTGTTCGTTCATGCCGGCTCCATTCGCGCTTGTGAGTGCGCAACGTTAGCTGGAGAGCCTTCGCAGACCTGTATCTACGGCGGCGACGAGTGCATCGATCTCGCTCTCGCCCATTGCAGTAGAAAGGGTCGCTGAACAGGTGTTGATCATGAGGAAGCCTTCGTCAAATAGGTGTTCGAGCAACGTGGCAAGCCTCGCCGCTTCCTCCGGAGTCGTGAATGCCTCGCGATGGTTGGCAGGGGGCCGTGGCTTCAGGTGAACTCGGAACATCGAGCCACTGCCGGTTACGCAGGCTGGCTCGCCGGTTCGACCGATGGCCTCGCGTATGCCCTCCACGGCTCTCAGCGTGAGGCTGTTGAGACGCTGCACGGCGGTTTCGTCGTACAGGGTCATCGCCGTGAGGCCCGCTGTCATCGTGATCGGGTTCGCTGAGAAGGTGCCAGAGTGGGGGAACCTGACGGTCTCGGTCAGTGGGTTCATCACCTGCATCACCTCCCGTGAGCCAGCGATCGCACCAACCGGGAATCCGCCGCCGATCATCTTGCCGAGGGCGGTCAGGTCTGGCTTGACGTGGAAGCGGTCCTGGAACCCGCCGAACTCGGTTCGGAAGGTGATCACCTCGTCGAACACCAGCAGGGCACCGTCGTTCTCGGTCCACTCGCGCAGTCGTTGCACGAACTCGGTATCGGCGGGGACAAGTCCGACTCTGTGCGGCATCGGGTCGACAAGCACACAGGCGATATCGCCCTTGTGCTCGTCGAGGATGCTGGTCGCCGTCTCCGGGTCGTTGAAGGGGATGACGACTACTTGCTCCAGAACGGTCGATGGGGTCCCGTGGGCAACGGGAACGCTTTCGGGGCGATTTCTGTCTCCCCAGTTCTCCGGTCTTGAGGTCTGGCTCACTTCCGCAAAGTCGTAGAGGCCGTGATAGGCACCCTCGATCTTTGCGATCTTTGGTCGGCCGGTGAACGCCCGTGCCGCTTTGACCGCACCCATGACGGCCTCGGTGCCCGAATTGACGAACCGGATCTGTTCGAAGCTGGAACTACGACCGCACATGAGTTCGGCGTAATCGATCTCGATCTCGGTCGCGAGTGTGAAGGCGCTTCCGCGAGTGAGTTGCTCGCTCACGGCTTTCACGATCGCTGGGTGGGAGTGGCCGTGGATCAGCGATGCCATATTGTTTGCGAAATCGATCCGTTCGACACCCTCGATATCCGTGACCCGGCATCCAACGGCGTGGTCTGCATAGAGGGGGTGGGGCGATCGGAGCACCGTGTTGCGGCTGACACCACCGGGGAGCGACTTCTTCGCCCGCTCGTAGAGCCTCGCGCTTGCCGAGTCGTTCACTTCAGGATCGGTCATCGCGTCAAACCCTCCCGGACGCCTGCTGAGGGCGGGCGCACGTCGGCACCTGTCACTTCTGCGACGTAGTCGAAGTCAACCCCAGGGGCGAGTTCCACGGTTTGGAAACCCTCGTCTGTGATGTCAACGACCGCAAGGTTCGTGTAGATGCGATCCACGACGCCGGGTGCCGTGAGTGGGTAGGTGCAGGCCTCTACGAGCTTGGGTGTGCCGTCGCGGGTGGTGTGCTGTGTGATGACGAAGATCGTCTTCACCCCCGCAACAAGGTCCATTGCACCACCGACCGCGGGAATCGCGTCGGGCGCCCCCGTCGACCAGTTGGCAAGATCGCCCCTGTTGGAGACCTGAAGGGCACCAAGAACACAGAGGTCGAGATGGCCTCCGCGGATCATGCCGAAGCTGTCCGCATGGTGGAAGTACGCAGCGCCGGGGAGCGCTGTCACTCGCGCCTTGCCTGCGTTGATGAGTTCAGGTTCCCCTCCGTCCGGTCCTGGGGAGGGACCCATTCCGAGCAGTCCGTTCTCTGTGTGGTAGATGAACTCGCGTCCCTCCGGGACATGGGATGCCACGAGCTCCGGGATTCCGATGCCGAGATTGACGTACGAGCCGTTTGGGATGTCTGCCGCAGCGCGTTGGGCCATCTCATCTCGAGACCATCCGACCGCCGTGTCAGCACTCATGGGTAGGACACTCCTCTTGCGACGAGATCGGATTCTTGGGCGGGTTCTCGCACCTCGACGACACGGTCGACGAAGATGCCTGGTGTCACAACGGATTCGGGATCGATGCTTCCGGTTTCTACAGCCCGGTCCGCCTGGACGATCGTGATCTCACCAGCCGTCGCCATGATCGGGCCGAAGTTACGTGCGGTCTTGTTGAACAGCAGATTGCCGTGGCTATCGGCCAGTCTGCTCTTGATCAGAGTGAAGTCAGCAGTCAACCCACGCTCAAGTACGAAATCGCGACCGTCGAAATCTCGGATCTCCTTGCCCTCTTGGAGCGGTGTGCCGACCGATGTCGGCGTGTAGAAGGCCGGGATACCCGCACCGCCAGCGCGGATCCTCTCAGCGAGCGTCCCCTGTGGCACAAGTACGAGTTCGATCTCTCCCTTGCGGTACAGGTCGGGGAACACCGTGGAATTCGCCGTGCGGGGATACGAACAGATCATGGTTGACACACGTCCCGCTTTGATGAGCGCCGCAAGCCCCACCTCGCCGCTTCCCGTGTTGTTGTTCACCACGGTCAGATCGGTCGCGCCCTGGTCGATCAGTGCGTGGATGAGTTCGATCGGGCTTCCGGCCTCGCCGAACCCGCCGATCATCACCGTTGAGCCATCGGCGATGTCAGAGACGGCCTCTGCCGGGGAATCGACGCGTTTGTCAATCATCGCAGAACCACTCTGCGGCGGCGTCCGCGACGGGTTGGGGTCATGAGATCAGGTCCCCGATGCACCGATCGAAACCGGGATCTCGATTGGCTTCTTCTCAACCCGTGCGTAGTCGTAGAGTCCCGCCTCGTCGAAGATCACGCGGTCCTCGTAATCGTCGAACCAGATCGCATCCGGGTTCCGCCCGACGATGCAGACCTTGCCCCGGTCGTGCGCATCTGCCGCGTTGCGCAGGATCTTGAAGATGAGCACACCCTCCGCCGACGCTGGCACCCCAGGGATTGGCTCGCTGGTCACCGCTGCCACCTCGGTCTTCCCCTTGTAGTGCGTGATCGAGAGTCTGGCGTGGGTCTCGACACCGGACAGGCCCTTCTGGGACTCGTTGAGAATGTTCCACGCGGTCTCGATCGGTACGTTGAAAGCCCGGTAGGCAACGATGTCTCGGCCACAGAAGAAGTAATGGTTCTCTGCGCCAACCCGCTTGATCGCTCTCTGCATGATCCGCAGCGCATCGGGATCATCGTTGACGCCTTTGATGATGGGTGCCTGGTTCTCGACGCTCACCCATCCTCGTGAGACAACACCGTCCATCGCGAGCTTGGTCCGCTCATTCCACAGCAGCGTTCCGTTGTCGTTCTCGATGTAGCTGCCATCCGAGTCCTTCTGGAGGAACTCATCTGGGTGGTTGAAGTGCACCATGAGCCTGAGTCCGACGTCGGGATACGTCTCGTGGAAGTTGTCGAGCATCGACAGGAATGTTTCGTCGAAGCGGTCGGGGTAGAAGGCCATCTCCTTCGTTCCGAGGCGGATCGACTCGACACCCGCCTCTGCGAGGGCAGCGAACCACGCGGCGATCTTGGTGTTGGGCATGACCATGGGGTCGCCACCGGACAGCAGGATCTCCCGAAGCTTCTCTCGCCCGGAGTCGGGATGGGTCCCGCCTTCACTGGCGACGATCTCGTTGTGGGTCCGTATGTAGCCGGTCACTTCGTTGATCTTCGCCATGCCCTTCTTGGCGACGGTTCCGTCCTGGCGCTCGATGTCCTTGCGGCTTATCAGTTCTTCCCGATAGCAGAACCGGCAATGTGCCGAACACGTCGAGATGACATACATGAGGCCCATCTCGTACTTGTGCAGAAGCCCTTCGACCGGGCTGTAGTCCATCTGGAAACCGGGGTCCTCTGACCCGGCAAGGTTCAGGGTCTCGTCCGTGTTGGCTTTGACGAGTCGCTGGAGCGGGGCGCTGTTCTTGGCCATATCGAAGTAGTGGCGAGTGATCTTGACCGGCATCCGGGCCTCGACGTCCCGGTCCGTTCCGCGGACACTCATGAGGTCCGAGATCTCATCAGGTGAGTAGAACCACTTCATGTCATCGGGGGCGGTGTCCTCGAAGAAGGCGTTCAGACCGCTGATGATCTGCCGGTCGTATTTAGGGTTCTCGACCGTGTCAAGGAATGCCTGCTCCCGAGCGCTCGGCTCGTACTTCGGTGCGTTACTCATCCGGTCTGGCTCCTGTGTGAGTCGGAGATCTGCATGTAAAAGAGGATATCTACGTTCTAGCGTCCACCAAGCCAGCATGCTGGGCTGAGGGACGCCAGACTGGGGTTGACCCCTAGCCGATGACCGCTGCCTTGAGCACCTGGTACTCGTCCTCCGTGAGGGACCCGTCGGCGCGTCGACGCGCAAGCGCCGCGATCTGGTCGGCGGCCGTCAGGTCACTGGTGACCACACCCTCGTAGTGGTCAACATCGCTGCGTTCCTCGCGGCTCAGCTTTGGTCGCAGCGCGATGTAGGTCAGGATTCCAATCACCGGCACGATGATCAGAAACACGATCCATGCGACGGTGATCGGTCCCGACACGTCCTCGCGCCTGGTGACGTCGATCAGCACGGCGATGATCGCCCACACGTACACGGCCACCATTGCAAACCACAACATCAGCATGACGATCTGCCAAAAGTTCATGTCACCGCCTTTGCATCGCCCCCGAGATCAGGGGCGATGCGTCGAAGTGTCCTGTCAGTTCAACCCGAGGATCTGTGCCTTCTTGGCGTTGAACTCCTCGTCGGTGAGGATGCCGGCATCACGCAGGGAGGCGAGCTTCTGTAGCTCCTCCACGTAATCCCCTGTCCCTCCACCTGCTGCCGGCGCTGCTGGCGCTGCTGGCGCTGCGGCGGGTGCGGGTGCTGCGCCCTCTTCGACGTCGGCGTCCGTCACCTTCTGCTGCTCGATGCCCAACTCAGACATTGCCTGTTCGAGTTCGTCGTCCTCGAGTTCTTCAGGGTCTACGCCCGTGTGCTCCTTGACGCGGTCAGCGTCCTTGGTTGACATCTTGTACGCACCGAATGCGACCAGTCCACCAACAAGAATTCTTCTCCGCCGTCTTCTGCGCCTGCGCTGTCGCCGAACCTGGCGTCCGCGTCCTCCGCCTCGTCTTGGCATGGTGTCTCCTCGTGTCGGGCTCGTGCGAGCGTCCTACATTGTATCCGATGCGTTCAGCCGGCCGTCGAGTGTGCTGTGCAGTTGCTCGGACCCGACTCTCCAGACCCAATCAGCTCCGTTGGTTGACGAGCCAATCTCCATTTCGATCTTCTGCCCGCGGCGAACCGATAGGGGTTCATCGAGCGGGAGGAAGCCGTGTTCCCAGCTTGGCACGCTGTTCGGTGCCTCGTTGGTGATGTGAATGTCTGCGGTGAGGCTTGAGCGGAACCAAACGCCTATTCCATGGACGTTGACGTCCTTGATCGCCTCCACCGTCACGACGGTGGACGTCGGGACCGCGTCTTTCGAGAAGTCCGTGCTGAACACGGAGACCGGTCGTGTTGCGAATTCGGCTCTGCTGAGGTCCACCCAGTGGATGTTGTTGCGGGCTAGGTGAGCAAGCGGGAAGAAGTCCAGTCCGAGAAGTGGCCGAGACCACCGTTCGATGTTCTCGTACTCGGTTGGAACGCTTATGAGGCTTGCGACGATATCGATGTCCAGGGGAATGGATATGCCTTCTGGCTTGAGGAATCTGTCTTTGGCATCGGTGATCCAGGTGATGATCCCTTCGTCGAGCGCCATGTTTCCGATCGTCTCGGTGATCAGCACGTCGGCCCGCTCTGGGAGTTCCACTTCCAATGAGGAGCCCTCGACGAAGGTGATGATGTCCGACAGGCCGTTGCGAGACGCGATCTCGCGTGCGACGCCGATAATGGCTTCCTGCTCGATGGCGTAGACACGCGAAGCTCCGGCCTTGGCTGCGAACACGGACAGAACACCGGTACCTGTGCCGATGTCCACGACGACGTCCCCAGGCTTCACCGTCGCCTTGATGGCGCTGAGAAATGATGTCGTGCGGAGTTCGTCGGCGAGCATCGAGTGGTGGAAGTCGAAGCTGGAGATCGCGATTCCGTCGTATCCGCTCATGGGTTCAGCTCAGGCCTTGGTGCCCAGAGCGAGGGCGAACCGGTTCTGTGAGTCCGTGAGCCAGCCATCAAGGTGGAGTCCGGCCGCATCGAAGTCGTGGGAGATCTGTGCTTTCGTGAACTTGCATGAGACCTCCGTGTGGATCTCCTCGCCTTCAAGGAACGTGACGGCGAGATCGAGTGCCGGGATGTTGGCAAACACCTCTCGTTTCGCCCTCAAGCTCTGGGCCATGCACGAGAACTGCTTGTCGAACCGCGTGACGTGCTCAAACGCATCCAGGGGGATGTCAGCGTCCAGTTCCCTGTTCACGATGCGAAGGATGTTGAGGTTGAACTCGGCTGAGATCCCGGCTGAGTCGTTGTACGCAGCCACCATCTCAGCTTCGTCCTTCACGAGGTCCACACCCAGGAGCAGCGCATCCCCAGGCTCGAGCGCGGCGGCGACGGTCCGAAATAGCGTGTATCGAAGCGTTGGAACGTAGTTGCCTACCGTCGAGCCAAGGAAGGCGATGAGCCTGCGACCGTGCCTTGGCACCTTGTCGAGATCGACCATGTAGTCACCAACGAGCCCATCGATCTTCAACCATGCGTAGTCATCGCAGAGCGCCTGGGCTGCATCCTTCAGAGCTGCCTCGGAGACGTCGATCGGCACATATGTGTTCCCGGAGCCGATGTGGTGCATCGCCTCGATCAGTATCTGGGTCTTGCGCGAAGACCCGGACCCGAGTTCGATCAGCTCGCGGGGCTGGACGCGCTGCATGATCTCGTCGGCGTGCTCGTTCAGGATCTCCGTCTCGGCTCGGGTGAGGTAGTACTCGGGGAGCTGCGTTATCTCCTCGAACAGCTCAGATCCGCGTGCGTCATAGAAATACTGTGATGGCAGGTGCTTGCGGTACGACGTGAAGCCGTGGTGGACGTCTTCGAGGAGCTGTGCGCGGTAGTCCGTCGGCTCAGTGAGGTGCGACACCGTGACGGGGGCGTCTCCCTTGGTTCTCATCGCACTGCCGCATGTGTGACGTGTGCGGGCAGTGTGGACGGTGCGGAATGGCTCAAGTCACGCATCCCACGCAAGCCGGATGCCGGAGAAGATCTGCCTCCGAGCGCGGTAGTCCCAGTTTCGGAAGGTGTTGCGGGTCACCTCGATCGAGGTTGCCCATGACGCGCCCCGAAGCACCCGGTACTCGTGGTCCTCGAAGAACACTTCTGAGTACTCCGCGTAAGGAAAAGCGCAGAAGCCAGGGAAACCATCGAAGGTTGACGAAGTCCACTCGTACACGTCGCCGAGCATCTGCTCCACGCCGTACGCCGACGCACCTGCGGCATACGCACCGACCTGTGCGGGCCCCCACCAGATCTGTGCAACATTCGCCAACGCATCACTGGGCGCGGCATCACCCCACGGATAAAGGTTCGGCGAGGTGGCGTCCGGGCCCCATGTTGCGGCCTTCTCCCACTCGGTTTCCGTCGGCAGCCGTCCGCCTGCGAATCGCGCGAATGCTTCTGCCTCGTAGAAGGAGACATGCTGTACCGGCTCGGTGAGGTCGAGGTCAAGGACGTGCCCGAAGCGTCGGACAAGCCAACCTCCACCAAGTTTCCTTGACCAACCTTGAGGGGCATCTACATCGACGCTCTTCCGCCACTCCCAACCCTCGGTTGACCAGAGATCCGGCCGCTCGTATCCCCCAGCGTCTATGAACTCGGCGTATCGGCGGTTGGTGACGGGGAACTTGTCGATCGAAAACGTGCCGACCTCGACTCGATAGCTTGGGCGCTCGTTGTCGTATGAGGCCGTTGCGTCGTCGGTGCCCATCGTGAATGCCCCGCCTTCGATCACGATCCGTTCGGTGTCGTCGACAGATCGTGCCGACGGTGCCATAGGCCGAACTGCGAGCGGGTACGGTGCGAGATCGGTTCGCAGGTCGAGCGCCTGGAGAATCGTTTCGTGATGTTGCGCCTCATGTTGGATCACGATGTTGAACACGTACCCATCGTGGAGCAGGGGTTCATTCGGATCGAGTTCGATGGACTTCAGAATCGAGAGCGCGTCGCCTCGAATCTCGTCGATGTAGTCGACCGCTTCCGTGCGGTTCAGCAGAGCCAGATCGCCGCGGGTCCATCGTGGGTTGTCGAACGGGTTGTACATGTCGTCGTAGCGGACATCGTGTGCTGGCCTGCCATCGATCTCTCGAAGGAGCCAGAACTCCTCGAAGTTCCCCACGTGCCCCACGTCCCACACGAGCGGACTCATGATGGAGTCGTATTGGAGATGGATGTCGTCGTCGTTCAGTGAGCCGATGATCTTTTTGGTGCGGTCCCGGTAGAACGTCAAATCGGCAGCGATGCGGCG
>CAXMSN010000083.1:0-3359 GCA_964196275.1 uncultured Kiloniellales bacterium | reverse complement strand
CGACTGACCCTATGTGCGCTTGTGAAGCGACGGCGAGTCGAACGATCCCGACGTCACTCAGACGGTGCCGAAGTAGATGGTGGGAGCGAAGCCGTGACGGCCAGCTACGAGATCGCCGTATGAGTCCCGCGAGATGGTGGGAATTGCGTGATGCGTTCCCTCGTGTGGCTCAGCCCTCGACGAGTTCGCCGACGGGGTGCGTGGTGTCAGTGTGGCAGCTCACCGACACATATTCCCCGGCTGCCATCGACATCGCACCTGCGACCAAGCCAGCCAATCCTGCAACCAGCACCTGGCTGCGCGTTGCGCCCGACGCAGCCACCCCGATGATCAGACTGGCCGTCGACACGATCCCATCGTTCGCTCCGAGCACCGCAGCACGCAACCAGCCAATCCGATGCGTGCGATGAGTTTCCTTGTGCGACATGACAACCAATTCCTTGACCGATCGGTGCAGCGAACCCGATCGGCTCGACGAAGTAGTTCCGATCGCGTTCGGGCGGCACCTTCGCTTGCGCGAGATTCGGGGACGGAAATATGTGGCAAATAGCCAAGCGCTGACGTGTAGATATGGGTGGGTGGGTTGTCGGCCCGTGGGTCGGGATTAGGATTCGGTTTCATCGAGGAGGGAGGGGAGTATGGCGACATCACCGCTTCCTGCCGGTCCGTTCTCGGTTCGTGTGGATCGTCCTGAGGTGATCGGTTCAGCTGATCAGGTCATGATCGAAGAAGACGCCTTCCGATTCGGATCCGCCACCGATACGGGCAGCATCGAGTGGTTCTTTACGCTGCCGTTCTCCGAGATTGCGGAGCTGCGATACAAACCGACAGGCGGTCGGGTGTCGGGCACTCTCGAAGACGGCGCCGAGTTGGGGTTCCGAATCGATCAGGGACTCGCCAGCGAAGAAGCGATGCGGGCCGTTGAGGCTCTCTTTCATCCCGAGCCGGAACCCGATGTCGAGTCCGCTGAAGCAACGGTTCCCGGTGGTGGCAGACCAGTCGAGTGGCCACAGTTTGTCGAGGACGCATTCGCTGATGCGGCAGAGTGCGATGCCGAACCGCAGGTGAGGCGATTCGCTCGACTCACTGCCGATGCAGGTTTGGAAATGGATTGGTCTAGGAAGCAACGAAGGCTCGATGCGAACCTGCCAGGAACGAAGAAGACGGCATTCGCGACGTATTGGATACCGAAGGGCCGACTCAACATGGGCGTCTACCGGACCGGTGGTTTCGGTGTGGGAGAGTCCGAAGCGTTGAGGGCATTGCCCAAGATAAGGGCGTTCCATCCGATGGACCCCCAAGAGACCGATCGGTTCCTCGACGCTCTGGAAGTATTCCTCGCTGCGCGTCCCCTCAAATATTCCCCGGATCACTCCAAGGTCAGCGAGATCGTCGGAGCACCCCAGGAACCGACTCCGCGTCGGCTCCTCGTTCGCAGCACCCAGATCGTGTCTGACGAGGAACTTGCCGAAGCGATGCGGTCACTTGAGAAGAGGTTCGAGGATGCCGCTCAGTACGGTGTCGAATCGCAGGCGAGACGCTTCGCCGAACTCACCGCAGCCGCTGACCTCGACGTGAGATGGAACGGGCGAGGCCTCGATGCGGTCTGGCGAAGAACCCAGAAGCCGATCTTCTTCCTGACATGGAACGATCGAGGTGTGAAGGGAGGCCTCGGAGTAGACCACGGGGGCGACGAGTTCAGTCGTTGGAGCGAGATGAGGGCTGAGGAGGCTTTCGACTGGGATCCCAACCGGTCGAGCTCTCGAGGAACACGTTCGCCCGGAATGGAATACACGCGCAAGATGGATGCCGCGGGGACCAACCACACCACAGACTTGTTTCTCGACTGGCTCCAAGAGTTCCTCGCCAAACATTCCATCCCCTCACGGGAAGCCGAAGCGTTCTGGCAGACGGAAGACCGACTCTCGAATCGAGGATGCGGGGTAGTCGTTCTTGCCCTGTCGAGCATCATCTGGCTCGGCATCGTCGCATTTCTGCTCAGTCTCCTCCCGGAGGGATTCTTCCCTTGGGGCGAGCCAATCGGCTGGGCCATCGCGGGTCTCCTCTTCCTGATCGTTCCCGTCACCGCCATCGTCAAAGGCGTCGCGGCGAGACGAGAGATCCTGGCCTACAACCGAGAACACCCCGACGCCAAACACTTCGGCACCGGGCTTGCTTGGACAGCCATCATTGTCGCAGTACTCATCACCGCCTACGCTCTCACACTCTTCCTACTTCGGGTCACCTGATCCTTGCCCCCAAGCACGCTCGACTAAGCGTGCATCACCTGCGGCACGGATACGCACCGATTCACGCTCGGCGATGCGATACGGATGCCTCCTACTCATCGACGGAAGTTCCCGCAAGCGACAATGAAACAGCGCTCCTTCGTCGCCAAGTGGAACCGATTGACAGACCCGAACACTTGAGGCCTCACCCGATTCAAGTGAACAACACAACACCCGCAGGAGTACATATCCGGCTTCATTTTCGCGAGCCCTGAGGGGACGGAAATGTACATCCGGGAGCCGGTGTTCGGGGGCCGTCGTCGTGCGGGATTTGGTGGCGCGATTATGGGTCGCTTCTGGTGATCAGATGTGAGGATGTGGGTGTAATCCCTGCCGCTTTGGGTGGTTGGCGGGGACGCTGGGTGATCGCCCCGTCGGGGCTCGAAAGGAACCCATCTCATGTCTTGGTCACCTGAGTTTCAGCGCGTTGTTGGTGCCGGTGGGAGGGTCGAGGTTCGCCTCGGTCATCCGGTCGTCGATCTCTATCTCGAGTTCTTGGCGGCGCGGTGCCGGCCGAACACGGTGCTCGCGGCTGGGTTCGATCTGAAGGTGTTCTTCGCCCTCTTTCCGGTGGAGCCGACCGAGGTGACAACTGCAGACGTGTTGGCGTTCATCAGTGCCCAACGCGCGTCGGGCGACGGCACGGTCGTGCGTCTCGTCGACGGCGAGTCGGGGCTATCGGCGCGCACGATCCAACGACGGTTGTCGTCGTTGTCGTCGATGTTCTCGTATCTGATCGTGCGCGGCGACGTGGACCAGAATCCGGTCCCACGCGGTCTGTCGACACGTCGATCTCGTGACCGCGGTCAGCGCGGTGTGCCGTTGATCCGCACACCACGAACGCTGCCGCGTGTGGCGGAGCCGGGCGAGGTCGACGCGCTACTCGAAGCCTGTCGTCGGTGGCGTGATCGGGCGATGATCGAAGCGATGGTGCTCGGCGGACTGATGACAGTGCTGCGCATTGACCGACTGATTCGGCGACCACCGATTGAGTCCAAGGGCCCTCAATCGGACGAAGGGCCTCGACGTGCGCTGGGGCATACGGGGTCACCTGCGGTTTCTCAGATAGGT
>CAXMSN010000082.1:0-4074 GCA_964196275.1 uncultured Kiloniellales bacterium | reverse complement strand
CGCCCACCTCGGCCGTGCCGCCACCGAACTCGCTGGAGATCGTGATGGCCGTACCGGGTTTCCCTGTTCCGTAGTACACGTCGTACGGCGGGTCCTCCGAACACGACCCATACGTGCTGTGGGCGGCGAATTCCCACTCGATGGGCGCCTTGGTGGTTGTGGTCGTCTCCGGCGGCTTCGTGGTGGTGGTGGTGGTCTCGGGCGGTTTCGTTGTCATCGTGGTGGTTACGCGGGGTCTGTCGACCACCCTTGTCACCGTTACCGATGCGGTCGCCTGGTTCCCTGCGGCGTCGGTAGCGGTAAACGTCAGCAGGTTCTGCCCTCCCTCGAGTCGCACTTCTGTCGACCACATGCCGTCTTCGCCGACCTCGACCGACTGATCGGCCGCATGACTCACATCCGCTCCGGGCTCGGTGAGTCCGACGACCAGGATCGATGATGTCTTGACGCTGCTGTCGGGATCAGGCGAGAGGATCTGAATACGGGGGACAACGGTGTCTGCGGGTGGCTGAGACTCCCCGGAGGGCGGAACGACCACAGGTGTCGAGGGCTCAGTTGGCTCAGGAGGAGGCGTCGTTGACGGTGCGGTGTTCTGGGTGACAGTTGTTGGCGGGGCGACGGTGATCGGGGTTGCCGTAGTGATGGGCGTCGCCGCGGTTGTGGCCGTCACGTCAGTGACCTCTTCAGAAGGCGTGGACACCAGCATCAGGGCGACGACCGCCGCAACCGCAGCTGCCGATCCGGCGAGTGCGTACCCGAGCGAGCGGCGGAAATAGAACCAGCCCGCCGTCCAAACGATGCCTCTGACCGGGACGGGAACAGATGCGACGCTTGCGTGGACCGCACCGGCCGAACTTCTGGCGAGTGAGTCGAGAGTGGTCATGCGTCACCTCCAAGTTCGACATTGAGGCGAGTGGCGAGGGTCTGTCTGCCCTTGTGGAGATGCACCTTCACTGTGTTCGGGCTGCAATCGAGGACGTCTGCGATCTCAGCGATCGGAAGGTCCTCGAGGTAGTAGAGCGCCACGGCTTGCGCCTGTCGCTTCGGCAGCCGGCGCACCTGGGCCCAGAAGTGATCGGCTTCGGCTGGGAGTTCGCCGATGCCTGCGGGTTCGCTTCTGAAGCCTGCGAGCCTCGTCATCGCTTTGATCTCGTTCGCTCGGCGGCGGAACCGTGAGACTGACATGTTCGACACCACTCGCCGCACCCAAGCCTCCGGCTTGTCGTACGCACCGATCTGGTCCCACTTCTTGTGAGCTGCGATGAACGCTTCCTGAGCGAGATCTTCGGCACCTGACTGACTCCCCGACAATGCATAGGCGAGACCGACGACCGAGCGATACTCCCTGGCATAGAACCGATCGAACGGCTCCACTGCGCGGATAACGGGAGCGAGAGGAACGGTCTTCCTCTCACCATCGGCTGCCTCTTCCGGCACACGATGTTTCGGCCGTACAGTCATCTCTTACCTATGACTCGCTGCTCGGGCGGTCGAGGTTTACCCGATCTCGAATGCGATCCAGGTTGTCTCCCGCTTCCAGCATGGTGCTTTTGAGACATATCGGCGGTTCTCGCCCGAAGTCACAGGAAATCTTGGGACCTGAATAAACCTCGGCCGAGGGTGAGGCGTGTAACTGGTGGGCTTGCAAGTGAGGAATGAAGGCATCGAACCGGATTGAGAGGATCGATTCTGATGAGAGGGAAACCATTTCTCGCAGCCGCCGTTGCGTTCTTGCTCGTATTTCTAGGAGGCGCAGCCATCGCCGGCGTAAGCGGCTTTTCGCCCCAACCCAATCTTTCGTCCCCATTTGAAGGGGGACAGGCGAGCGCAGCGAGCCAGGGGGATCAAGCGAACGGCAACACCGAGAACCCCGTTCTTCCGTCCCCCTTTGAAGGGGGACGGGCGAGCGCAGCGAGCCAGGGGGATCAAACAACCACTACGACGGAGAGCAATCCGAAGCCAGAGACAGACGAGAAGAAGGCTGAGCGTGACGACACGCCACCTCGGTTCGAGATTCTGTATCCGGAAAGCCCGAGCCGCACGGATGATGCGGTTGCTGTGATCGGTGGACGTGTCGAACTAGGTGCAAAGGTCATCTACGGGGATCGGCGGGCCCATGTTGACGGTGAGGACTGGAAGATCGAGGTCGAGTTGCGGCCGGGATGGAATGAACTCAAGTTCCACGCATTCGATGAGGCCGGCAACGTCACCCGTCGCGGCATCGCGATCTTCCGAATCACCGGCGAGGACACCACGCCTCCGCGCTTCCTCATCTCCTCACCGGATGACGGTGCGGAGGTTCACGACAGGACCATCGTCGTCAGCGGACGCGTTGAAGAAGGGGCGACGGTCATCTTCGGCGACCGGCGTGCGCATGTGGACGGAGACCACTGGAGGATCGAGGTCGAACTCGCACTCGGCAAGAACGTGCTCGGGTTCAAGGCTGTCGATGAAGCAGGCAACGCGACGCGACGCTCGATTACCGTCCATTACGTCCGTGAAGGCGACACGACGCCTCCGCGATTTGCGATCACTTCGCCGGCTGATGGCTCCGAAGTCCATGAGCGTGTGGTCGTCGTCAGTGGCGGAGTCGAACCTGGCGCCAAGGTCTTCTATGGCGAGCGGACCGCTCACGTCGAAGGCGACGGATGGAAGATCGAGGTGGAACTCGAGAAGGGCGAGAACGTTCTCACCTTCAAGGCGTACGACGCCGCTGGCAACCGGACGAAGCGGTCGATCACCGTGCACTACGTGCGGGAAGGTGACACGGAACCACCGCGGTTCACGATCACATCTCCTGCGAACGAATCCGAGACCGATGATCGTGTGATCGTCGTCAGCGGTGGCGTCGAGGCCGGAGCCAAGGTCTTCTACGGCGATCGAGCCGCCCATGTCGAGGGCGACGACTGGAGGATCGAGGTCGAACTGGAGAAGGGCAAGAACGTCCTCTACTTCAAGGCCTACGACGAGGCAGGGAACTGGACGAAACGGTCGGTGACGGTCTACTACGTCGGCGAGGGAGAGCCCCACTACGAGTTCTCAGCCATCCAGAAGTACGGATCGTGTGGAGAGGATGCCCCATACGACGTCTTCTATGGATCGGCCAAGCCGGGAAGCGTCATCGAGATCGGTTCCGAGTACGGGGGCGGCAGAGTCGAGGTCGGCGAGTCAGGCGAGTGGAAGATCAAGGTCTACTTCGAGGGCTCACCACTCGGCGAACCGTTCCGAGTGTCCGTCCACGCCAGCACAGGCGAAGAAGCTCACTTCACCTTCACCAACACAGGAACGAAGCCAGGCGAAGGCGAAGGAGAAGGAGTACACGACGCCTGATCTGACCCAGCGGCTGCACCCTCACCCGCCAGCCAAGAGAGAGCCGCACTCACCCAGTGCGGCTCTCTCTATGCGACCTGTCACAGCGTCGGCGTGGAGGCAGCTGTGTCGATGGAAGCGAGTGAGCCATTCCGCCCGTCCCAATTTCAAGGGGGACCGAAGTGGAAGAGAGCGAGTCACTCCTTCCGCTCGTCCCACTTTCAAGGGGGACCGAAGAGGAGCGAAGCGACGATTCAGGGGGATGACCGCAACCCCGCGACGACAGAAGTATCGACGATGATCGTCCCACTTTCAAGGGGGACCGAAATGGAAGAGTGCGAGTCACTCCTTCCGCTCGTCCCACTTTCAAGGGGGACGGAAGAGGAGCGAAGCGACGATTCAGGGGGATGACCGGAGCAGAAGCACCGAAAGCGTCATCTGATACGACCTGCATCCCGGCCCTCGATGATCCTGGCCGCGGTAAGCGAAGATCCGAAACGACGCTTTCGAGCCTCAACACGATCGATCAGAGCATCTAGATCGGGCCTGGATGTCAGTGCAATCATCTCGTCACGAAGGCAATTCTCAAGAGATTGCCCTCGGCGGCCCGCCCGAGCAGCGAGTTCGTCTCGCGCCTCGTCTGGGACGTTGGTGATCGTGATCGAAGTGGCCATGCAGCCATCATGCACGCTCGCCGAGACGAGTTCAATGCCTACGATGAGAACCGGCTGATCGATCGACCATACGAGAACGAAATCCGTATAT
>CAXMSN010000081.1:0-3172 GCA_964196275.1 uncultured Kiloniellales bacterium | reverse complement strand
ACGAACCGAATCCCAATGTTGCCTTCTGCTGCCGTCACCACCGCAGTGACCTGCGCGGCGAGCATCGCCGGGGACACGGCGGGATTCTCTATCGCACCGGTCGGACAGGTGGTCACACATCGCCCGCACGGAACACAGGCGCCCTTGTCGTATGCGATCCGACCCGCCTGCCATCGATACGCGCTTTGGGGGCACACATCGACGCACGCACGACAGCCTCCGTCTGCAGCACACGATGCGTGATCGACTCGCGGCGCTGACACGTACGCAGGCACAGGAGGCTTGAGGAATCCGCGGCGGGTGACCTCCCGTTGGAAGACCGGCTTGGCATGCTCGGGGGCGGAGTCCTTGAATGCCTCGGCCCTCGCTCGAAGTCCTTCGACGGTGACGCCAAGAGCCGTTGCATCAGCGTCGCCGTCGGTGCTGAGAATCTGCGCTCCGAGTGGATCGACGTCGACGCTCCGTAGGGCCTTCTGCACGTCCGGCAGGTGATGTTGACTTCGATGGACGACGGCGACAACCTTGTCCCACGGCACATCGAGGCCGCGTATCTGGCCAGGGTTCCTGCACAGCCCATCCACGACGACCGAGTCTGGTCCATCGATCGGGATCTGTGGATGATCACCGCAGACGACAACTGTGGTGCTCATACGGACGCGCCCCGCTTGACGATCAAACGAACGAAGTCGGTTTCGTGAACGACGAACGCATGGATCAGATCCAGTAGTGCGCCATAGAACTGTCGGGGATCAGCGTCCCTCGTCCTGGTAGCGAAGACGGGCACCCAGACAGCGAGGTGACCGCTCAAGAATCGAGATTCCATGGTCAGCGTGTCCATCGCAACCGGATCGTGCTCTGACTCCCACGCTTCAGCTTCGATGCCGCAGAGGTACGACATGACTTCCAGTTCGGTCGAGATGTGGTCCGGAGTCTCAGCAGTTCCGATCGGCTTGAGGCCCATCGACCGGTACTCGCGTTGTAACACCGAGATGAAGTCTGCGATGCCACCGTCCCTTGATGGAACGCGGTAGTACGACTCGGTCGGCATCGCCGGGGTTCCTGTCATGCCGACACCGAACAGCCGGACGTACTCGACCTCAAGTTCCTCGATCGGCCCGTCGGCGGTGAGAACATCACCGAAGCGTCGCCACACCCGAGAGAAGGCGTACACGTCGAGATCGCGTTCGTTGAGGAACGCCCACGCTGAATTGAGCAGCACTCGCCTCTCCGCCTCCGGCGGGCGCATGGCTGCACCCAAGAAGCGGTACAGCCCTTGCCTGGTTCTCGCCTCTTCAGCCCACTCGGTCATCGTCCCTCGAGGGCAGTAGTTCGTAGACGAGTGCCGCCGCCAGAATCGAGACAATGCCGATGATGAAGAGGGTCGGAGCCCCCACGAATGCTGGGTCACTATCTGCGACCGTGCTCGCACCCCACGGGGCCGATGAGAAGTAACTCACGACCATCAGCACAAGGCCGAACACGACAAGCAGAACGGTCAGGATCCTACGCATCAGCGAGCACCTCCTCCTCTTCGGTCACCCCGTTGAGCGGGATGATTGGGAACGCTTTCATGAACAGACCGATGAGTAACGCACCGAACGCGAACAGCCCCGCAACCACAGTGAACTCCACCCATGTCGGGAAATACGAGCCCGGCTCGTACGGGAGCATCATTCCGTGGGTCTGCGACGGGATGACCGTCAGATACCGCTCTGCAACAGCGGCCGTGGATATCGCCACGCTCGCCACCACGAGGACTCCGACGTTCCACGTTTGCCGCCATGCCTGAGAGATCAGAAGTATCAGGCCGATGATCATCAGTCCAAGCCCCGACCAGAAGATCCACGCATACGGACCCTTAAGCAGGGCATCCGCCAACAGGCGCTCACCACCGGGTGTTGCGTACAAGAGCGTGAACAGTTCAACGATCTGGAAGTACAGAGCCCCGGCAGAGGCGGCCAACAGGAGGCCTCCCATCCACTTGAACGCGGTCTCGCCCACCAACTCATGCCCGTTCGCGAGTGATCTCCGAACAATGGCGGTGAGGATGATCAGGTTCCCGAGACCTGATGCCGCGGCGAGCACGATGAAGTCCGGGCCCTGAAGTGACCCGAACCAGCCTGGCCGACCGACCTGGACCCCAAAGACAAGTCCTTCGGTGGACAGTGCTATCAGGACCAGAGGCACAACCATGATCGAGAGCCAGAACATCACACGTCGGTGGCGCTCCTGCTCCACATCCGTGTCCTTGTAGCCAGCAGCCCACAGCCGGTGGAACCAGTGCAGGCGCGAGTCGATGGTCACCAGATAGCCCGCGTCCTTGCGCCCATCGAGGTACAGGTACACGAGGCTCGTCAACAGAACACCGACAGCTACCAGCATGAAGGTGCCGAAGAACGCCGACTGGGGCCTGACGTACAGGAACATGTTGATGATCCCGCGCAGCGGGTTCCCAAGATCCATCAGCACGGCGAACACACCCACGATGAGCGAGCACGTCGTCAGAAGCACGGCAAGCCTCGATATCGGCCTCAGCGCTGTGATGTCGAACACCTTGGCGAACGACACGAGCACGATCCCTGCGAGGCTCACCCCGATGAAGAACTCGGCCATCACGACATAGAGACCCCACGTGGCACCGCCCTGTGAGCCGATGTTGCCCATGCCCGTTACGGCCATGCCTTCACTCGACTCGTACAGATACGCGGCGATCCCGGCGATCAGGACGGCAAACGACACAACGGTGAATACGATCCATCCAGGCGTGAACTTGCCGACGCCTTGGGGAAGCGACCTCTTGACTTTCGTATCGGTCACCATGTCACACCGTCGCTTTCGGTCGTTCGATCTCCGACACTTCTCTGCTTGGTGGCGAACCTCCGACGTAATACACGCTTGGACGGGTTCCGGCCTCGTCAAGCAGCTGCCAGGTCTGCTTCTCCTGTAGGTACCGGCTCACTGGCGTGTTCGGGTCATCTATGTCGCCGAAAACCAGAGCGTTCGTGGGACACGTCTCCACGCACGCTGGCTCGAGACCTTTCTCGACTCGGTGTACGCAGAACGTGCACTTCTCCATGACGCCCTTGGCATGGCCACCGCCAGCTGTACGACGTTGCTCATCCCCCCAGAGCATGTCGAGATCGGGGTTCTTGTATGGAGGCACCTGCCCGCC
>CAXMSN010000080.1:0-2618 GCA_964196275.1 uncultured Kiloniellales bacterium | reverse complement strand
CAACGCCGGAGATCCTTACGGATGACGGATGGTTCAGTAGCGGGGACATCGGTGTCCTCGACGCCGACGGGTTCCTCTCGATCACGGGCAGGAAGAAGGAATTGATCGTTACGGCTGCAGGTAAGAACGTCGCTCCTGCCGTGCTTGAAGATCGTATGCGCTCGAATCCACTGATCTCCCAGGTCATGGTCGTCGGCGACGCAAGGCCGTTCATCGCTGCGCTGGTAACGCTTGATGAGGAGTCGTTGCCTGCATGGGCCAGGGCGAACGGCCTCGAGGACCTCCCGACGGACGAATTGCGCGAGCACGAGTTGGTTCTCGCCGAGATCGACACGGCTGTGGCATACGCGAACAAGATGGTGTCCAAGCCTGAGTCCGTCAGGGAGTACCGCATTTTGCCAAGAGATTTCAGCATCGAGGGTGGCGAATTGACACCGACGCTCAAGGTGAAACGATCCGTGATCGCAAGTCACAACGCTGCCTACATCGAGGACATGTACAACTGAGCCAGAGCCACGACGGGAACCAGACAGACGGAACGGTCGTCTTATAGATGTCCGATTGAACGCAGGGGTTTCATGCTTCGCCACATCCTCATGGGGGTCTCGCTGCTCGCGCTGTCCGTTGGCATTGCGTCGCCTGCGCTCGGCCACCAGAATTCGAGCCGGAGCTTCTCTCCTGATGCTGATCAGCGCCCGATCGTTGTTTCTGCGTCGCTTGAGTTGCCACTGGCACACAATGACCTTCTCGAAGCCGACCTCACGATCGATGCAACAGGAGACAGGCGCATTTCCAGCTATGAGTACCGCTGGATGGGTTCGACGACCGGGCTCATCTTCGCCACGGATAGTGAGACCCCTGCGGTGAGCTATCGATCGATCGATCCGGATAGCCATCAGACGCTGCAGGTAAGGGCGATCAACTCGGATGGAATGCCGTCCGAGTGGTTCGACACCTGGAGTGGGACGACTCCGCCTGTCCCGAATCTCATCGTCGCAGGCGACTCGATCGCTTCGGGCTACACACGGCGGTGGTTCACTTCTGTCGGCCAGTGCGTTGACGCCGATATCTCATATGGCAGCACAGTCCGTGCGAGCGTCGCATCCTCGCTCCCACCCCAGTGGTCGCCCACCTACCGTAACTATGCATGGGCCGGAGCTGGGGTGCACGCAATGGCCGACGGTGGCGTGGACTCGTGTGGAGCCTCGCACGGGAGCCAGGTTGAAGCGATCAACGCTGCTGCTGACGAAACGACGTGGAACATCGTGGTCGTGACCGCCGGCATCAACTCGACCAATTGGAGCAACGTGGTTGTCGATCTGACGAAGAACACGGCCTTCTCCTTCACAGAGAGCGGTGACAAGGCATGGTGTGACTTCGAAGTCACAGAGCGTTGGAACATCTCGGAGCGTGCTGCAGGTATCACTACCGCCGTGCGAGGCATCAGTTCGACTCTCCGGGACGAAACGAATGCCGATGTGTACTGGACGAGCTACTACCCGATCACAGGCACGAAGCTTGCACCCGGATGGACGCCGATCGGCTCCGAGTGCGATGAGGAGATGAGCCGAGCGCTTGATCGCCTCCATTCGACCATCCGCACCGGGCTGCACGCTTCGGTGATGTGGGTCGATCTCAGTGGCTCGGTGTTGCCGACCCAGGGGTGGGCCGGATGGCCACATCCCAACCCGGATGGCCACAGGATCATCGGCGAGCGAGTAGCGGTGGCGATCGACTGATCGCCGACTCGTTTCTGTCGCTCGTGTGTGTCACGATGGACACATGGACGTCCCCGGCATCTTGCACGCAGACATTGATGCGTTCTATGCGGCCGTAGCGGTCCTCGAGGATCCGTCACTTGCGGGCAAGCCGATGGCGGTCGGTGGGGGTGTCGTGCTGTCGTGTACGTACGAGGCCCGTGCGTATGGCGTGCGTGGGGGAATGCCCGTGCGCGAGGCAAGAACCTTGTGCCCGAACCTCATCGTCGTCGACGGGACTTTCGGTGCGTATGCCGACTTCTCACGGAAGGTCTTCGACGTGTTCGAGTCGTACACACCAATGGTGGAGCGGCTCTCGATCGATGAGGCGTTCATGGACGTCACCGGTTCGATCCACCTCTTCGGGTCACCAGCGGATATCGCGCGATCGATTCGCCAGGACGTGCATGACAACACTGGATTGGCTGTGTCTGTCGGCGCCACGACGAGAAAGTTCCTCTCGAAGATCGCAAGCCAGGTCGCAAAGCCAGACGGCCTCATCGTCGTGAACCCTGGGGAGGAACGCGAGTTCCTTCATCCCCTTTCGGTGTCGTACCTATGGGGTGTCGGACCGGTGACGAAACGCAAACTCAACGAATTCGGCATCCGCACGATCGGCGACATTGCTGATACCAACGAGGATGCGCTGGTGGCGATGCTCGGGAGGGGAGCGGCCTCCCATCTCCATGCGCTTGCCAACAACGTCGACCCACGACCCGTTGAGTCGCGTGGGAAGGCGAAGTCCGTGAGCGCCCAATCTGCCATTCGAGCCAAGGTGCGTTCGCTGGATGAGTTGACCCCCATTCTCCACCGGCTCACCGACAAGGTGGCCTCACGGCTTCGAGCGAAGGACCGCTCGGC
>CAXMSN010000079.1:0-17758 GCA_964196275.1 uncultured Kiloniellales bacterium | reverse complement strand
AGCGACCGTCGAGCAGATACTGGACCGCCCACTGTGCCATCGAGTAGTGCGGAAGTTCGACCGTGGTCAACCCGGGGCGGAGCACCGGTGCGATCAGGGGGACGTTCTTGAACCCGACAACGGAGAGATCATCGGGCACGGCGATGCCAAGTTCAGAAGCCGCCTGATAGACCCCCCACGCCATCTCATCGTTGTAGCAGAAGATCGCAGAGGGCCTCGATGGTGCCTTCAGTAACTCGAGGGCGGAGAGGTAGGCATCAGGCGTCGAGTCGTTGGTCTCGACGATCGGCTCGGCGACTTCCGCGAGACTGGCTTCAGCCATGGCATCGACATACCCGTTCCGACGCATCGCAACCGAGGGTGGTCCGCCGGGTATCGACAGGTGGATGATGTCTTTGTGCCCGGCATCGATCAACAGCAGACATGCGGCTTTGGCCGCGGCGTACTCATCGGGAACGATGGATGCCATGGAGCGGTCCGTTGCCGCGACGTCGAGCAGGACACTCGGCACCTCGCTGAGGGCCGACGGAACATCCAGCGATCTATGGAGCATGGAAGCAAAGATGACGCCGTCGACACGCCGCTCCAGCAGTTCGACCACGGCCATCTCTGCGGCTTCCTCACGACCCATATCGTCCCTGTACTCGACGTTGGAGATGAGCAGGTGCTTGCCGATGTTCCTGACGGCGTCCTGGGCTCCTTGAACCAGCCCGAATGCGTAGGGGGTCGTGGTGATCTGATCTGATACGAATCCGATCGTATCCGACCGCTGGAGCTTGAGGCTCCGCGCAACCGCGTTGTGCCGGTAGCCCATCTCTTGCGCCACCACACGGACCCTCTTCTTCGTCGATTGGGCGATCCCTGAGCCGTCGACATCGTTCAGAACAAGCGAAACGGTTGCCTGCGAAACACCCGCCTTCTCGGCGACATCGCTCATCGATGGTGGCCGGATATCCATGATTTCCTAATTCGTATTAGAAGGACTTGACTTGGCGCAGTGTACCGATGCTAACGTTGACTCTGGATGGCAGTCTTGCCGTCCCAATATTCGACTCTGAGAGGAACTCAAGAATGCAGAGATTCCGTAACGTCGCAATCATCGTTTTCGCTTTCGCTCTCGTCATGACGGCTTGTTCGTCGGACGATGACAGCGGATCCGATACGACACAGGCGACCACAACGACAGCGGGTGGAGGCGATGAGTCAATGGCTGACACTGGCTTCGTCGACATCTTCGGACCGGAAGCGACGGTCGAACTGTTGGCTTTCCAGGATGCCATGCAGCCGTTCGAGGATGCTTCCGGCACGACTGTCCTCATCACCGGTGACCGCAGCTTCCAGGAGCTGAACGATGTTCGCATCCAGGGTGGTAACCCACCTGACATCGGCATCTATGCCCAGCCGGGCAAGATTCAGGACATGGCCTCTCGAGGCGACATCAAGCCGCTTCCGGACGATCTCGTCCAGGAACTGCTTGCGATGTACGACCCGTTCTGGCTTGAGCTCGTGACCTACGAAGGTCAGGTCTACGGTGTGCCGAACAAGGCTGACCTGAAGAGCCTCGTTTGGTACAGCCCAACAGCCTTCGCTGCCAACGGCTACACGATTCCGACAACTTGGGACGAACTGATCGCCCTCATGGACCTGATGAAGCTCGACGGAGAGACACCGTGGTGCATCGGCATCGGCTCTGGTGGCGCCACTGGTTGGCCGTACACCGACTGGATGGAAGACATCATGCTCCGGCTCCACGGTCCAGATGTCTATGACCAGTGGGTGAGCCACGAGATTCCGTTCACCGACCCGAGGGTTATCGAAGTTGGAAACTTCATCAATGACCTGTGGGGCGAAGAAGGCAACGTCTTCGGTGGACGCGAGACGATCGCATCCACGGACTTCGGTGACTCTGGTCTTCCGCTCCTTGAGGGAAAGTGCATGATGCACCGCCAGGCGAACTTCTACGCCAACTTCTGGGTCGACCCGTCGCGGACAGGGTCGAACCCTGATGCCGCCCTCGGACCAGATGGCGATGTGAACGTGTTCTACCTGCCGACGATCTCTGGCGACTACGGCCAAGTCGTACTTGGTGCAGGAACACATGCTGTCATGTTCAACGACCGTCAAGAGGTTGTCGAAGCGTTGCGCTACATCGGTAGCCCGACGTACGCAGAGACCAGGACGCCTTTGGCGCCGGGTGGCGGGTTCTTGAACCCGAACACAACGCAGGACACAGCGGTGTCCTTCGCTGGTGACTCATTCGGCCTCGCTCTTGCAGAGATCCTGCTGAGCGCGGATCCGTTCCGCTTCGATGGTTCCGACCTGATGCCGGGTGACATCGGCGCAGGCGAGTTCTGGAGCCAGGCGACGGACATCACCGCCGGCAACATATCGGTGGAAGATGGGTTCGCAAAGGTAGAAGAGGTGTGGCTCGGGCTCGGCTAGAGCTCGACACTCAACGTGAACTAGGAAACAGAGGTGGCGGTATCGAAGGATGCCGCCGCCTCTGTTTCACCTCCCAAGCGAACCAAGCGCTAATGAAGTAGCATTGAGCGAAGAGGGAAGGACGTCAATCAGTGGGCGAGATCATCGGCATCGTCGTCGGCGTAACCGTCGCGGTGGGCACCTTCTTTCTGATCTTCTGGGGCATCAACAAGGCGATCGAGCTCGCTCCCGAATACTGGGCACTCTTCCTTGCCGTCGTTGGACTTCTGGTCGGTCTCGTCCTCGGCGCATTTCTCAACGCCAACGCATTCGGAGGCGGAAGAGCAACCGTCCTTGGCGTGAGTGCGGCAGGAGCCGTACTCGGAGCACTCTTCGGTTGGTGGAGACCACCGGGAATCGCACGACGGAAACGGTTGTCAGAGTCGTCCCAGCCGTGGGTGTTCATCGGTCCTGCTCTGCTGCTGGTGACCATCGGTCTCATCATTCCGACGATTCGAACCGGGATTCTGTCGCTCAAAGATCGTGGGAGTGAGAACTGGATCGGTTTGGAGAACTACAAGTGGATCTTCAGCAACGACGACATGCTCGACATGTCCGGCTGGACAGACATCTTCACGAGCCGTCTCTTCATCGTCGGCATGATCGCGATGCTCCTCGGTGTTTGGTTCGCACGACGCCTCGGCAAGTCGGTCGGCGTTCGGGCAACATACGATGGGCCGATCCCGCTCAGCTGGACGGCCTTGGGCGTCACGCTTATCGCCTTCGCCGTGTTCACGTCGTTGGGAGGCGTGATCTGGAACAACCTGTGGTGGGTCTTCTCCGTCACGACATTCGCCACGGGATTGGGCCTCTTCATAGCAGTCCTCACGGACCGCATGCGGCGAGGAGAGGCCGTGGCAAAGGCTCTCATCTTTCTCCCGATGGCCATCTCGATGGTCGGCGCCTCCGTCATCTGGAGGTTCATCTACATATTCCAGCCCCCTGGAGAAGTTCAGATAGGCGTGGCGAATGCCCTGGTGACATCGCTCGGCTTCGATCCTGTTGCATGGCTGATCCGGCCACCGTGGAACACATTCTTCCTCATCATCGTATTGATCTGGATACAGACCGGCTTTGCGATGGGTTTGCTCTCGGCCGCGATCAAGGCCGTGCCCAATGAAATGTTGGAAGCAGCGGAGATCGATGGCGCCACACAGAGCGAGTCCTTCTGGCGAATCACGATCCCGACCATTCGGTCAACGATCGCCGTCGTGGTCACGACATTGATCGTGGTGGTCATGAAGGTTTACGACATCGTCAAGGTGATGACGAACGGTGAATTCCAGACGAATGTGATCGCAAACGAGATGTTCGATCAGGCCTTCCGGTTCACCCAGGCAGGCCGAGGTTCTGCGCTGGCGACCGTGCTCTTCCTGTTCATCGTGCCGATCATGTACGTGAACATACGACGCGTCCGCAAGGAAGGGGCGATGCGATGACATCGACCCAAGAGCGCCAGGCCCACACAGACCTCAACGACAAGCCGGCCACCGGCGCGTTCGGTTGGCTGACGAGCTTCGGCAGCAAGGCCATCCTCTGGTTCCTCGTGATCCTGTGGCTGATTCCCACGCTCGGCCTCTTCATCAGCTCGTTCAGGCCAGAGGCAGCGATCAAGACATCAGGCTGGTGGACGTTCTTCACAGAGTTCGACTTCACGTTGGAGAACTACACCTTCGTCCTCTCCGGCGAGGGTGCTGGCGCACCCGACATGGTGACTGCGCTGCTCAACTCGCTTGCGATCGTGATTCCGGCCACGATCATTCCGATCGCGATCGCGGCGTTCGCCAGTTACGCATTCGCATGGATGCGGTTCCCCGGAAGAGAGTTCCTGTTCGTACTCCTCGTGTCGCTGATGGCTGTTCCGTTGCAGATGTCGCTGATCCCTCTCCTCCAGCTCTATGTCGGTGGCGCGCACCTGACCGTCCTCGGAACGACACTGACGGTGTTTCCTGACCTTGACCTTCAGGGCACAACGCTGTCCGTATGGCTGACCCATTCGATGTTCGGTATGCCGTTAGCCATCTTCTTGCTGACCAACTACATGTCAACTCTGCCCGGAGACATCATCGAATCTGCGCGCATCGATGGCGCAGACCACTTCAAGATCTTCTGGAAGCTGATCGTCCCGCTCTCGCTACCCGCGCTCGCAGCCTTCACGATCTTCCAATTCCTCTGGACCTGGAACGACTACCTCATCGCTGTCACCTTCATCGGAAGCTCGACCGATGTGGCCCCAGTCACCGTCATCCTTGCGAACATAACGGGAAGCCGGGGTCAGGATTGGCACATCCTCACAGCAGCCGCGTTCGTGACGATGGTGCTGCCGCTCGCCGTGTTCTTCTCGCTGCAGCGCTACTTCGTGCGTGGCCTTATGGCGGGTTCGACCAAGGGTTGACCACACGCGTGAGAGTGCCAACCCCGCTCTCCACGATGAAATCGCATGAGCAGGAACCAATCGATGGTCGCTAGCCGCGCCACACTCGACTTCGACCCCACGGAATCGGTGGTCGTAAGAACACCACCCGGAACCGGATACGGGAACTGGATCGGTGGGAAGGTCTTCTACGAAACCACACGGGATGAATTCGTCCTGTTCTACCGAGCCAGAAAGCCGCTCGAACAAGGCAGGGCTGGTGTTTGTGGCATCGCCACAAGCTCGGACGGGCTTCACTTCGACGACATCTGGACCGCTACCAAGGACGACTTCAACGCAAACTCGATCGAGGAAGGACATGCGGTTCGGTTCCGTGACCGCTGGATGGTGTACGTGTCGTACGAGATCAAGGGGACCTCGACGTGGCGGATCGACCTCCTCGAGGCTGACAACCTTGCGAATCTCGACACACAGGCGAGACGTACCGTTCTGTCACCAGGCGAGTTCGGCCTTCCCTGGATCAAGGACCCGTACGTTCATCTGATGGGGGATGAACTGTGGCTCTACGCGGCAGCGCCTCCGCGCACCGGACCGACGATCGAGGGCAACCGCATCCACGCGGCACCCCTTGACGCAACCGTCTTATCGGTCTCAACCGACGGCAGGTACTTCCCCACGATCGAGTACGTCTTCGAGGCGCCTGGGGACGACTCGTGGCACGGACACCGGGCTCGTATCAACTCGATGATCGAGTGGGACGACGGGTACCTCGCCATGTTCGATGGCGGACGCACCTTCTACGACAATTACGAGGAGCACGCCGGGCTCGCCACCTCACCAGATGGCCTCAGCTTCGAGCGTGACACCGAGCCGTGGGTGACCTCACCATATGGATGTGTGCGCTACGTTTGTGCCGTTCGAGCGAGAGATGCCATCTGGGTGTACTTCGAGTACACACGCGAGGATGGTTCACACGATCTGCGGGCACAGCGCATCGACGTCTGATCGGACCGCTAACGACAGTCCGGACGTTGGATCATGCCGGTCTTACTCATCGCCGGAGGATGAACGGCGAGCGCACAATGCCGGAAATGCGCACTCTGGACGCTCGTGATTAGGGTGCTCACCGTGGCTCCAGAACGTTCTACCGAGATTGAAGCTGTTGCTCAGCGGGTACTCATGGCGTACCTGGGGGACTTCCTCGCTCTAGGCAATCTGATGTCCGGCAGTCCGATTCTGCGGGTCCTTGGGTTCGACGAAAATGAGTGGTGGAAAGGTCTCGACGAGTTTCTGAGCGTCAGAGAAACCCAGGTGAGGGAGGCACCCGTTGTAGAGCTCTACATCGACGAGGTGGAGGGGTTTGAGGACGGCCAATTTGGTTGGGTGACCCTCTTCTCAAGACTGGTAGCGCCCGACGCTGAAACCCGGCTTCGACACACCGCTGTTCTTCGCATGGAAGCTGGGGCTTGGAAGGTGATCCATTGGCACAATTCGAGCCCTGTCGCCAATCAGCAGGTGTACGGCGTGGATCTCACCAAGACGCTCCACGATCTTGTCGCCTCGATCCTCGACGAAGGGGGGCAGTTCCCCGGTGACTCGACGACTGAAGGGACGATGACGCTCGTCTTCTCCGACATCGTCGATTCGACGCGTCTCGCAGAGTCGGCCGGTGACAGCAGGTGGGCGGAGATTGTGCGTGCCCATGAGTCCGCCATCCGCGCAACTACGTCGTCCCGAGGTGGCACGGTTGTGAAGTTCCTAGGGGACGGATCGATGTTGGCATTCGAATCGGCTCGTGCGGCGCTCCGAACGGCGATACAGATTCAGACTGACGCGGATGACGCTCCTTTCGCGGTGCGCATCGGCGTCCACAGCGGTGAGGTCATGCGTACAGCCGATGACATTTTCGGTCTCACCGTCAACAAGGCAGCCAGAGTCGCCGCCGCCGCCGGCGGGGGCGAAATCTTGATCTCCTCTACGACCAAAGACCTCATCGGTCGGATGGAAGGCGTTGACATGGGTGAAGCAAGGATGGTCACCCTCAAAGGAATCTCGGGTACGCACCAAATCGTGCCGGTTGAGTGGACCTAGACGTCTCTGGACAACGCTCATCAGGCCCGCTCCGCCCACGCATGGCGGCACATATGCGTACCTGTAGAGGCGGGCATGATGCCGGCTATGCGTGGTCTCGCTAGTCGACGCTTACACGGAATAGTTGCCATTCCTCTTCGAAGCCCTTGAGTGTGTGGGGACCTGCGTCGTCGAAGCTGTAGGACGATCCGATGAGCATGTCGCTGATCGTCTTTGTCGCGAATATGTGACCGCTGGTGGCTGCCTGCTCGACTCTGGCCGCCAGGTTCACAGTGGCACCCGATATGTCCGTGCCACGAACTTCGATCTCGCCGGCGTGGAGACCCGTTCGGAGCGAAATTTCCGATTCGTGGAGGTCTCGGTTAAGTTCGAGCGCGGCGTCTATCGCGCTCGACGGCATGTCGAACGTGGCGAGGATGCCGTCACCCGTGCTCTTGACCAGCGAGCCACCGTGCTTTGTGACGACTCGTTGGGAGACCCGATCATGCACATCGAGACGCCTCCGCCACTCGGAATCTCCAGTATCGACACCGGTAGCCGTCGATTCCACAATGTCAGTGAACATGACGACGGCCAGTCGCCGTTCTATCGGAGCGTTGACTCTTGTTTTGGTAGCGAACCTGATGGCGGCATCAACATGTTCCTTCCACCTGTCCGAGAACCAGAACATCTGGTCGTCGCCTGGGATCTCGAGCAGGGTGGCGTTCGGGATCAGTTGAGCGAGATACCGCGCGTAGCCGATGTGGTGGAGCCGATTGCCAATCGTGTGGATGATGAGCGTTGGGGACTCAACGTGCGGGGCGATATCGACGATGTCGATGCCGGTGATGCTTTCGGCTTGACGTATCTGGGCACTTCTTGAACCGACCATGCGTTGCGCCCTCACCGAGTACGCGACGAAGTCAGGGAACTTGGAAAGACTGGGATTGAGATACAGCATTGCCTCATCGACTTCGGTGCCCACATTCTCGAAACGCCGGAGACTGTTCTCCGCATGCGCCAGCGGATTGGGTTCGGAAGCTCCCGGGTTCAACTCGTCAGCGCTCGCACGAGCAGAATGCCCAACCCGCCCGTTCTGAAGCACGAGGCTGTCGACCCGATCTGGGTATTCCGCAGCGAACGCTACGGCGACCTGGGCCCCGAAATCGTAGCCCACCAAACTCGCTCGCTCCATGCCGGATGCCTCCATCACAGCCTTGATATCGAGAGCACGCTCAGCAAGCGTCGGCGGCTCGAAGAATCCGTCCGAAAGGCCAGCACCTCGGTGGTCGAACAACGCAACCCGAAGATTCGCCGCGTATCGTTCCCACATTCTCACGGGAGGACCCGGCTCCCAATATGACTCGAGATGGCCTGCCGGCCCTGGCACGGTCACCGATGGGGGTCCACTACCGAATACCTGATAGGCGATGCGAAGACCATCGTCGGTAGTCGTGTACTGAATCTCAGGAATATCCATGGGGAACGACCCTAGCCCCCAGCAACAGGAGCCTGCCGAATCCACGCATAACGGCTTTATGCGCACATGACCTGTCGCACATAATGCGGGTCATGGGTCGCTGACCCCGCATCGTGGCTGTGGTCGACTACATTCGTTTGAACGGTCAGGAGGCCATCCGTTATGGAGTATTTCGATGCTGTTGTTGTCGGTGGCGGACAGGCGGGTCTGGGCATCGGCTATCACCTTCAAGCGATCGATGCGAAGTACGTCATATTCGAGCGTGGTCAGATAGGTGAGACTTGGAGAAGCCAACGCTGGGACTCGTTTGCCGTCAACACGCCAAACTGGGCAAATGGACTCCCTGGTGACCCGTACGAAGGGGAGGAACCTGATGGCTTCTTCCGTCGCGACGAACTCGTCGACTACTTCGAGAAGTACGCAGACAGATTCGAGCTACAGGTGTCTGAAGGCGTCACTGTGGTCAAGGTCGACGAACTCGGGGACGGCTTCCGTGTCACATATCAGGGCTCCGATGGTGCGCTTGGCACCGTTGCGGCTAGGAACGTGGTCGTAGCGTCCGGGATCATGCAGGCACCCAAGATCCCTGCGATCAGCCAGAGGTTCCCTGAGGGGCTCCTCCAGTTGCACGCCTCTGACTACCGCTCGCCGGAGAATCTCCCGCCGGGAGCGGTGGTCGTCATCGGCTCGGGGCAGTCTGGATGTCAAATAGCGGTCGACTTGCTCCACGCCGGAACGGATGTCTACATCTGCACGAGCAGGGTGGGTCGTCTCCGCCGGAGGTACCGGCAACGGGACGTGGTGGACTGGGGTGAAGACATAGGGTTTTGGGATGTTTCAGTTGCACAGCTTCCAGATCCCGCGGCCCAATTCGCCGCGCAGCCTCAGGTATCTGGAGTGGGACGGTACGGAAGCACGCTCAGTCTGCAGTCGATGGCAAGGGATGGCGTGCAGTTGATGGGCCGGCTGACCGATGTCGTGGACGGGGTACTCAAGACAGACGGTTCATTGGCTCAACACATTGCGTTTGCCGACGAACGGTCGGCGGAGTTCACCGCGATGATTGAGGATTGGATCGTCTCTGCCGGGGTCACTGCCGGTCCTATTGAGGATGATCCCAACGATGAACCAGCCGGACCCGAGATCGCCGAGGCTGGGATTACCGAGTTGAATCTGTCGGCCGCCGGCGTCGGATCAATCATTTGGTGCACCGGTTTCACGGCGGACTTCGATTGGCTGCATGTTCCGGTGACGGATGAGGCCGGAGGGCCCATCCACAAGAGAGGAATTTCCACGGTTCCCGGGATCTACTTCCTCGGCTTTCCGTGGCTGCATACGCGCAAGTCGGGCGTCATCCATGGCATCGACGAGGACGCCCGGTTCATCGCGGAGGCAATCGCTGCAAGGTCCTAGCAGCGACAAATCACTCAAACGGAACTCATCGCCGAAACACTGCAATGAGTGGGTTGAAGGTGTGTATCGGGCCGTCGACCTCAACGAGTCCCTGACCCGAGTGGAACTCCTAAGCACGCATAACGGCACATATGCGCCCATTTCAGAGAAGAGGACGCTCGCGGTGCAGGACGATGGCACCCTCGCCTGGTTGCAGCGAAAGTTCATCGCGGAACCTCTCCGACCTCTCTGAAGAGAAGGTGGAGAAGATGATGCGGCCTGATCGCAGTTTGACGGAGCGTGTCTCCTCGGAGAAGTTCAAAGCAACCGAGACCGTCTCGTGATCTGATTCACGTCGGTACACGAAGACGTCCTCGGAGGAGCTCGGATGGGCCATGAACGATCCGAAGCGAAGTGCTTCCGATTCACGACGCACGACGAGGAGACGCCGGTACATGTTGAGCGTCGAGTCGGAGTCCGTGAGGGCTGAGTCGACGTTGACCGTCTGATAGTCGTCAGCGACAGGCAGCCAAGGCTTCGTTCCCTCTACCGCGAAGCCTGCATTGGGCCCTGAGTTCCACTGCATCGGGGTGCGTTCGCCATCCCGTGAGAGGTACTCGACATTGTCGCCCCAAGGGTCCTTCTTCTCGTCAGCCGACACCGATGTCTGTTTCATGCCGAGTTCATCGCCATAGTAGAGGAACGGCGTCCCGCGAAGAGATAGAAGCAGAAGAGCCGCAAGACGCTCCTGACCGCCTGGAAGCCGGGACGCAAGCCTGATCTCGTCGTGGTTACCGAGCGTCCAGTTCGTCCATCCGCCCGCTGGTACGTTCCAGTGCACGGCCTCGACGAGGGCTCTCACGCTTCGTGCGTTCCAGTCGCACGCCATGAGGTGGAAGTTGAACGGCATCGAGAACTGGTCGAAGTCGTGCCCGTAGTACGAAGCCCACTCGGGCAGATCGAAGATATGGATCTCGCCGACGCTCATCGGATCGTGCGGATACTCGTCGAGCACCGCCTGGAACGCACGATGTGCGTCGTGGACGTCAGGGTGACCAAGGTCGTACAGGTGGACGAACTCGTCGTACTCCCCCATGTCTTTGAACGGTCGCTGCCAGTCGTCGGGGACTGGTGGATTGTCGCGCTCCTCCGGGTCCTTCATCATCTGGTGGGCCGCATCCACACGGAACCCATCGACCCCCATGTCGAGCCAGAACCTCGCAACGTCGAGCATCGCTTCGACAAGTTCGGGATTTCTCCAGTTGAGATCTGGCTGGGATGCCAGATAGGTGTTGCGGTACCACTGGTCCGTCGTCTCGTCGAAGGTCCAGGACGGCCCGCTGAACACGCTCACCCAGTTCGTCGGAGGGCTTCCATCAGGCTTGCCATCGCGCCACACGTACCAGTCCCGCTTCGGGTTGTCACGTGACGACCGCGACTCCACGAACCACGGGTGCTCGTCGGACGAGTGGTTCATCACGTAGTCGATGATCACTCTCATACCCCGATCGTGTGCAGCGTCGACCAGCCTGCGTGCGCCATCGAGGTTGCCGAACAGCGGGTCAACATCGGTGTGATCGGAGATGTCGTATCCCCAGTCGTTCATCGGGCTCTTGAAGAACGGGGACATCCAGATGGCATCGACGCCAAGCGTGTCGGAGAGATAGTCGAGCCTGGAAGTGATCCCGTCGAGATCGCCGTACCCATCGCCATCAGAATCAGCGAAGCTCAGCGGATAGATCTGGTAGAAGACGGCCTCGTGCCACCAGGGTTTCTTGCGTTCTTGTCGAGTGCTCATGCGAGCAGATTAGGACGGGAGTCGTCCCCAGACCTGCTCTCCAACCCGCCGGGGACCGTTGCAGAATCGACGTGTAGTGTGCTCTCGTGAACTGCTTCGCCCACAAGGACTCGCATCCACACGAAGCCCCGGTGCCGAAGCGTTCAAACGCCTCATCCGTAGTGACGAGACGATGATCGTTACCTGCGGAGACGCTGTCATCGATTTGATGCCTGAGCCAGTCCCCGGTGGGTCGAATATCAATGTCGCGGTTGCGGCAGCCCGTCTCGGTGCGCCCACCGCTTACCTCGGTCGCATATCGGACGACCGCTATGGCGGGATTCTTATGAAGCACCTGGAGAAGTCCGGCGTCGATACCAGCCTCGTAGAAAGGGGAGCAGAGCCGACCGCCAGGGCCATCGTGACACTCGATCCGACACCTTCGTTCCGATTCGAGGCCGACGACACCGCCGAGGCCAACCTTTCCCGTGCCGACCTCTCTCCGCTCGGACCGGGTCCCCACATCGTCCACGGCGGGACGTTCGGCATGTACCTCGGGAGGACAGCCACCGTCCTCGCGGAACTCATCGAGCGATCCCCAGGACTCGTCTCGCTCGACCCCAACGTACGGCCGACGATCGTCGATGACCGTGACGAGTGGGACCGATGGCATGAACGTTGGCTTCGGCAGGTGTCGCTTTACCGATGCTCAGATGAGGACCTCGCATGGATCTGGCCTGGTCGGTCAATCGACTCGGTGGCAGCCGAACTGATCGACAACGGAGTCGAAGCGGTGATCGTCACGAAAGGTGCCGAGGGCTGTGAGATCTTCACACCGTCGTGGTCCGAGACGCGACAGGGGGTCAGAGCGGAAGTCGTCGACACCGTGGGAGCCGGCGACACGTTCACTGGCGCCATCTTGTGCGGACTTCACGAACGGGATGTCGTGACTCGTGGTTCTCTGAGGTCGTTGGAGAAGTCAGCGTTTCTAGAGATCGCAGACGCCGCGTTGTTGGCGGCCGCGATCGTGTGCGGTCGACAGGGCGCCAACCCACCGTGGAGACGGGAACTCGGCGCTTGATGCCGCATCTGATCCGCCGGGTGTGAACGCTCCGAGGAGAACCACCTAGGATTGCCCACTATGCAAACCATGCCACAGGGGACAGTGACGTTCCTGTTCACCGATGTTCAAGGAAGCACCCATGCCTGGGAAGAGTCGCCCGAGTTGATGCTTGAGGCGCTCGCACAGCATGACGTGGCAGTGGTTGGCGCGGCGAACGAGCACGGTGGCGTCACTGTCAAGCCTCGGGGTGAGGGAGACAGCCGGTTCATCGTGTTCCAGTCTGCAGTCGATGCAGTGGCGGGTGTTGCGGAGATGCAGCGTCGGTTGGTGGATGTGGACTGGGTTACCCCCTCTCCTCTCCTGGTGAGAGTGTCGCTTCACACGGGGACCGCTGAACTCGACGACGGCGACTACTACGGATCGACTGTCAACCGTGCAGCGAGACTCCGCGGCATCGCACACGGCGGCCAAACCATCATCTCGCGGGCCACATGGGAACTTGTGCAGGACAGCCTCCCTGATGGTGTGACGATCCGCGACATGGGTGAACATGGCCTGAAGGACCTGACCCGTCCCGAGCACGTGTACCAACTTGAGATCGAGGGACTCCAGAACGACTTCCCTGCGCTGCTTTCGCTCAACGCGATTCCCAACAACCTTCCAGAGCAGCTCACAGACTTCATCGGCCGGGAGGTCGAACTCGACGAAGTCACAGAGCTACTCACGAGAACACGTCTTCTGACGATCCTTGCACCCGGTGGCTGCGGAAAGACACGGCTGGCGATCCAGGCCGCAGCCGACCTATCGCACCAGTACCCCGATGGCGTCTTCTTCATCGCTCTCGCCGACATCAGTAGTGGAGAGGACATCGTCCAGACGGTGGCCGAGTCGCTCAGCCTCGGGCTTTCGGCTGACGATGAACTCGAACCCCAACTCCTCACCTATCTCGCAGGGAAGACGCAGCTTCTCGTCTTCGACAACTTCGAGCACGTAACCGAGGGAGCGGTGCTCATCGGCAACATTCTCAGCGCGGCACCGAACGTCACGGCTATCGCCACGTCCCGCGAGAAGCTCAGACTCCAAAGCGAGACCACGTACACACTTGACGGGCTCGACACATCGTGGGAATCGTCGGAGGACGCGTTCCAGACCAGCGGAGTCATCCTGTTCGTCGACGGCGCCACGAGGGCCCAGCCAGGTTTCGCTCTCGGAACTGATGATCTCGAAGCGGTGCGCAGCATCCTCACACTCACTGGTGGCCTGCCGCTCGCGATCCTGCTGGCAGCCGCATGGGCCGACATGCTCAACGTGAGGGAGATCTCCGAGGAGATCGAGAAGAGCCTGGACTTCCTCGAGACCGAGATGGGCGACGTCCCGGATCGCCACCGCAGCATCCGTGCCGTGTTCGAGTACTCATGGTCTTTGCTCGACGAGAGTGAGCGAAGTGTGTTCGCGGCGCTCTCCGTGTTCCGCGGTGGGTTCACACGCGAAGCAGCCGAGCGGGTGGCTGGTGCATCGCTGCGGAACCTCGCGGGCCTTGCGAACAAGTCTCTTGTGGTGCCGAACCCGGAGTCGGGTCGCTACACCGTGCACGAACTGTTGCGTCAATATGCAGAGGACGAGCTACAGCAGGACGCCGACCGCTGTCGCGAAGTGGAGCAAGCCCATGCCGACTACTTCGCTGAGTTGATGGACGACGCTGTCTTACTCTTCCCCGTCGCCGAGCAGATCAAGATGGTTGAGACCGTCGAGGCGGATATCGACAACAGCAGATCCGCTTTCCGACACATGCTCACAACACACAACGTTGAAGGCATCCAGAAGTTCATCCCCGCGTTCATGACCGTCTACGAACTGCGCGGTTGGTACCCGGGCGGGGTCACTCTCTTTGGGGAGGTACTGAGCGAATTCGGCGAGGATCCACAAGAGGAAGCGACCGAGTCCGTTCTCGCCACGGCACAGGCGTCGATGGCGTACTACCTCATCCTCATGGGCCAAGCCGAGCACGGCACGAACCTCGCCGCAGCCGCCCTGGACCGCCTCCCTGACTCAGCTCATCCCGTCAATCGGTTCCTTGTAACGACCACCGTCGCCTTGGGATACGGATATCTGGGTCGATCGAACGACATAATCGAACTGCTGCGACCGCTCTTGGACGCCTACGAGGGCGTGGACCATGATTTTTGGGTGAGCGGGTTCAAGAACTGGCTGTCGTTCGGATATGTGCTCGGCGGCCAGTTCGACGTCGCGACGGAACTGCTTGCAGAGGCGCACACTGTCTTCGATCGGCTCGACGACCACTACTTCATGACGTGGACGCTGTGGTTGCAGGCGATGATCGCCACCAACAGCGGGCGACCTGAGGATTCGATCGAACTGTCCGCCCGCCAGGTGAGACGAGCAACGGATATCAACTACCCAAGGGGCATGGTCGTCGCACAGGAAGTCGTTGGAGATGCCAACGCAGCCGTTGAGCGATTCCCCGAAGCGGAGGATGCCTACATCGACAGCATTCGGACCGCCGAGACCATGGGCATGCTTCGAGACATGCTTGGCATGATGGCGAAGCTTGCTGGCGTGTGGTCGTCCACCGGGCGCAAGATCGAAGCGGTCGAGCTGCTCGCGACTGTGTGCGCGGACCCGGTCAGCACACAACAGATGTTCTCTGGAAGCGCATCCATCAGGGATAACGCTCTTGAAGCGCTGGAGTCGATCCGGCCGGAGTTGGGCGAATCGGACTACGAGAGCGCATTCGACAAAGGTTCCTCGACGTCTTTTGACAGCGCCGTGAACGCGCTCCTCGGACGAGCAAGCGCATCTACTCCGTCTTAGTCCCCTTCACGGGTCTCGGGCGGGGGTGCTCGCACAGTTCGTAGAAGTTGCCGTCGGGAGCCTTGAAGTAGAACCAGCGGTGCCCGTCCGGGCCGCGTTCGATAGCGGTGACACCTTCGACATCGGCCTCAGTCAGTTCGGCATGTGCACCGAGGATGTCGTCGACCCAGAGTCCTGCCACGGGTCCGGTGTCGAGATGGTCGTGCTCAGTAGAGTCCGATCCGAAGATCTCAAGGAGATCGCCGTTGTCGGTCGTCAGCCGACTGAAGCCTGGAACGTCAACAACGAGGTTCATTCCAAGACGATCGGCGAAGAAGGCAGCGGTTCGCTTTCGATCTTCGGTCGCAGACCCGATCCAAATGATTCCCTTGACGTGCATCGAGCGACCTCCCTCCGACAGTCTTGCAGCATGGTACAGAACCGGACAGTCGGGCCCCTGACGCATGCGGACCGTAACGACGACGGTTATGTTCCTACCCACACGCCCAGGGGAGACTCACAACATGGCACACACCGTTGAAGACGTCCGTGAACATCTTCTCTTGGCAACGAAGGTTGAGCTCTCAACGATCCCTCCGTACCTCTTCGCCATGTACTCGATCAAGGACCAGGATTCCGACGCTGCCAGGCTGATCGCAAGCGTCGTTGTCGAAGAGATGCTCCACGCATGCCTCGTCACCAACCTCCTGCTTGCGATCGGTGGTGAGCCCGACTTCAGCGCGGACACGATCCCTTCATATCCCAGCCTGATGGCACACCACACACCAGACCTCATGCTTGCGCTCGGAAGGTGTACTCCTGAGCTGATCCGTGATGTGTTCATGGCCATCGAGAGCCCTCAGGCCGCTGGCGCCCCACCGGAAGACGACATCTACGAAACGCTCGGTCAGTTCTACGCAGCGCTTGAGAACGCTGTCAGAGGTCTCGATCCATCGACGAACGTCTTCGATGACCCTCAAGCGCACAGGCAACTCAGCGACGCCTCGTTCTACGCACCTGTCAAGTTCGATGCGGAGGACAGCGGTGGGCTCATGCTCATCGACAGCAAGACAACGGCGGACCGTGCGCTTGAGATCATCATCGACCAAGGTGAGGGCCTGAAGGACCACCGCTGGGCCGACCCCTCACACCAGGAACTCACCCACTACTACAAGTTCAAGCAGATCGCCGACGGGGGGAGCCCGATCGGGGATGTGTGGCCAGTGATGTCGAGTCCAACTACCGAGGCCTTCCCGGAGTCGGTTCGCCCGTTGTCCGATGCCTTCAACGCCCTCTATGGCTTGGTGTACGTAACCATGGGCGACCTCTTCTCCGGTGTCCACGACCAGGGTGAGCGAATCGGTCGGCTGTACACGCTGATGTCAGACGCACTCTCGCCCGTGGCCCGCCAACTCGTGCAGATTCCGATCGGCGAAGGACAGAACGCATGTCCGACTTTCGAGACGTATCGCTTCACCAAGGATCCATGGGAAGAGACGGCCGAGATGCTCGAGCAGGCCGTATCCACGCAGCCTGAGCTGGCGGACGCTGCCACACGTGTCCGAAGTTTCTGCGGCTGAGACTGCAGGCCACGCTCCATCAGCCTGGTCTGACGAGCGCCAGAACTACTGGGATGTTGCGGAATACCAGGCTTCGAGCCGATCGAAGCCTTCCGACAGGCTCACGGTCGGTTCCCATTGCAGTGCGCTGCGGGTTTCCCGCTGATCGAACCAGTGTGCGGTACCGAGTTGCTCGGCAAGGAAGCTGGTCATGGGGGGCTCGCTCTCGGTCGAGCGACGGTCCCAGATCCGCTCCGCTGCTCGTCCGCCTGCTCGAGCCACGGGATAGGGCACCTTCATCGTCGGCGGCTCGAGATCTGCAGACATCACGATCCGATTGATGAGTTCTCGAACGGGCCTTGGCTGCCCGTTCGTAACCACGAGCGCTCTCCCACCGAGATCTGGGGCGCGGTCGAGTGCGGCGACCACCGCCGACGCCGCGTTATCTACGTACGTGGTGTCGATCAGTGCGGCGCCCGCTCCGATGACCGCCAGGCGCCCCTCCCTCGCCCGCTCCACGATCCTGCCAACCAACTGCGTATCCCCGGGTCCCCATATCAGGTGGGGTCTCAAGGCGACGACAGACATGTCCGCCGAATCGGCAGCCAGGGCGATGAGTTCAGCCATCGCCTTGCTTGTGGCGTAGTGGCCTCTCGTTGTGGTCGGATCCGCCGTACCCGCCGACACTCCGACGAGTGATGTGCCGGAGTGGGCGACAGACGGAGACGAGATCTGAACGAACCGTGAAACG
>CAXMSN010000078.1:0-31503 GCA_964196275.1 uncultured Kiloniellales bacterium | reverse complement strand
CGGCCACCCACGGTCCGTCAATGGCGATCGGCCTTGCGTTGAATCCGGCGATCACAGCTGCGACGACGCCTGCGGTCCCAAAGCCACTCCAGAGGAGGAACGTGTCCTTCTTCACCAGGCCGTGGCCTGACAATGCAGCAGCGGATAGCGCAACGACCCCTGCGGTCATGGATCCGAAACCAACGACCTCCAGGTAGGACCACTCAAGTGACATGGCGATTTCGATCCACGCAGCGCCGAAGGCGATCATGGCGATGGCGTGGTCGACATTGCGCTCGATGCCCCGGTCGTGCCAGACACCGTACATGCCGCGTGCGGTCCCGACGATGAGGGCCATGAGCAGCCATGGGTCCCCAGCGAAGCCGCTGCCGACAATGACGAGAAGTAGCCCTGCGTCGAGCGACCACCTGTTGTGTTGCCAGACGCCGATGACCATCGACAGAGCGCCGGCGGCGATCCACGTCACGGGATCTGGTGAACCGTCAAGCGTCAGCAGGACCGCGATCCCAATCAACAGATGGGCCATCGCAAGTGGCGTCAGATCCCATCGCGTCCATGGGCTTGCGGCTGACTCTGTGCTCTGGAACCGCTCAGCGAGGAACGACCAACCGGTTGTCGACGCTGCCATGGCCACGAGGATCCATGGGCTATCCAGCGGTGACTCTGGTAGAAGTAGCGATATCCCGAGGGCAGCGAGACCGATGGCTGGAGCTGTGACGGCACCGCTGCGTAGGAGCACGGCCACGAGCAGGTATCCGAGCGATGCTGCCAGCGATGCGATACCGACGGTCGTGGCTTCAAGGGCGAATATCGGCGCAAGGCTGAACGGCACGGTGAGGAGGCCGATCACGAACGGGTATCGCAGCCAAGGGGTGCGGAGTCCCTCTCCGACTTGCCGTCTTGTATTGATGACGTCATCGGCGATCAGGCTGCCGACCAGCGTGATCGCACCGGTCGCCAGGGTGAGGAGGTACAGCGATTCGTTCGGCACTCCGGTGAAATGACCGAGCGACACCACGATCACGGTCGGCATCAGCCACGCCGGCCAGGAGAGCCATGTGTGGTCGATCACGCCGATGAGCAAGATGCGTACGGCGATGAACGCCGAGGCCGCCGCAACGATCGGCAGGTCCTCGCCGATTGCGACCATGACAGAAGCGGACGCGAGGATCACTGACGACCATCCGAAGATGGTCAGCGCCGGCCTGGATGTGATGACGTACCTGCTACTGGCCGCGAAGACCAGCCCAACGCCTGCGATCACTGCAGCGGTCCACGCTCGTGCTTCAGAGAAGTTGGCGAACTCGTCGTACAGCGACAGGGCTGCGGCAGTGGACGTCACAACAGCGAGCAACGGGGGAATGGCAGCCGTGATCGAGCCGACCGACGACTCGCGATCGTCATCTGACGATGAAGACCGTCCGGTGAAGATGTCGGCAACGGACGGGCGGCCGAACTCTGCCGAAGCAACGGACATCAGCCATCCGATCGCCCATGCCGTGAGGGCGATCAGACTGACACCGTCTTCTTGGGGGTACGCGAATGCGGCGGCCCCGAGCAGATGGCCGATGGCTGCAAGTTCTGCCCCTCGAACCTCCTTCACGAACGGCGCAAGAACTAGGGCCAGGAGTCCGATGGAGGCCCACACGATCGTGCTCTCAGTCGCTGTGGCGCCTGCGGCCTCGAGCATCATCGCCAATCCCGTCGCACCGAGAATCGATGTGAGCCATATGGTCTGGCGAACCACGAGTGACGCCGCAGCAAGGGTGAATGCCACCGAAACCGCTGCCCAAAGACGGATGTCGGTTTCCGCGGATTGAAGGAGCCCGAGTCCCATCACCATCAGGGTCGCACCGATAACGGCCGGAGCGACGAGCCAGTTGGTCCTCACGAGGTCGCCTGGCATCCTGCGCACGTTCAGGACGTCATCGACGAACAACGCTCCGAGAAGCATGGCGCCGCCCGTGACTATTGGGACAACGGCAAGCGACGCGTCGGATAAACCCACCTCGCGTGCCAGAGCTGTGATGGCGATCGTCGGCATCAGCCAGCTAACCCAGGTCAACCATGTCAGTGGTATCAGTCGACCCACAGCGAGACGAGCAGGGATGAACATCGTTGCTGCGATGGCAACAGGCAGATTCTCGGGCAACGCGATGACGATGGCCGCTGCCACAAGCGAGACACCAGACCAGCCGAAGACAAGCCGCGTGATGCGCGCTTTGTACGCATGGGCTCCAGCGAGTGCGTATGCGAGTCCCAGACCGGCGACAACGGCGCCGACCCACTTGCTGACGTGATTCGCATCCACGAATTCGCCGTACACAAGAAGTACGGCGGCTGTCGTCGTGGCAACTGCAGCGACTGGCACGAGACCCTGCGCCGCGGCTGCGATCGAGGGCGCGTAGCTCTCGTCCCACCAATCGGCAGATCTCGAGATGACATTCGTGACAGATGGTCCACCGTGCTCGGACATCCACACAGCTGCGAGCCAGCCGGCAGCCCATCCGCTCATCGCGATTACCAGAGCGGTCTGATCGAACGCATAGGCAAGGCCGACCGCTCCGATCGCATGCCCGATTCCCGCGACATCGTCGCGGTGAAGCTTCGGAACGACGATCGATGATGCGAGGGCGACCAATCCGGCGACGCTCCACACGATCGCGCTCTCGATGGCTGGCACATCTGCGGCGCCGAGGCCGATGGCAAGGGCTATCGATCCAAGTGTTGCGGTCAGCCAGATACTTCTTCGCAACATCACCGAAGCGATGGCGAACGTCAGCGCCGCCGTGGCGGCCGCCCAGTCGCTGGTGCTCGATCCGGCGACATACAGTGCACCGACGCCTACGGGAATCAGCACAGCCCCGATCAGCGCAGGTGGAAGGACCCACGCTGAACGTGTGAACTCGCCCGTTCGGCGTGCACCATTGTGCATTTCATCCAACGCAAGCGCCCCGAGCAACTGCGCCGAGCCGATGCCAAGCATCATCACAGCCAGCGATTCGGGGGCGAGTCCAAACTCGGATGCCAACGCTGTTGCTGTAACCGCTGGAACCAGCCATGTCACCCAGGTCAGCCAGACAAGCGGGAGCGCACGGAGAAGAACGATTCGTACGACGACCAGGGCGAATGCGGTCGCGATCACGGCTCGTGGCTCTTCATATGTGAGGCCGACTCCGGCTACGGCAAGGATCGCGGCTGCCCACCCGAAGACTGTCCGGCCGTGTTCCGATTGGATCAGCCATCGTGTGGCGGACGCGTATGCAATGGCGATCACGGCGACAACGACGCCGATCCACAATCGGTGATCTTCCACCGTGGCCGTCTCGATGAAGATGGCGATCGTCGCCGCGGCCGCCGTGAGCGCCGACATCGTCGGAACGGCCGCATACAACTGCTCAGCGAGCGTTGCGGAGGGGCCATCGTCGATAGCGAACGTCTTGGACCAGATCTCGAGCGGATCGATGCCCCCCTGACGTTCGGAAGCAGCGAACGAGAGCGCCCAGCCGATCGCCCAGCCGGTGATGGCGATCGTGAACCCGAAAGGCTCGGCTGATGCGGTGAAGGCGAACAGGCCGAAGACGTGGCCGAGAACCGTCAGATGGCCAGCGCCGATGCGGAGCCTGGACCCGCCGTTGGTGGACAGGGATGCGACGATCGTGCCAGCCCCGATAGATGACCAAACGAGAGCGGTGATCGCTCCGGATGCACCGAGCGTTTCAAGAGCAATCGCTATGGCGATGGTGGCCAGCGCCGAACTCAGCCACAGGTTGATGGTTGGCCAGCGTTGTCCGAGCGCGACGGTCGCTGCCGACATGCCAAGGCTTGCGACCGCCATGTCTGCACCGGTGGCGTCAACGGCCCAAAAGATCGCAGCTCCGACTCCCAGTGCCGTCGCAGCTGCAGGCCACCAGATCGCATCGAATTCGTCTGCCTTGTTCAGCACCCTGAGCGCGATTGCGCCAGCCAGCACGAGACTCGAAACGGTGAGTACCGCCGTTGGCACGGTCGTTAGCGCGGAGAGTCCGAGCAGAAGACCAGCCGGTGCGATCGCAGCAACGGCGGTGAGGGATCGCGCCACCCGTGCGTCGTCGACACCGGTCCTTCGTCTCACATGTGCCCAAACGGAGAGCACGCCGAAGGCCGCGATGGCGGCACCGGGCTCAGCGAGGGAGAGGGCGAGACCAACTGCCACGCCCGCAGAGGCACTTGCTACGTCGTGAACCTTCAGCTTCGGCGAGCGGATGGCTATCTCGGCGAGTGCTACGTAGGTGACCACGACGATCGCACCGCCCCATCCGAGCCCGATTGCGAGCACCAAGGGGACCCCGACCAGGGCGTAGATATACGGGCGGAGTGACCGGAGCTTCTCTTCCCAGCCGTTCCAATGGGCGACAAGCTCGACCGATGCGATGGTTCCAGCACCCGACACGATGATGGGCCACCACGCCGCCGATCCGTCACCGGCGGACAATCCGAAGGTGAGTAGGTAGGCCGATGGAATGCCGACGAGCGCAGCGATGTACGTCGGTGCGGCGAGACGTGAGTCCGAGCGCCACGCAAGGAAGCCGAGAGAGGCAGCGATTGCGATGGATGTCAACGCAGGCTGGGGTGCCACGAGTCGCGTGATCGCATCGCCGATCAGGTACTCGTCCGTTTTGAACACCAGTCCGACGCCGAGAGCTGTGGTCCACACCATCGGCCACACCAGGAATCGGAGCATGGAGTTCGGGTAGCGACGCGAGATAGCCCAGTAGATGCCAGAGATCGCAAGCGACGAAAGAGTCAGGGCGACGACAAGGGCGTTGCCTTCAGCGTCGGGTGGAAACGCAGCGCTGTCGACGAGTCCTGCGTACCAGACGAGCGGCAGAACCATTCCTCCGAGGATCTCCATCGCCTGGGCGACCCGGGTTGCCCGCTGTCTGTGGAGGAGCCATGCCCATCCAAAGAACGTGAGCACGATGAATAGTTCAACAAAGGGCTTTGCAGGGATCGGCAGATCTTTGAACGCGAATAGCAGGAAGCCGAGCACGCTTACGAAGGTGAGGAGCACCCCGAGATACGCAAGGCCGTGAACGGCGACATCGGACGTGAACGCTTCCCACATCTCGTTTCGCCTCGTTGCGAACCGTGACGGTTCCTTTGGCGGGAGCGGCTTCGGTGCGGGTCCCGCACTTTTGGTCGGAGCGACAGGCGATGGTGTGGCCCGAACCGGGACAGGTCGAGGCGGAGGTGGCGGCGGGGGAGGCGGTGTGGGCACTTGGACGGGAGCCGGCGGAGCTGGCGGAGGTGTTGATACTGGCTTTGGTATCGGTGTCGACTTTGGAACCTTGGGTGGTGGGATGGGTCGCCGCGCTGGCTGAGGAGTCGCTGGTTGCGTGCGCACGGGTGGCGGCGCAGCCGGAGCGGAGGCAGTTGCCTGCGCCCGCTCACGGGGCGCTTCGAGGTATCGGATGAGGGCGACGTGCGTCGCCCCATCGATGACGCCCTCGTCGACAGCTTCTGTCAGGAACGACCTGACAGAAGAGGAACGCGTCGAATGGATCGCCCCATCGACTGGTTTCGGGGACCGGGGTGTCGGTATGCCCTGCGTCCCGTCCGCAAACGCGTGGGCCGGCGATGTCGCCCGATCCGCCTTGGCAGGGCGAGTGGGTGGTGATGGTGCGTCGGTATGTTCGTAAGACCATGTCTTCGACAGGGGTAGCGGAGAGCCGGGAGGTGGCTTCTTCTTGTTGGATCCACTCCCCGCTGGCGTGAGCGCGCCGATAACCGGAACGATCACGAGCACGAAGGTAAGCGGTGGGATCACGCCGACGACGCCCATCCAACCCATGGCCTGCTTGCCCTTCATGAAGCACATGTATGTGGCCAAGATGTCCACGATCACCACGGCGATCCATGCCCCGCTCATGCCTACTCCTTCGTCGTTTCATCTCACATGCACAGTGTGGAGCGACCAACCATCGACTCCTATAGGGGTTGTTCCCGATGGAGGCGGAGATCCACAGACCACAGACGGTGGGGACGGGGCAGCGCAAGGATTGATGCAACCGGCGTGGCTGCAGCCATAATGGCGACCCAGCAGGTCTGTGCACGAGAGAAGAGACATGCAGTACGGATTCGTTATCGATCAGACGACGTGCATTGGATGTCACGCGTGCACTGTCGCGTGCAAGACCGAGCATCAGGTTCCCCTCGGAGTCAATCGCACGTGGGTCAAGTACGTCGAGAAGGGCACGTGGCCTGACGCCCAGCGGTCGTTCTCGATCATGCGCTGCAACCACTGCTCTGATGCCCCATGCGTCACGATCTGTCCGACCTCGGCGCTGTTCAGGCGGTCGGACGGGATCGTCGACTTCGACACGAGCAGTTGTATCGGCTGCAAGTCATGCATGCAGGCGTGCCCGTACGACGCTCTCTACATCGACCCGGACGACCACACGGCACAGAAGTGCAACTACTGCGTGCACCGTGTCGAAGTGGGGCTCCAGCCCGCGTGCGTGGTCGTGTGCCCGGTGCAGGCCATCACCGCTGGCGACCTTGACAATCCGATGAGCAAGATCGCCCGAATGGTCGCAGAAGACGACCTCTCACAGCGGGCGGTCGAGAGGGGCACGAACCCGAACCTCTGGTACAAGGGTGTCGAGACCGCAAACGTCGAGCCACTCGCTGCCACGCGGTCCGACGATGGCGGCATCTGGAGAGATCCGAAGGGGATCGAGAAATCATGGCTCAACGTCGATCTCACGGACGGACCCGATGGTGGCAAGACCCCGAGCCGCAACGTCGAGAACGATGCGGGACATCCCAGGGTCGTGTATGCGGTCGACTTCCCGATGCCGTGGGGATGGCGAGTGTCGAGTTACTTCCTCACGAAGGCGATCTCGGCTGGTGTTGCTATCGCGGCGTTGGTGGCGCTCCTGTTCGGAGCGGCGATCGAGTCGACGTGGATGCGGCTTGCGGCGCCTCTGGTTGGAGGCATCTTCCTGATGCTCACCGGTGTGCTGCTGGTGTGGGACCTCAAGCGTCCAGACCGATTCCTGTACCTGCTCACGAAAGGCAATCCATCCTCTTGGCTCGTGCGCGGCGCATGGATACTCACCGCACAAGCTGCAGCGTTCGGTGTCTGGTTCCTTGCGGCGCTCGCAGATTTCGACGACGTCGTGGTCGCCGCCATCTGGGCTGCAGCGATCATCGGACTTGCGACCGCCGGGTACACGGCGTTCCTCTTCGCCCAGGCCAAGGGCCGCACGCTGTGGAACAGCCCGCTCCTCGTTTGGCACATGATCGCCGCTGCGTTCGCCGTAGGGGGCGGAGCATCCCTCGTTGCATTCCTCGCATCCGAGACCACCGGTAGCTCAGGATCATCCGCTTCGTTGGCTGCTGATGGTGTGTCCGTTGGAGCTGCAGCGTTTGCGTGGACGATGCTCATCGGTGCGGTCGGCCTCGGTGTGATCGCGATAGCCGAAGCCCGAACCTCGCACGGTCCTGATGTGGCGCTTGCCTACCACCACATGACGAAGGGTGTGTTCTCGCGTGGCTACTGGATCGGCTTGGCCCTGAGCGTCCTCGTGGCTGCTTCGGCGGCTGTCGCGGTGATACTCGGCAGCCCCGTTGAGATAGGTGCTGTTGGCGGAGTAGCGGCGATGATCGGTGTGTGGCTCGTCGACGACGCATTCGTTCGAGCTGGGCAGAGCGTGCCGTTGACATGAGGAATCCATGACATGAGGAATCCATGACCACTGAGAAGGAAATTCAACGGATCGCGCCAGATGGCGAGCTGACGAGCTATCCGCCCTTTGAGCAATGGGATGATTGGGAGGAGTATGACGCAAAAGCGTGGCCAGAGCGCGTCAAGAACCGGTACCAGCTCGTCCCGACAACCTGCTTCAACTGCGAGTCCGCATGCGGCCTCCTTGCCTACATCGACAAGGACACAGGCGAGATCCGTCGGTTCGAGGGCAATCCAGAGCATCCAGGATCGCGAGGCAGGAACTGTGCGAAGGGGCCGGCAACGATCAACCAGGTCGACGACCCCGAGCGCATCTTGTATCCCCTCCGTCGTGTCGGCGAACGCGGAAGCGGGGAGTGGGAGAGGGTTTCGTGGGAGGAAGCACTCGCTGACATCGGCGGACGGATGGGCAAGGCGATCCGCGAGGATCGCCATGACGAGATCATGTATCACGTCGGCCGCCCTGGTGAGGACGGCTTCATGGACCGCACGCTCAAGGCATGGGGCGTTGATGGACACAACAGCCACACGAATATCTGCTCGTCAGGAGCGCGCGTCGGATATGCGTTGTGGTCAGGATACGACCGTCCCTCGGCCGATTTCGCCAACGCAAGGTTCATTCTCTTGTTGTCAGCTCACCTCGAGACAGGTCACTACTTCAACCCGCACGCCCAGAGGATCACTGAGGCGAGGGAGGCTGGCGCCAAGATCGCGACCGTTGACCCGAGGCTGTCGAACACCGCTTCGATGTCGGACCACTGGCTTTCGTGCTGGCCGGGAACTGAGCCTGCGATGCTTCTTGCAATCGCTCATCTGTTGCTCGAATGGGATGCGGTCGATCACGAGTTCATGCGGCGGTGGGTCAACTGGAAGGACTCGCTCACTGAGCGGTATCCGGAACGCCCGCCCACGTACCGCGAGTTCATAGAGGTTCTGAAGGAGGAGTACGCGTCGTACACCCCAGAGTGGGCGACCGAAGAGTGCGGTGTGCAGCCAGGGCAGATCGAAGAGGTTGCCAGGGGGATCGCCGATGCGGGACACGCGTTCTCGTCTCACACCTGGCGTTCGGTTGGGTCGGGCAACCTGCACGGCTGGCAGGGTGCACGGACACTGCAGTTCCTGCATGTCCTCACGGGGTCGGTCGGCACCGTCGGCGGTCTGTCACCGTCGGGTTGGGTCAAGTTCAAGCCTCCGCACTGGAACATGCCACCTACGCACAGCAGGTGGAACGAGATGCTCTGGCCGAAGGAGTATCCGCTCAGCCACCACGAGATGAGCATCCTCCTCCCGCACTTCCTCAAAGAGGGCAGGGGCAAACTCGATGTCTACTTCACGCGCGTGTACAACCCGGTGTGGACGAACCCCGATGGCTTCACCTGGCTCGAGATGCTCAAGGACGAGTCGAAAGTGGGTCTCCACGTCGCGCTGACACCCACCTGGTCTGAGACAGCCTGGTTTGCGGACTACGTCCTGCCAATGGGTGTCTCGGCGGAGCGTCACGACACACACAGCTACGAGACACATGCAGCGAAGTGGCTCGGGTTCAGGCAGCCAGTGCTGCGTGTTGCCGCTGAGCGGGATGGCAAGAAGATCAACCGCACGTACGAGACGAACCCTGGGGAGGTGTGGGAGGAGACGGAGTTCTGGATCGACCTCTCCTGGCAGGTCGATCCAGACGGGTCTCTTGGTATCAGGAAGTGGTTCGAGTCTCCCAACGATCCTGAGCGCCCTGTCTCCGTCGATGAGTACTACGGCTGGATGTTCGAAAACTCGGTGCCGGGACTCCCTGAGAAGGCAGCCGAGAGAGGCATGACGCCGCTTGAGTACATGCGCCGGTTCGGGGCGTTCGAGGTTGAGCGCGACGTCTATCACGTCAACGAAACGCCCGTCGATGGGGTTCAACCCGATGCAGATGGCATCGCTCGCAAGAACGGCGCTGACGTGGGCGTCACGATCGACGATGCCGTGGTCCAGGGGTTCAAGTCGCCGAGCCGCAAGCTTGAGTGGTACTCCAAGACGATGGAGGAGTGGGGCTGGGGCGATGAGGCGATTCCCGGCTATCAGAAGACACACGTGTATTGGCGTGACATGGACATGGAGGGCACTGAACGGATCCTCGTCCCGATCTTCCGCCTCCCGACCCTCATCCACACGCGTTCGGGCAACGCAAAGTATCTGTACGAGATCAGCCACGGGCATCCTCTATGGATGAACGCGGAGGATGCCAAAGCGCTCGGATTCGAGACGGCCGACCTCGTCCGAATCGAGACCGATTCGGGGCACTTCGTTATGAGAGCATGGGCGACGGAGGGCATTCGTCCTGGCGTCGTGGCCGCCTCACACCACCTCGGCCGATGGAGGCTCAACGACGAGAGCGGAAACGAGCGCTGGTCGTCGGCGCTCGTCAACGTCGAAGAACTCGAGCAAGGCAAGTGGAGGCTGAGGCAACTGAAGGGGATCGAGCCATTCACCTCTGACGATCCGGACTCAGAGCGGATCTGGTGGAAGGACCCCGGCGTGAATCAGAATCTCGCCTTCCCCGTGCACCCCGACCCGATCTCGGGGATGCACGCATGGCACCAGCGCGTCAGGGTGGTTCAAGCCCAGCCGGGGGACCGGTACGGCGACGTGGTCGTCGACACGAACAAGAGCCACGAGATCTACAAGGAATGGCTCACCAAGACGAAACCGGGGCCCGGTCCTGGTGGCTTGCGCCGCCCGCTGTGGTTCGACAGACCCGTCAAGCCGACACCGGATGCGTATCGGGCGCCTTGATCTGCGCACCGCGAGCTGGTGTGGTTGAATCGGTGGGAAGATGCCAAGTCAACACACGCGTGGGGGGGGGCACGATGAGAAGATATCTGCCACTGGTCGCATCCACGATCGGAATTCTGGTGCTGTCCGCATGCTCAGGTTCGTCTGATTCCGAGTCGCCGACGACCGTCGCCTCGCCCGTAACGACATCACCGGTGACGACATCACCGGTGACGACATCACCGGTGACGACATCGCCAGCGCCCGCGGCTGCTTCAGCGTCCTCCACAGTGCCGCCGCCGACACCGCATATCACGGTGACGTCGTCTGCCTACGGCGAAGGCGATCGGATCCCGGTCATCCACACGTGTGAGGGCGAGGACATCTCACCTGATTACACGCTCGCTGATCTACCCGCTGGGACCCTGTCGATCGTCCTTACGATGGATGACCCGGACGCCCCCGGCGGCACATGGGATCACTGGGTGGAGTTCGACATAGAGCCCGTGTCCGAGATCCAAGAAGGTGCTACAGAACTCGGCACGATGGGATCGAACTCGTGGGACACGCTCGGATACCGTGGCCCATGCCCTCCTCCGGGTGACGCCCACCGATACGTTGTGACGGTCTACGCACTCGACGGTCTCTTGGCGCTGGACGAAGGGGCCAACAAAGCTGCAGTCCTTACCGCGATGGAAGAACGCATCCTTGCCACCGGCCAGCTACTGGGCGAGTTCTCGAGATAGACCCCTTGGATCTAGCTCTTCAGTCTTTCCAGTCGATCGAGACGTATGACTGGTGTGGTTGTCGCACGTCGCGCGGCGTGGGATGCTCTGATTCGTCGATCCATATCGGAGGGACGTTGTGAGTCGCAGGTGGTTGTCGGTTCTGGTTGTCGTGGCGGCTGTGATGGTCGCCCCTCCGGTGCTGGCAGACAGTCCGCTCGACACGGTCGGTGTGGTCGATCAGGACACCGGCGTTTGGTATCTGCGTGACCCGGTCAACGGGGCAACCACGAGCTTCTACTTCGGTAATCCGGGCGACTTCCCGATCGTAGGAGATTGGGACTGTGACGGAGTTGAGACGCCAGGCCTGTATCGGCAGGACGATGGGTTCGTCTATCTGCGGAACTCGAACACACCGGGAAATGCTGATGTCAGGTTCTTCTTCGGCAATCCGGGAGACATCCCCCTCGCTGGTGACTTCAACGGGGACGGATGCAGCACGGTCTCGATCTATCGACCGTCTCAGGGCCGGGTGTACATCATCAACGAGTTGGGAGTGCACGGAGGCAGTTTGGGCGGGGCTGAATTCGCCTACTACTTCGGCAACCCGGGAGACAAGCCGTTCGTTGGAGATTTCGACGGGGACGGCTTCGATACGATCGGGCTACATCGGGAGTCGACCGGGTTGGTCTACTTCCGAAACAGCCATACCCAGGGAAACGCAGACAACGAGTTCATCTATGGCAATCCAGGAGACAGGATCGTTGCTGCCGATTGGGCACAGAGCGCGAACGCCGGCACCGACACGGTCGGCATCTTCCGACCGGAGAGCGGCACCTTCTACCTCCGCTTCACCAACACTCAGGGGAACGCGGACGAACAGTTCACCTACGGGAGCGCCAACATGTTGCCGGTCGCCGGGAACTTCGGATCTCTTCCTGGAGACGTGGTTCAGCCGCCGAACGCGGCACCCGAACTGGAGTATGTGGTCCGTGAGGATTGGGGGGCTGCACCTGCAGACACCTCCCGGATGACCGCCCACACGATCGACACGTTGACTGTCCATCACGCCGGCGACCAGAGCGCTGACACGGGTCCGGCACGCTATCGATCATGGCAGGACTTCCACATGAGCAGGGGTTGGGGTGATCTTGCGTATCACTTCATCATCGGTGTCGACGGCACGGTGTATGAGGCCCGAGATACTCGGTATGAAGGGGACACCGGCACGAACTACGACCCCGAGGGCCACTTCCTGGTCGTCGTTGAAGGCAACTTCGAGATCGATGTGCCGACCCAACCCCAGCTCGAGTCGTTGGTGACAGTGCTGGCGTGGGCTGCCACAGAGTTCGATGTTTCACCCTCGACGATCGGAGGGCATCGCGATCACGCTGCCACGGTCTGCCCTGGCGGGAATCTCTATCCGTACATCGCAAGCGGAGACCTTGAGACAGATGTGCTCGCTGCGATACAAGAAAACGCCGCCACTCCCTAGAGATTCGGGACGAACACGCTGCTCCGCACGCAACGACACAAATGCCCACGTGAACTGCAGTGCAGATACCGGTTGTGAGTGACTGAGTGGGTCCGGATACCGGTCGTGAAGGAGGGTGCACATCACTTCGACCGTTCGTTTCCCGGTCATCGGTTGAGTTGAGGGGGGCCTTCCCCGCTGAGGCGCTCAATGATGGGGACGACGTCCCTTGCAGATGGCATGTTCTCGATCTCACGAGCGAGGCGAGCCGCGTTCAGCCGATAGGTGGGGTCGTCGACGATGCCCTGGCAGCACCGTCGAAGGCGGCCAGAACGCCATCTCCGGTCAGCTTGACCATCTGACCTCGATATCGGTCAACGGCATCGGCAATCCTCTGATCGTGATTACCGAGGAGATCGGCCCACCTTTAGTCACCGAGGCGACTGACCAACCCACTTGAGGCAACAATGTCGGTGAGCAAGATGGTCACCAGGACTCTCTCCTTCAAAGTATGGAGCGGGCGGAGCCACGTCCTCCCACTCATCCAGCTCAACATTTCACAAGGTTCGTCACCGAGGGCCCAGGCGTCGTGGTCAGCCGGAATGTCTATCAAGCCACCCGGTCGTAGATCGAACTCAGCGCCGTCCTTCATCAAGATCCGCATGTGTCCGTTCAGCACGTAGCCGACGTGATGCGTTTCACACCGTTCAGCGCCGACAACGGGACGCGCATCTTCTGCCCAACGCTACCCAGGCTCATGAAAGCCATGAGAGAGGCTGACACCGCTAAGGCTGATGACTCCCGATCTTGGTCTCTCCACCTCGCCGACTTCATCAGGTTCATCAAGGTTGCGCCCGGTGGAATTGGTGCATGCGGCGACCATACCGCCCCCGGTACTCACCTCACATGGGAATACCAACCGTGTTGGCGTGTTCAGCGTCATGCGACGGGAACGCGACCGAACCCTGCGCTGCAAGAGCTTGTTGGTGGTCAGGGGCGGGATCGAACCGCCGACCCCCGGTTTTTCAGACCGGTGCTCTACCAGCTGAGCTACCTGACCAAAGCGCTCGGACCCGTAGGTCCGAGCGTTGATTCTGGCGGGAGCGACGGGATTTGAACCCGCGACCTCCGGCTTGACAGGCCGGCGTGAACTCCAGACTTCACCACGCCCCCGTGAGTGCCCCCAGGGGAATTCGAATCCCCGTTGCCGCCTTGAAAGGGCGGAGTCCTAGGCCTCTGGACGATGGGGGCGGGAGCCCGCATTGTATCGACATGGACTGGCTACGGCGGTTGGGAGTATATAGATGGACGAGTCCTGCTGGTCATTTTGCCCACCGCCCTCTCCGCCTCCGTTATGGTTCTCAGCATGACCGATTCGACAGCGACAGAATTGCCAAGGCAGCCGACTGGGGCCGATCATCATCGAACCATCGTGCGGCTTGTCGCAGGCGGTCTCGGAGAGGGCATCGACAGGCTGATGGCTCTGTCATCGGCGCTCGACGAGGCGGACGTTGACCCCGACTCGGCGGATTCGGGTCCCATCCACGCCGATCCGACGATGATGGCTGTCCTCGGTTGGGTGTCAGAGATCCCTGTCCAGCTGAAGTCCATCGGTGATTCGACGTCCCGTGCCACGTATCCGATAGCAAGGACCGCCGAGGTCGCGTGGGACACAGCGGCGTTCGTCGCCCGGGCGACCGGCGTTACCGCATTCGTCGAGGGATTCACGGAGCCGTTCCTTGTCGCATGGCAGGAAGAGCGCGAAAGGCTCGCGTCCGTTGGCACTGCCGAGTATGCCAGAGGTCGAGTTCTCGCCGTCGAAGCCTTCGAGCAGACGGTCGGCGGCGTTATGGGTTTCATCGGAGAATCAGAGGAACTCGGAGATCTGGTGCGCGAGCAGACGCTTGGAATCACGGGCTCTGCAGTGCGTGAGATCCGTGAAACCGGGGCCGCCGCTGACGGCCTGACAGAAGGCATCTTCCGGAAGCTTCTCGGCCGAGATGCGAGGTCGGTGCCTCCGAGACCGGCTGCAGCGAGCGAATGAAGGACACCGAGTACCACGTCCTGCAGGATCGGACCGCGGGGTTCGTCACACGCATGTTCGCCTACATCCTGGACCTCGTGCTTATCGCTGGCATCGTCGCGATCGGTGGCTGGATCTCGGTCCTCGCCGACTCGGCCCTCGCAAGCATGGGGCTCAACCCTCGCATCGATATGGCGGTCATCTACCTCTGGTCGATTCCGTTCATCATCGGTGCGTACTACGTCATGTTCTGGTCGCTGACAGGGCGGACGGTTGGCAAATGGTTCATGGGCCTCAAGATCGTTGACAAGCACGGCAACACGCCCTCGATCGGGCGGTCGATCCTGAGATTCATCGGATACGGACTCTCCGCCCTCGCGTTCTGGATCGGCTACGCGTGGGTGATCATCGATGATCAGCGCCGCGGCTGGCACGATCACATCGCTAAGACGTGGGTTGTGTACGACTACTCCCGCCGGGCGAGTGGCGAAATCTACGAGAGCTATCGCGAGCGAGTGGTCGCCTCTGATGAGGGCGAATCGACGCCGTCGTGACGAAGTAGCCTCAATGCCATGACAGACACTGTGTCGCGTGCGCGCGAGTGGATCGAGGCGGACCCGGACCCGACGACGAAGGCCGAACTCGAGCGGATCATCAAGTCAGGTAATCGAGACGAACTCGAGGACCGAATGAACGGGACCTTGACGTTCGGCACGGCCGGGATCCGAGGTGTCGTCGAGGCCGGTTCGAATCGCCTCAACCGGGCGGCCATCATCCGAACGACTGCAGGTCTCGCCGAGTACCTGCTCGCCAACACGACTGAGGAGGAGAGGCTCGTCGTCATCGGCAGAGATGCCAGGCCCTCGTCACCCGTGTTCATGAAGGACACGGTTGGCGTGCTCGTTGCTGCGGGCTTCGAGGTCAGGTACTTCCAGGATCCGACTCCAACGCCGCTGGTCGCCTATGCGGGGCTGTCGCTGAGTGCCTGTGCATCCATCGTGATCACCGCAAGCCATAACCCTCCCAGGGACAACGGGTACAAGGTGTATGCAGCCAACGGTGCCCAGATCGTCCCACCCGTGGACACTGACATCGCAGCTCTGATCGAGGATGCGGGACCAGCGATCAAGATCCAGCGGATCGCCGAGCCGTTCGCACACCACCGAGCACGTGCGATCGATTCCGAGATGTTCGATAGCTATCTGCGTGCGGTCGCCACCGATCTCCCTCCCGTGACCGGGGATCGATCTATCTCGATCGTCTACACGGCCATGCATGGCGTCGGTGGCAAGTTCGTAACCGAGGCGCTTCGTAGGTTCGGATTCTCGTCGGTCCACCCTGTTGCGAAGCAGTTCGCTCCCGACGGACTGTTCCCCACGGTGCCGTTCCCGAACCCAGAGGAACCGGGGGCTCTCGACATGGCGCACGACCTGGCTTCATCGATCGATGCAGATCTCGTCATAGCGAACGATCCCGACACGGACCGACTGGCGATCTCGGTTCCGGACCCGGGCGGCATATGGCGGCCGCTGACGGGCAACCAGATAGGCAGCCTGCTTGCCGAGTTCCTGCTCTCCCACCGCGAGGGACCGGGAACGACGGTGAATTCGGTGGTGTCGTCGCCGCTGCTCGGCACGATCGCCGAGCGCCACGGCGTCCAGTCGGCCCGTACGCTCACCGGCTTCAAATGGATCTGGAACGCTGCGCTCGACCTTGAGGCCGAGGGACAGGGGAGCCTCGTGCTCGGGTACGAGGAAGCGCTCGGATACTCGATCGGGACGACCGTTCGGGACAAGGACGGCATCTCGGCCGCTCTGGCGTTTGCTGTGATGGCTGCCGAGGCCGCAGCCGATGGCAAGACGGTTCTCGACCTGCTCGGTGAGCTCTACAGCGCGTATGGCGTCTGCGTGTCAGCTCAGGTCTCGATCCGTATGGAGGGCCCGCACGGTCCCGCCCAGATCGCGGCAGCCATGGCTGCGCTGCGAGCAGAGCCACCAACGGAGGTGGCAGGTAGGCAGATAGTGGACACGGTTGATTTCCTTGTCGGCGAGGAGGAGCGCCCCCGGTACCTGGCCGCATCCAACCTCATCGAACTCGACTTTGGGTTGGCCGGGCGGATGCTTGCGCGTCCGTCGGGAACCGAGCCGAAGCTCAAGATCTACGTTGATCTGATGGAGCCGTTCCCGGGCTCCGGAGATTGGATGGGAGCCGAGGCACAACTCACCGCGGCCGCCGTCGAGGCGGGAGAGGAACTCGCCTCTTGGATGCGGTCCCAAATAGAGAACTGACCGCAAACGGTGCCACCGGCGCCCAGAGTTGCTCACCGATGCACTGCGGATTGGTTCCCGGACACGAGGCTCCGTATCCTTGTGGCACGATCAATAGGAGGGTGTGTGGAGTTTCAGCTTCCACCAGCAGCGTCAGTATCCATGAACCCGACACAGGAGGAGATGCGGGGCTGGGTTGAGGACCACATGCCGAACGTCACGGTGACCGAGTTCGACAACATCAACTACAAAGCAGATGTCAAAGCGCGGCTTGCAGCCTCCACATTCTTCGTGAGCGAGGTTGAGAACCACAAGAATCGTATCGGTCGTATCGAGCACGACGAGTGGGCAGCTAAACAGGATGCCTACATCGCAGACAAGGACATGATCGTCATCGAGGGGTACATCGGCCCCGATCCCTCGTTCAGGACTGGTTGTCGGCTCTACATGGAACGTACGCAGGCGAACATCCCTGCAATGCAGCAGCAACTCTATTTCCCGAAGGACGACGATTGGACCCCGGAGTTCACCGTTATCTACACGCCGGGGCTCTGCTCCATGGGGAAGCCGGACGACCGCCTGATCCTGGTTGATCACGATAATTATGTATCTCGCGTGTTCGGCTCCGACTACTTCGGTGAGTCGAAGATGGGTGGGCTCCGTATGTGGAACCATCTTGTGTTCGCTGAAGGAGGGCTTGCTCTGCACTCTGGGCTGAAGACATTCCCCGATGTTGACGGCGAGGAGAAGGTCGCCCTGATCCTCGGGCTCTCAGGGACAGGCAAGACAACGACCACGTTCAGGCAACAGCTAGGCTCGCTTCCCGTTCAGGATGACTTCGTTGCCCTGTTCCCGGGGGGCAAGGTCTACTCGTCGGAGAACGGATGTTTTGCAAAGACGTTCGGCCTTGACCCCGATGACGAGCCAACGATCTACGGAGGTTCGACACGCCGCGACGCGTGGCTTGAGAACACATGGGTCTCACCTGAGGGGAAGGTCGACTTCTTCAACGACTCCGACACCAAGAACGGGCGTTCCACGTTCCCGCTGGCGAACATCCGTCACCGCGACCCGAGCGGGCTCCCCGCAGCGAACTACATCCTGCTGCTCAACCGGAACGAGACGATCATTCCTGCCGTTGTCAAGCTGAAACGGGAGCAGGCTGCCGCCTACTTCATGCTCGGCGAGACGATCGGCACAAGTGCTGGTGGCAAGGCTGAGGCAGGCAGAAGCCTGCGCGTGCCGGGAACCAATCCGTTCTTCTTCGACAACGATGCGTTGATGGGCAACCGGTTCCTCGAGCTTCTCGAGACGATGCCAGATCTTGACGTGTATCTGATGAACACCGGCCGTGTAGGAGGCCCAGATGGAGACGAGCGGTCCAAGAAGGTGAAGATCAGGCACTCGAGTGCCGTTGTCGCCGGCCTGGTCACCGACAGCATTGAGTGGACAGAGGATCCGGACTTCGGGTACTACACGGCCGCCGCGCTGGAGGGATTTGACGACCCCGAACTGCTCCAACCGAAGAAGCTGTACGAGTCCCAGGGCAGAGCAGACGAATACACAGACCTGGTCGCAAAACTGAAAGCTGAGCGCTCCGAGTACATCCTCACCTTCCCAGGCCTAGACCAGTCGATAGTCGAAGCGGTCTGATCGCTCGCTGCGCTCACTCCAGACCACAGACCTGGTCCGCGCTTCAATAGGTCGTTCGGCCCTGTCGCGGGTTGTTGGAGCCGCCTATAAAGGGTTGGGCAGAAAAAGCCGACAACTACATAGCACCCTCCACCGAACGGAATCGCCTTGGCGTACATCCAGGAAGACTCGTCAGATGACCTAGGCAAGCGTGACTTCGCGCCTGCTCGCAAGGGCTATGACAAGGACGAGGTCAACACGTACCTTATGAAGGTCGACGCCAAGATCCGCGACCTCACACTTCGCGTGCAGGATTCGAAGATTCGCCTCGAGCAATCCGAGTACGAAATCCAGAAAGCCAAGACAGAGCAGGCACAATCTGTCGACACGGCGATAGCGGCGGTGCTCGACGCCAAGGATCGGATCCTTGAGCGTGCCCGCGTTCAGGCGGAGCAGATCGAGCAGGATGCTCGCGAAGAGGCTCAGACCGGCTTCGCGGAGCCATCGGAGGCTGCCGAGCAGATCGTCGAGAATGCACACAAAGAGGCGAAGGCCATTCTCGATGCGGCGGAAAAGGACGCCGCTGAACTCGTCAGTGGCGCTTCGACGGACGAAGGTCAGCTTGAGGAAATGACCGCTGAGCGTGACCAGCTCATCAGCCAGATGGCGGCACTTGAGAGCGAACACACACTCGACCAGTCCGCTGCTGCGAAGGAGCAACTCGAAGCTGCCGAGGTACAAGCGGTCGGGATCATCACCTCCGCGGAAGCTGCGGCCGACGCCATCCGCGATCGGCTCGAGAGGGACGTGGCGGAAGCAACCGCCGCGGCCACCGCCACCGCAGAGGATGCGACGAACGTTGTCGCAGAGGCGGAGGAGCGGGCACAGGAGATCATCGCGTTGGCAGGGGAGGCATCGGGCAGCTCGCAAACTGCGGCTACTGAGCAGACCGTGAGCCTGATCTCGGATGCCAAGGAAGAGTCTGATCGAATTCTCGCTGAGGCGACCGACGTGGCGCAGACCGTCCGCGACGAGGCCAATGCCGACGCCGAGACCAAGAAGGAAGAGGCCGAGCAGGTCCTGAACGACGCCATCACCGCGGCGGAGGCTCGTTCAGCTGAGATCGTCGTGCGCGAGGCTGAACTCGAGCAACTGGCCGCGATCGCTTCAACTGCGGGAGAGGAAGCAGCGGCCACACTTGAAACGGCACGCGACGGCGCTGAAGCTCTTCGCAACGAGGCTCAGGAACTTCGCGACGAAGCGAATGCCAAGCGTGACGAGGCTCAGTCTCTGATCGATGAAGCGCAGGCGAGTGCTGAGGCCAAAGAGTCGGAGATCGCTGCAACGAGAGATCAGCTTGAGAGCGATGCGAAGGAGATCGAGGCCTCGATCGCGATCCGCAAGGCCGAAGCGGCAGAAGCCGAGGATGCGTCGGTCGACGCTACCGGGACGCTGGATGCGATCAAAGACGAGATTGTGCTCGAAGAGGAGAGACTCGCTGCGGCCAAGACTGCGGTCGAGGCCGAACTCGAGGATCTGAAACTGGACATGGCCGAACTCCGTTCGTCGACCATGCTCGAGGTCGAGGCCATGCAGTCGAGCGTCGAGGAGCAGGAAGGCTCCGCCGATGATGTCCTTGCCGAGGCGACCGAGGAAGCGGCTCAGATCGTCGCCCAAGCTGTGGCGAGGGCTGCTGAGATCGATGCGGCAATCGAGTCAGGTGCCGAAGATGCTCAGGATGAAGCTGGTGCGTCGCTCGCAGCCGCGGCTGAGGCCGTTCTCGCGGATGCGCAGGCTGAGGCGGATCGTCTGCTCGCTGACGCGAGATCAGAGGTTGATCGCATGGAGGCCGAGACCGCGGCTGCACTTCAGGAGGCAGGCTCGGGTGACGAATCGTCCGACGCCGTGGAGGTGGAGGCGATGCTCGCAGATGTCGTGGCGCGTGAGTGGGAAGTTGCGCGCAGGGAGAACGCTGTCACGGTGCGTGAGGAGACAGCTGAGCGATCGCCAGCTTCCGCAGAACCGGCGGTGCTGGCAGGCGTGTCACAGTCGGGAGCGATCGGAGCTGATGGTTGGCCGTCAGGGCCCTCGACGTCGACCCCACCGCAGGAGACGGACAGCATCGATGCGATCCGCCGCGAGGCCATGGCCGCCCTTGATGAATCGCGTATGTCCGACGAATGGACGGGCGAAGACGCGTCGTTGAACTCAGGCAACGGTGCGCCGAAGATCGATTACGGGCCTTCGGTCCCGCGTCCCCCCAAACCATCGAAGCCGACGAAGGGCTCCGACGGTGATCAGGTCAAGGAGGTAGAGAGCCGGTACAGGCGGAACTCTGCGAAGCTTCCGCGCATCGGGATCGAGCCCGGCACGTCATCGGACGCCATTGCCAATCTTCGAAAGAAGATCGTCTCCAACGACTAGGGCGCTTTCGTCGCACTAGCGTGCTGTTCCAGCGGGCGCCTTGGTGACCCGGTACCTCCATCTGGGAGCGAGAATTGTCAAAGGTCGTCGTCACACGTCGCCCACCCGGGAATGCCATCGAGCGGGTTCGGCAGGTCGCGGATGTATGGATGTGGCCTGAGAATCGAGCGATTCCTGCCGAGGTGCTCGCTGCAGAAGTCGTGGATGCGGTCGGCGTGTACTCCATGCTGACAGACACCATCGATGGAACGCTGCTGGACATGGCCCCGGGACTTCAGGTCGTGTCGAATATGGCCGTAGGCGTCGACAACGTCGACCTTGCCGCATGCGCTGACCGGGGCATTGCCGTCGGGCACACCCCGGACGTGCTCACTGACTCGACGGCCGACATAGCCTGGCTGCTCGTGATGGCATCCACACGCCGCATGCAAGAAGGGATCGATCTCGTTCGTGCTGGAGAGTGGAAGCAGTGGGATCCCGAGGGTTTGCTCGGCCACGATGTTTCGCGTTCGACGCTCGGCATCATCGGGATGGGCCGCGTCGGGCAGGCGATCGTGATGAGGGCCCTTGGCTTCGACATGGACGTCATGTACACGGCTCGCTCGGCGAAGCCGACCGTCGAGACACATCTCGGTGCGAGGCGGGTTCCGCTTGATCAGTTGCTGGCGACGTCCGATCATGTCGTCGTTGCCGTACCGCTCACATCAGGCACACACCAGCTCATCGGTGAGCGTGAACTTGCGATGATGAAGCCCACGGCGAACCTCGTGAACATCGCCCGCGGGCCCGTCGTCGACACGGAAGCGCTGTACGAGGCTCTTTCGAACGGAACGATCCGATGTGCAGGGCTCGATGTGACGGACCCTGAGCCGCTGCCGCCGGATCACAAGCTGTTGACCCTCAAGAACTGCACGGTGATCCCGCACACGGGTAGTTCAACATGGCGGACACGCACGGCAATGGCGGATCTCGCTGCCGACAACCTCATCGCTGCACTGACAGGCGAGCCGATGCCCCACCGGGTGCCCGGAACCTGAGCTGGTTGTTCTTCGCTAGCCGAACAGGGGGAGAGAAGACTCTTCTGCACAGATCGCTTCGATGACGTCGACAGCTACGGGGGCATCGGCGCTCAGGTTGTCGTATCCGGATTCGGTGATGAGGATGTTGTCCTCGATCCTGACGCCGATGCCGAGGAACTCCTCGGGGACGGAGAAGTCGACCGATCCGGCTTCCTCGTTTCTACGGTCCAGTTCCGCTGTAGCTTCTGACAGTCCGAGTTCGAGCGTCAGCGCTGCAACGTCATCTGGGTCGTACGGGGCACTCCCCAGCGTGACCTGTCCCTTGTGGGGTGCCACATACACACCGGGCTCGACGGTGAAGGCCATTCCTGATTCGAGCGGACGCGGTTCGCCGTTCACCTTGTAGGCGCCCGCATCGTGCACATCGCTTCCCAGCCAATGGCCTGTTCCGTGGAAGAAGAACTGTCGGTACCAGCCCTTGGCGAGAGCCTCGTCGCCCGAACCAGGGAGCAGCCCTAGCTCAACAAGTCCGTCAGAAAGGATCGCACACGCAGCCTTGTGCATGTCGGCGTACGGCAGGCCAGGGCCGCACATCTCGATGACCTGCTGCTCGGTGTCGAGCACGAGTTCGTACACCGCACGCTGGGGTGCCGTGAAGGTGCCGTTGATCGGGAACGTCCGTGTTATGTCTGCGGTGAAATGGTTGAACTCCGCACCCGCATCGATGAGAAGCAGATCTCCGTCATTGAGCACCTGATCGTTCTCGACGTAATGGAGGATGCATGCGTTGTCTCCACCAGCGACGATCGACCCGTAGCCAATGCGCTCGCTTCCCATTGCACTGAACACGTACTCGATCGCTGCCTGAACCTGGCGCTCGGATCTCCCCGGTGCTGCGAACCGCATGGCCTCGGTGTGGGCGACCGCGCTGATCCGACAGGCGGCTCTGAGCGCTTCGATCTCAGCATCGGTCTTCAACACACGCATCTCTGCGAGGACGGGCGTCGGGTTGACGACTTGCGTGGGTGAAGTGAGGCCGGTTCGGTCCGAGCGTGCGTTCGCTGCTGCGAGAGCGCCGATGACGGTCGCATCGTTCGAACCACCGAGTGCATACGCGACGGAGGCTCTGTCCATCAGATTGTCTCCGAGCCACTTTGCGAACTGGTCGACCGGATATGCCGCGTCTGCGCCGAACCGTTCCTTCGCTCCGTCCACGCCATGGCGCTTCCCGTTCCACGCCTCCATCTCTGGGTCCTGTGGCCTCACGAAGAGTGTGTACTGGATCGAGCCGTGCGAGGGGTCGAGAACTGCGATCGCATCCGGCTCCGTGAACCCGGTGAGGAAGAAGAAGTCAGAGTTCTGGCGGAAGGGATGGTCGACGTCGTCGTTGCGAGGCTGAAGGGCCCCTGCGGGAATGATCGCGATCGTGTCACCGAGTAGTTCCATGAACGCCGAACGCTGGGCTGCGTAGTGAGTTGAATCCATGGGTCGAGGCTACCCGACGCTGTGGAATTGATCAGAGTGTGTGAACTGGCCGCCGAAGTGTTGATCGCCACGTTCGGCCGCCAACTCGATCTGGTGCTGTCGCTCTGTGAACCGTTCCCTGCGATCGTCGGTGATCGTGTCGACACATTCACCGCACGTCACGCCGACCGAGTACCCGGGCATGGTTCGATCTTCAGCTGACAGAACGGTGTCGCAGTTCGGGCAGATCTCGTTGTCGCCTGGCACGAGTCCGTGTCCGACGGACACCCGACGATCGAAGACGTAGCACTCTCCCTCCCATGTACTTTCGGTCTCCGGGATCGTCTCGAGATAGCGGAGGATGCCCCCGTCGAGTTGGTAGACCTCGTCGAACCCTTGGTCCTTGAGGTAGGCAGATGCCTTCTCACAGCGAATGCCTCCCGTGCAGAACATGGCGACCTTCGGATGATCCGCCATGTCGGGATTCGAGGCGATCCACTCCGGGAACTGCGTGAAGGATCGGGTGCTGGGATTGATGGCCCCCGAGAAGCTGCCGATCGCGTTCTCGTAGCCGTTCCGTGCATCGATGAGCATCACATCCGGATCGGAGATCAGGTCGTTCCAATCCTCGGGAGCAACACGGATACCCGTTCCGCCAACCGAATCCACGTTACCGATTCCCAGCGACACGATCTCGCTCTTGAGGCGCACCTTCAAGCGGAGGAACGGATCGATCTCAGCGGTCGAACGCTTGGCGGTCAGATCAGTGAGTCTGCTGTCAGCGCGGATGTGGTCCAGCACCGCTTCAACTCCTTCATCGGGGCCCGCGATGGTGCCGTTTACTCCCTCGCTCGCAAGCAGGATCGTTCCGTTGACATCGTTGCTCCGACATGCGTTCAGAAGTGGCTCACGCAGCGTCGCGTAGTCTGCGATCTCGGTGAACTTGTAGAAGGCGGCTATGTAGAACATCCCGAGAGTCTACGTCGGCACCAACCCACGGTTACGCCGCGTGAAGTCACCAGCAGAGCCATAATGGGCGCCATGACAACCCAAGTTCCTCAGACATTGCAAGACACACAGCACGTGTTCGCACTGAACGCCGACGTGGTCAGCTACACCAGGTTGCTGGCCGATGCGCCGGAGTCGACAGCCGCAGCGATGAAGCGTTTCCACACGCTCGTCGATCAAGCCATCGGCAGGGCCGACGGCACTCTCGTCAACTTCGTCGGCGACAACTTCATGTCCACGTTCGACTCGGCCCCGAGTGCGCTTGCGGCAGCGCTGACGATCTCCCGAGAGGTGGCCGAGGACAACGCAGACAAACTCGAATTCGAACGTGTCCGATTCCGGATGGGTATCGACGCCGGCGAGATGATGGTCAACGATCAAGGCCAGCACCTTGGCGACGTGCTGAACATCGCAGCGAGGATCCAGTCGATCGCAAAGCCCGGTGGTCTGAGCGTTTCGAGCGCGGTCTACACGGCGCTCGATGAGCCAGCGATGCGTTTCCGGTCCGTTGGGGCGAAGGACTTCAAGGGTGTCCCGGAGCAAGTCCACGTCTACGATTTCTCTGATCTCCCCGCTGATGACGACACGTCGCACAGCCCCCGGCGCGTTCTCTCTCTTGGCAACCCGAGTGTCGCAGTGCTGCCCATGAACGTGGAGGGATTAGCCGACGAAGCGATCGCCGCCGGCCGACTCTTGCTGATGGATCTCGTGAACGCCCTGGTCTCGATCCCATCGCTCGATGTCGTGGATGTTTCGCAGACGGACGGTCACCTCACACCCGGCGCCGATCATGCAGACAACGTGCGATACATGCTGACCACAGGCATCGTTGGTATCGGTTCGCGTCTACGCGTCTACGCCACCCTGACGGAGGTCGGTGCGATGAGCAACGTGTGGGGAGGCAAATGGGACTCGACGCTCGACGAGGTGTTCGATCTCGCCGAGAGGTTCACCGCCGATGTGAAGAAGGCTTTCGAGATAGAACTGATCGTCGGTGAGCCTGCGCGGATCTACAACGATCTTGGCGATGCTGAGGGCCTGGCGAAGGTGTACGAGGGTTGGCACCGGCTGACGTCGGGGACGCGCGATGGCTGGGCTCGGGCAATTGAACTCTTCGAGGAACTCGTTACTTCGTATCCCGACAATCCGCTCGGCTACGGGCTGGCTGCGTTCACACATTGGGCAGGCGCTGCCCAGGGTGCGTCGAGTGACCCAGCGCACTCGCTTGAGATGGCAAGAAAGCGAGCCGAGGGAGGGATCGACAACGGTGATCCCACCGGACTCTGTCACATGGTGCTTGCTGCGGTCTGTCTCGAGGAGGGCAACCCAGAGGAAGCGCTAGAACAGGCTGAATCCGCGGCGATCGTCAGACCTACATGTGATGTGACGTTTGCGATGGAGGCAAGCGTGCGTCGATACCTCGGGCAGTGGGACGAAGCGGTTGTGCTCATCGATCAAGCAATGGATCTCTCGCCGGTGACTAAGCCGTGGTACCCCACAGTGTTGGCCAGCTCCTATTACATGGGGGAGAGATACGAAGAGGCCGCTGCGACCGCAGACGAGGTGGTCTCATATCAGCCAGGCAACCTGGAGGCCCTGCTCATCCTTGCTGCATCGCAGGCCGCCCTGGGCCTCGACCGGCGGGCGCATGCCACGGCTGGCATCATCAAGGACCGATTCCCACAGACCCGTCGCGACGAATGGCTCGACTCGAATCCCTATCAGGACACGGCGTTCGTCGATCGCTGGCGAGCAGACCTCGAGCGAGCCGGCCTGTCTTGACCTAGGGCTTCCGCCGGGACACGCACCGAAATCCGATGTGGCTCGTTGCGGTATCGGTCATCTGTGCCTGGCGAGCTGCTGGCCGGTATCTGAAGCAGTACTGGGGGGTGCAGAGGTGTGAGCCCCCCTTCACGACCTTGCGGGGAATCGGTGTGTGTGGCTGTGTCGGGTCGAGACTTCGTTCAGCACCGCTGATCGGGCGAGCCTGAGGAGAGCAACACGGGTTCTCGGCGACATCCTCTCGGGTTGGGATATACCAGTCGTCCGTCCATTCCCAGACGTTTCCCGTCACATCGAAGAGACCGTATCCGTTGGGTGGGTAGGAGCCGACGGGCGACGTCCTCGTCCAACCGTCGACTTCCGTGTTCTCGTAGGGAAACCGACCCTGCCATGTGTTCGCCAGCGGCTCAGACTCCTGTGGGTCGTGATCACCCCACGCGAACTCTGCGCCGTCGAGTCCACCCCTCGCTGCATACTCCCACTCGGCTTCGGTCGGCAGCGCGAGTTGCGCCCACCCACAGAAAGCTATGGCGTCGTCGTAGGAGACCTGCACGACGGGGTGGTCCGCAAGACCTTCGATGTCACTCGCGGGGCCGAGTGGTGCTCTCCACGAAGCGCCATGCGTCCACTGCCACCAGTTCTGATAGTTGCCGAGGTCCACTGGTCCTGATGGCATCGTGAACACGAGACCGCCGGGCACGAGATCCTCGACCGATGCCCCCGGGTAGAGCGCCGGATCGGGAGGGACTTCTGCGACCGTGACGTAGCCAGTGTCCTCAACGAATGCGGCGAACCGTTCATTGGTCACAGGGAACGGATCGATTTCGAACGCTGATACCACCACACGCCGAACCGGTCCCTCATCTGGGTAATGCACGTCCGAACCGAGGTCGGCTTCGCCCTCCAGGATGTGGATCATGCGATGAGGACTACTGGCGTGCCATTGCGATCCGAAATCGTTCCTCGGCAGTGACGAGATGGTCGAAGTCCTCAGCTGCATCGCCGAGGTCTATCTGTACCCACTGGACAGTTCCGGTGAACCGTACGTTGGAGTGGTCCAGATCGTCGGTGACTCCCGTTGCGGTGTCGGTACCGATGTCGGTTGTCTCGTCTGCCGAGAACACGCCAGGGACCGTCGCGTCCACCCTGCCTGAGGCGACCGAATCGCCGTCTACGTACAGCGTGACGGTGCCGCCCTTACCGACGCCGCCACCGTCGTAGTCGAACTCTGCACGGATCTGATGATCACCGGCAGGAACTGGCTCGGACCCGCTTGCCTTGAACAACTGCAGTCCGAAGAGGTTGTAGCAGTACGCAGGCAACCCGTCGGGTGTCAGATACACGGTCCATCCGCTGAACCTGCCGCCCTGTGCGATGATCGTGCCGGAACCGCCGCCATCCGGCACCTCGATCTGGGCTGTCACGGCGTGGCTCTTGTTCTTGATGTTGACGACGCTGCTCTCGCTCAGCCGGCCCATGCTCCCATAGAGGAGCTGTGACTGCCCCTTGATCAGCTGCGGGCGGCCAGCCCGATCCGGATCGAAACGCTCTGCTCTCCGATCGTCAAGCGGGAGGGCGTTGTGACGAGCCGCCTCCGTCAAGAACAGTTCCTGAAGCCTGCGCAACTGGACAGGGTTCTCGCTGGCGAGGTCGTTCGATTGTGTCCAGTCGTCTGGTCCGTAGAGCTCCCACACGTCATCGTGGAGATCCGGCAACGACTCGGCCATGACCCACGGGATCGAGTGCCGAGTCACCGCGGTCCAACCCTTGTGGTAGATGCCACGGTTGACGAACATCTCGAAGTACTGGGTCTGATGGACCTCGTCAGCGCCTTCGTCATCGAACGTGTCGTTGAGTTGGAACCCCTCGTACGGGTGCTGGTCGAATCCGTTGACTATGACTGGCTCAGGGATCCCGGCCGCCTTGAGGACGGTGGGTGCGATGTCGATGACGTGCCCGAACTGGTGTCGTAGTTCTCCACGGGCACTGATGCCGGTTGGCCAGTGGACGATCGTTCCGTTTCTCGTCCCGCCCCAATGCGATGCCACCTGCTTCGTCCACTGATACGGCGTGCACATGGCGTGCGCCCACCCGACCGCATAGTGGTTGAAGGCGTCGGGAGTGCCGAAGAGGTCCACACGCTCCGCCATGAACTCTGTCGTTTCCAGATGGCCGACCCCGTTCAGCACCAGCATCTCGTTGAATGTGCCACGGGTCGTCCCCTCGGCTGACGCCCCGTTGTCACCGATGACATAGAACACCAATGTGTCATCGAGAATCTCCATCTCATCGAGGGCATCGACGAGCCGACCGAGGTGGTGGTCGGTGTGCTCGAGGAACCCTGCGTAGACCTCCATCTGCCGTGTGAGCACAGGTTTGAGGTCATCATCCATCTCATCCCATGCCGGGATCTCATCGGGGCGGTCGGTCAGCGTGGCGCTCGAGTCGATGACGCCCGTCTCCTTCTGTACGGCGAAGGTCTTCTCGCGAAGTGCATCCCAGCCGTCGTCGAACTTCCCCTCATACTTGGCCGACCACTCATTGGGGACGTGGTGCGGAGCGTGTGTCGCTCCGGGAGCCCAGTACATGAAGAACGGCTTGTCTGGCATGAGGGATTTCTGCTGCCGGACCCAGTCGATCGACTTGTCTGTCATGTCCTCCGTGAAGTGATACCCCTCGGCAGCGGTCTTGTCAGGTTCGATCGCAACGGTCCCGTTGTAGATCGCGGGTGAGTACTGGTTCGTTTCTCCTCCTATGAACCCGTAGAAGTGCTCGAAGCCGGAGTACGTCGGCCACCGGTCGAATGGACCCATGGGCGACGTTTCCCATACTGGAACCTCGTGACACTTGCCGAACTGCGCCGTCGAGTAGCCGTTCAGCCTGAGAGTTTCGGCTAGCGGGGCGCAGTCCTGCGGACGCACGGAGGTGTTCCCGGGGGCACTCGTTGCGAGTTCTGTGATCGCACCCATCGACACCGTGTGGTGGTTCCGGCCGGTAAGCAGCGCTGCGCGAGTAGGAGCGCACAGAGCGGTCGTGTGGAATCGCGTGTATCTGAGCCCATCTCCGGCGAGCCGATCGGCTGTGGGCGTGTCGATGGGACCACCGAACGCTGAAGATGCACCGAAGCCGACATCATCCAGAAGCACGACGAGGACGTTCGGCGCTCCGGAGGGTGGACGGACGGGTTCGATCTTCGGGAAGACAGCGTCCGGATCGTTCGCATCCGTCATCGCTGTCGCCGGGCGGGTCCGTTCAGGGATCGGAAGTACTACTCGTCTCTCGTCACGTTCACGGCTCACTGGCAACTCCTCGATGTAGTCGGAGTGGTTCATCCTAGTTTCGAGGCAGCGTCGCATTCACGGCGGCTCAACTCGTCGAGTGAGCGATGACTCGGCGATTCGCGGGGTGCGGCGTATTGGTAGGCCTGACAGGACAGTTCCTGAGCCCGCGAACCTGAGCGAGCGGCTGCGGGTAGCGGCTGTGCCTACTTCGGATCCCACGCACCGCTGATTAGTTGTAGAATTGTCCCGGAAATCTTCTTGGAGCAGGTATGAGCGACGCCAGCAGACATGGTGACATTGATGAAAGTAGCTCGGACGCAGGCCTGAAGGAACGTGTTGTAGATCTTGAGGAAGAGCTCAGCAGGGTTGCCGGGAACGCTGAGAAGGAGAGGACTCTCAGGCCCTACCAGGTGGAGTTGCTGAAGCTCCAGCGTCATCTCGAGGCCGAGCAAACGCCGATGATGGTGCTCTTTGAGGGCCGGGATGCATCCGGCAAGGGCGGAGCTGTTCGCCGCATCACTCGCTACATGAATGAGAAGAGATACCAGGTTGTCGCTCTGGGCAAACCAACAGTGACGCAAGGCACACAATGGTACTTCCAGCGGTACGTCGAGAGATTTCCCGCTGGCGGTGACATGGTCCTCTTTGATCGCTCCTGGTACAACCGCGCTCTGGTCGAGCCTGTGTTCGGATTCTGTACCAAGCGTCAGTACCGAGACTTCATGAGAGGGGTGACCGGCTTCGAGAAAGACCTTGTCCGCCAAGGGACCATTTTGGTGAAGCTCTATTTCTCAGTCGACAAGACCACTCAGGCCAAGCGGTTTGAGCGCCGGAAGAATGACCCGCTCCGCCAGTGGAAGCTGAGCGAAATCGACCTGCAGGCTCAGGAGTACTGGAACGACTTCACGGAGATGAAGCACCGTATGTTGGAGCAGACCAGTTCCGGTGCAGCGCCTTGGACGATCATCCGGTCCAACTCGAAGCCCAAAGCGAGGCTGAACGCGATGAAAGTCCTACTGAACTCGGTTGATTATGCGGATCGGCATCCGGATCTTGATTTCACGGTGGACCCCTCGATTGTCCTCTCCGGAAAGAGCGAACTCGCCCGCATGGATGACGAACGTGACAGGCTGGGCCGTCCGCGCCTCTAGCGATGCTGCTGGCGACGACTGCGTTGTGTCAACGACAACGATTGTGGGCCCGGTGGGACTCGAGCCATATCAGTTCGATCACGCGGCGCCGCGTGTTCCAAGACGCATGTGGCGGCCCAGGATTGAGTGGGGACCGCTGAGACTCGTCGATTGAGCCATGACTCGGTGATTCGTGGGGTGCGACGTATCGGTGGGCCCGGTGGGACTCGAACCCACACGCTTCGGATTAAAAGTCCGCTGCTCTGCCATTGGAGCTACGAGCCCGGGGCCGGTCACGAATGCGGTCAGAAACTCAGATGGCTGAGGTCCGGCCGTGATCGTGGAGCCGACGGCTGGGATTCTAAGGGTGCCGCCGTCGTGGTGTGCTCAGCGTCGATTCGATGTGCGGCTTTTGGCATGTCGTTTCTCAGACCCGCAGGTGTGAGCCTCACAAGCTCTGTGGAGGGGCGGCACATTGTGGGATGGTGTCCTACCGTGCCGCAGAACGAAGCAGGAGGGCTTGTGGCATATATCGAAGTCTCGGTCAATATCAATCGGCCCCTGCGCGAAGTTTGGGATCAGGTCAGTCGGCTGGAGGACCACGCCATCTGGATGATGGATGTCGAGTCCATCGTCTTTTCGGATGGTCGAATGTCCGGTATTGGGACCACCATGCGAGTTCTCACTCACGTCGGTCCGTTTACCACCACCGACGTGATCGTCGTGGAAGAGTGGAACGAACCGAACTCGATCGTAGTCTCACATCGAGGCCTTGTGTCGGGCCATGG
>CAXMSN010000077.1:0-3424 GCA_964196275.1 uncultured Kiloniellales bacterium | reverse complement strand
GAGGTCGATGAAGGAATCGTGCTCGGACGCAGTGACGTGGCAGCCGCTCTCGACGCCACCGGATACTCCAACATCGACTGCGGTGGTCCTTCCGTCATATCCGGCGATTGGATAGCGGTCCCCGTTTCAGCGTCGAGATCCGACGGCACCGGCGAGGAAGGCATCTGGGTGCTGCGCATCGTCGACGACGAGATCGGGTGGCAACTCAACTACGCCACCGACACAACCCAAGTGTCACCCGCAGCAACCGGACCCGACCCAGTGCTTGAGACCGAGACCCGCAGCTACTGCGCCCTGTACGAAGGCACCGGATATGACCGCAGCGCACCCGATGTGTTAGCCGCCATGACCGACGATCCGGCGATCCAGCACATCCCGGTCAGTCTTCACTGCATGGGGGTGTCCGGCATCAAGACCGACGTCGACTCCTATGTGCGAGACGACATCATTGGCTGCGGAGCCGTCACGACGAACGGCCAATGGTCGGCACAGGCCTCAACCATCGAGAACCCGCCATACAACCACCTCGGACTCGTCGGCATCCTCGTCCGGCAGCACATCGACGGGAAGATCCACCGGCAATACAACCAATACACCCAGACCTCCGGCACCGGCAACTGGGGCCTCCACCTCGACGACGAATAGACCCACACACCCGAAAGAGCGAAACAACCACCCCGCCCATATCGGTACTTGTGCACGCGTTGGTGGCTTCTGCTTGAGTGCTGATGGTGCAGGTTGGTTCTCTTGACATGAGTTGGGAGAAACACATGAATACTGGCTCATCAGCGTCGCTGGCACTGAGAGGTGACATCTCAGGTTTCGAGACGCAGGTCGCGCTCAGTGGCTTCTTGGCTGGCCACTCCGAGAATACTTTGCTGGCGTATCAGCAGGATCTTCGGCAATTCGTTTCCTGGTGTCAGAGCCAGGGCATCGGACTGTTCTCTGTGCGAAGGACACACATCGAGTTGTTTGCCCGCTGGCTTGAACAGCGCGGAGCTGCCCGGGCCACGATTGGGCGTCGGCTCTCGACTGTTACAGGGTTCTATCGGTACTGCACACAAGAGGCGTACGTCACTCACAATCCCGCAGCGAATGTCCGACGACCGCGCCAGCGTCAGGAATCAACAATGAGCGGGTTGGATCGCAACGAACTCGGCGGGTTCCTTGTCCAGGCGGGCCTATCGGGAACTCGAGATCATGCCCTGGCATGCCTATTGGCCCTCAACGGACTACGTGTCTCCGAGGCCATCGGCACCGACGTTGACGATCTCGGTCTCGAACGTGGCCATCACACGCTGCGAGTGCTACGCAAAGGCGGGAGTACGGTGATTGTGCCGCTCGCTCCCCGTACTGCACGCACCGTGTATCTCGCCGTGGGCGAACGCGACGAGGGCCCGATCTTCCTCGCAGACTCCGGTTGCCGGATGAACCGGCACCAGGCGGCCCGCGTCGTCCGCCGACTCGCCAAACATGCGGGGATCGAGAAGAACATCAGTCCCCATTCGCTGCGTCACAGCTTCATCACTGCCGCGCTCGACGCCGGCGTTGCGCTGCGAGATGTTCAAGAGGCCGCGTCCCATGCAGACCCGAGGACAACGATGCGCTACGACCGGGCACGACGCTCACTCGACCGGCACGCCACCTACATCGTCGCGACGTTCGTGGCAGGAGCATCACGACGAACTGACAACTCGAGATGCGGGTACGGGTTCGGGGAAGACAATGAGGGACGTCACGTTTCGGCCTTTCAGCCTTCCAGCGTGTCTGGTTTGCACCCTCGAAGCCAGATCTTCGGTTCGGTCATTCCCCGAACCCGATCCCACGATACCAAACAACGACCGGGGCGCATAGGTGCCGATATGGGCGGGTAGGACGGGGTCGAGGTCGATCAGCGGGAGTGAATATCTCCATGCGATGGCTTGGCGAAGCGGTGTTGGCTCTTCGTAGGCTTATGGGACCTGTTCTTGCCAATTAGTGCTCTTTCAGAGGCCATACTTGACTCGGAGGTGGAATGTCAGAAAGCGGCTTCATAGTGATGGCCGACATCACCGGCTACACCGTGTACCTGAACGAGTCCGAGTTGGATCACGCGCAGGAGTCAGTGGTCGCGATTCTCGACGTCATAGTCGGCAGTACCGATGCGCCCCTGACTCTGTCGCGCGTAGTGGGGGACGCGGTCCTCTCGTACGCGTTTGACGGGAAGATCTTGAACGCGCAGACGCTGGTCGAGGAGCTGGAGAGCATCTACGTCGTGTTCCGGCGAGCCCTCGGGCAGATGATCCTCAACACGACGTGCACGTGCAACGCCTGCGCCAATCTGAGCGCGCTCGATCTCAAGTTCATCGTCCACCACGGCGACTTCGCGATCAATGAGATGGCTGGAAATCAGGAACTCATCGGTCCGAACGTGAACCTGATGTTCCGGCTCGCGAAGAACCGCATCAAAGAGACCCTTGGGTTGAGCGCATACATCGCGTACACCTCCGATGCGGTCGAGGCTCTTGACCTCCCCGATTTCGTCGCCACGTTGGCTCCACTCGTCGAGGACACCGACGAGTTCGGTATGGTCCAACTGCACATTGAGGACATGCACGCCATTTGGGAGAAGAGACGCTACGAGGCGATAGTCGTAATCCCCGAAGGCGACGCCATGCTGTCGTTCACTAGAGACATCCACGCACCGGTCGGGATCGTATGGGACCATCTCACCGACCCGGCGAAACGAAGCCGAATCTTTGCGTCCGATTCTGCTGGCACATCGACGGCAGATGACGGAAGGATGGGCACCGACGGAACCTACGTGTGCGCCCATGGCAAAATGCGAATTCCTCACCGGATCGTGGACTGGGTCCCGCTGAGCCAGTACACCTTTCAGAGCGAGGGCCCTTTCTTCCGAAATCTGTGGCAGTTCCGCCTCACCGACCTCGGTGACATGACGCGACTCCACATCACCGTCGGCAGAACACGATACGTCCCGTCCATCTGGGTCGTAGCGGGCGCTGGCTTCCGACGCTACGCCCGCAAAACAACGATCAAGGGTCTCAGCGAATTTATCGCAGACATCGAAGCATCACGAGTATCGCCATGAACTGAGTGGCAACCCACAACCGCGATGTGGGCGACTCATTTTCGACCGATCACCCGCCCATAGGTGCCGTTATGGGCGGTCTGCATCGGCGGTGGGGGTTCGGGTGAGTAGACGTGAGAGAATCTCCAGATGTGGCGTAGTGAGGAAGTCCTCTTGTTCATGACATAATCGGACCGATGCGGATTCGAGACGTTCGTTGTCGGTGCCGGCGAGGAGGCTCAATGCATTCTGGGAGTGGCCCGCTTGTGTCGCGCATGAGACGAGAGCAGGCACCGAGTCTGACCAGGACGTCGTGTCGGTGACCGATTCCGACACCTCACCACCGGATCTGCC
>CAXMSN010000076.1:0-20717 GCA_964196275.1 uncultured Kiloniellales bacterium | reverse complement strand
AGGGCGAAGCAGTCAACTACTGGATCAAGCAGGTCGAGTGGCCGACATGGGTCTCAGGGTTGGATGCCATCGCCACGTACAAACGGTACGGGATCATCTTCGGGTTTGCGCTGGCTGTTGTTGTGTTCTGCCTTGCCGTGGTGGTCCGCTCCCGCACAGGGAAGGGCAAGTGGGAACGACGAGGATGGCGGGTCGCCGTCGGTGGACTCGGAGCAGTGGCGATCGGGTCGCTGTCTGAGTACGGAATCTCAGAGGACCTGTTCGATCCAAGCAACGGATTCGGACTGGAACTGCTCGGCTTTCTGTTGATCATGATCGGGACCCCAATCCTTGGCCGGGCACTGCACAATGAGGCTGGACTGGGTCGCATCAAAGCCATTGGCATCGCACTGATCGGTCCAATTGGGGTTGTTGCTGGACTGGCGATCAACGGGCACCTACCAGGCGGACCAGCCATGCCCATCATCGTGACCGCCATGATCATCGGCATCACTGGACTCCCCAACACCACTCACGCATAACGGCACTTATGCGCACATCGATCGGCGGAGAGCGGGGCCGCCATTCGGCCGTCGCAGTGACCTTTGTCAACCCTTCTGGGTGGCAATCGAGCTGCAGGTGTGACCGAGCGTGTGACCGCAGCAACAGTCATAGGACCCTCTGACGAGGTCGAAAACAACGGAAACCCCGACGTGTCGGGGTTCTCGGTTTGTGGGCCTACCTGGATTTGAACCAGGGACCTCATCCTTATCAGGGATGCGCTCTAACCAGGCTGAGCTATAGGCCCGAATCGGTGCCGGAGGCTACCAAGGTGGGTGTCAAACCGCTTGGGTCAACTCGCCCGATCGGCGGACCTTCCCGAGTTTCGCCATCGCCCAGATGCCGAACATCGGACCGACGGCGAGCCAGATGAAGGACCACCGCCAGCCGAACTCGTCGGCGAGCCACGGGACCCCGCGGATGGTGACCAGCGTGAGAAGGAAGCCCACCGCGGTCTGAAGCGTGAGGGCGGTCCCTCGGTACTCGTCGTCTGCGGTCTCGGTTACGAGCGCTGAGAACTGCGCCGAGTCTGCAATGACGGTCGCTCCCCACACGAGGAACACCGGGACAACGATCCAAGGAGTGAGCCCGAAGATGAGCGGGGTGAGTGCAGCACAGGTGCCCGAGATAGCCATCGCTCCGCCGGCGACGAGTTCCTTACCGTGCCGGTCTGCGAGGATGCCTGCCACCCAGGAGCCTGCCCCGCCGATGGCAATGATCGCAAAGGTTGCGGTCGGTACCCACGACACCGGTGCTCCTGCAGCTTCGCTGCTTGCGACCAGGAACGCCGCTGTCCATGCCCACATGGCGTACAACTCCCACATGTGGCCGAGATACCCGTAGGTCGACAGTCGGACTCCCCGGTTTCTGACGACCCTGCCGACGAGTGCGAACGAGAACGGCGACGAGGCGGTTTCATATGGCCCGTCGGTAACGAACTTCCAGAGGGAGAAACCGCCGATCAACGCAAGGACGCTGACGACGCCGATAACTGAACGCCACTCGAGTCCGAAGCCGCGGATCAAGTGCGGTGTGGCCGATCCGACGGTCAGGGCGCCAACGAGTACTCCGAGCGCCATACCCCTCCGCCTCTTGAACCACCCGGACATCGCCTTCAAGCCAGCCGGGTACACACCCGCGAGCGCGATACCGACGATGACACGCAACACGACCGCCTCGGTGAACGGGCTGTCGCCGAGAAGCAGAAGAGCGGCGTTGGCCGCACTTGCGATAACCGTGGCAACGAGGAATAACGTTCGTGCGTTGACGATGTCGGACAGGTTCACGATGGCCGACACCAGGGCTCCGATGACGAACCCGATCTGGACCGCAAGCGTGAGCCACGAAGCCTGGCCGGTCGTCAGTCCCCACTCTGTCTCCAGGGAAGGGGCAACCGCCGACGCCGAGAACCAGAGCGTGAGCACCAGCAGTTGGCTCAAGGCGATGATCGTCAGTGCTCGGCGTTGTGTCGTTTTGTCCACCATGGTCGCCATCACAACAGTCTTGCGGATGTGCATGTTCCACGCATGAAGCAGTGTCTGGCTACGATGTCGGAAATCTCTGCGGGAGGGCAAGGAATGTTCGAGTGGATCAAGGTTGGACACCTGATCGCCGCCACAGTGTGGTTCGGCGGGACCGTGTACGTGGAGGCGTTGCTTGCGAACGCCAAGAGGACAAAGGATCCTCAGATCCTCGGTGTCGTCAGCATGCGCGTCGGGAAGACGAACATGCGACTGTTCCCGATTGCGGGCATTCTCACGTTGCTGTTCGGCTCGTGGCTCGTGGTGGAGAGCAGCGTCGATCCGTTCGAGTGGAGTTCACCGATGGTGTCCGTCGGCTTGCTGGTGGCGATTGTCGGTCTTGGCCTTGGAGTCGGGTTCTTCATGCCACAGATGAAGAAGATCGAAGCGATCCTGGCGACCGACGGCCCAGGAAGTCCCGAACTCGTGGCAATCGGCAAAAAGATCAGCATGGTCACCCACTTCATGGCTGCCATCCTCACGATCGCGATGATCTTCATGGTCGTGCAACCCTGACGCCGACCCTGATGCCGGCGGCATTCAGAGCTGTGCAGACCGTAGATAACACCCGAACGATGTAGCTAGCAGCCTTCTACACTCCGCACCTGCGGGGACGTAGCTCAGTTTGGCAGAGCACCTGGTTTGCAACCAGGGGGTCGTCGGTTCGAGTCCGATCGTCTCCACAGTCGAGCATGGGAGCACTGAAGTGCACGAAGCAGTCATTATCGACGCAGTCCGCACACCGCTCGGGAGACGCAATGGCTCCCTCTCCGATTGGCATCCCGCCGACCTAGCGGCGGAGACGCTCAAGGCACTCTCCGAACGAAACAGCCTCGATCCTGTCCTCGTCGACGACGTGATCATGGGATGCGTCTCGCAGGTCGGCGAGCAGACGTTCAACATCGGGCGAAACGCTGTTCTCGGTGCCGGTTGGCCGGACTCTGTTCCAGGAGTGACGATCGATAGACAGTGTGGATCAAGCCAGCAGTCCGTCCACTTCGCAGCTCAGGGCGTGATGGCTGGGGCCTACGACGTCGTCGTCGCAGCCGGCGTGGAGTCCATGACCCGTGTGCCGATGGGCTCATCGATGACCGGGGGACAGCCCTTCGGCGAGAAGATGCGTGAGCGTTATCAGGATGGTTTGATCCCCCAGGGACTCTCGGCTGAGATGATCGCCGAGCAGTGGAACATTCCCCGTGAGGAGTTGGATGGATACGGTTATGACTCCCAGATGAGGGCACTCAAGGCCACCGAAGAGGGTCGCTTCGACAACGAGATCGTGCCGATCGACGTGAAGGTCGACGGTGTCGTTGGGTCGCTGACAACCGATGGCGGGATTCGCCCAGAAACGACGCTCGAGAAACTCTCGTCGCTCAGACCAGCCTTCAAGGAGGATGGAGTCGTCACAGCCGGGAACTCATCCCAGATCACGGACGGCTCGGCTGCGATCCTCATCATGTCGCGTGAGAAAGCTGACGCCCTGGGTCTGAAGCCTCGGGCGAAGTTCGTGTCGTTCTCCCTCGCCGGAACCGATCCCGTCTCGATGCTGACCGGTCCGATTCCTGCCACCGACAAGGCCTTGGCCAAGGCTGGGCTTGGTCATGATGACATCGACCTCTATGAGGTGAACGAGGCCTTCGCCGCCGTGATCGGAGCCTGGCTGCGAGAGACAGGCGTGCCCTGGGACAAGGTCAACGTCAACGGTGGAGCCATCGCCCTTGGCCATCCGCTCGGTGCGAGCGGTGCGCGGCTCATGACGACGCTTCTGAACGAACTTGAGCGGTCCGGAGGCCGATATGGGCTCCAGACGATGTGTGAAGGCGGGGGACTCGCCAACGGCACGATTATCGAGTCGCTTGCATGATCGTTTTTGTGGCTGCCCTCATCGGGTTGGCCATCGTCGTAGCCACCCTGTGGACTATCAGGTTCATCGCATCCGGACCGCCGCCCCAGCCGGATCTGTCGACTGTCGAAGAGGTTGACGTACCGTATCTGTGCATCGTGTGCGGTCTGTCGCTTACGGTGACGGAAGCCCAGATCGGTGAAGAGATCCGACCACCGCGTCACTGTCGTGAGGACATGATTCGAGCGATCTGAGGATGATCGTTCGCTGAACGGTATCGGAAGGAGCTGGAAGCGCTACCGGTAGTTCATCGTCATCGAGAAGCCGACGCCGATCCCCGCAAGACCCGTGAGTAGGTACTTGTTGGATGTGCCACCGGGTAGAAGCCCCATGTAATTCGCGAGGATCAGCATGACCCCGAGAGCCATCAGTCCGAACATGATGACGACGTACCACATGGGCGATGGCCCCTTTTCGTCAACGGCGGTTGGCTTGTGCGACGGTGGGGTGGGTCGTTTGTTGGCCTTCTTGCGGCCTTTCGATACTGGCATGTCAACAGCGTAGCGTCGATGCAAGCAAACATCGATGGTCGGGTTGCTGTCGATATCGGTAGCCAAAACGGACGGGCGGGTACCCTCGCGCCTGATGAGCGACACTGAAATCAGAGAATCGGCATCGACCCCGATGAGTAACGCAAGCCCGACCTACATCAAGGTCATCCGGGTTTTCGGCTGGACGTCGATCGGTCTCGGGCTGTTCTTGATCGGCTTCGTGTTCCAGCAACTGTTCGTGACGACGTACTTCGCCCAGCAGGCGAATGTTGAGCGGACAGAGGAGGCGGTCGAATACTTCGAAGAGGTCGAGGTTGTGGAGATAGCGTACGTTCCTGGGGTTGGGCCTGTACTTGCTCCGGAATCAGGCGAACCGGCCCCCGGCCCTGACGTTCCTGTAGCGACTCTTTACGTCGAGCCGAAACCTGATAAGGGCGATTCGTTTGCGATCATTCGTATCCCGACGATCGAACGCCTTGCAGAGGGTTGGGCCGTCGTACAGGGAGTATCGAGACGGAACCTGCGCAGCGGAGCCGGACACATGCCCCACACGCCACTTCCCGGCCAGGCTGGAAACGCTGTGATCTCTGGTCATAGAACGACATACGGGGCGCCATTCCATGAACTCGATCAACTTGTTCCGGGGGACATCATCGAGGTCGAGACCGCAATCGGAATTCATACGTATGCCGTTGACCAGACCGTGATCGTTGGCCCACGCGAGTTGTGGGTGACCGAGGACCGCGAGGGCGCTTGGCTGACGCTCACTACGTGCCATCCGAAGTTCAGCTCCAGGCAGCGACTCGTGGTCTTTGCGCAACTCGTCGACGGTCCGAACGCACCAGCTATTCTCGGCTCATGAAACGGGCATTCCTCTCGTTGCCTGGCCCCATGGCGGTCAAGGTCATCCTGGCGGCGGTCATCCTCATCGTCGGCCTTGTCGCACTCTTTTTCGTCTACGACTGGATGGGAAACACGCTTCTCGACTCAGGTGGCACCATCTCGTGAGGGTTCTGATCCTCGACAACTACGACTCTTTCACCTACAACCTCGCCCAGTACATCGGTGAGCTTGGGGCTGACCCGATCGTCTATCGGAACGACGCCTTGACACCTGAAGAGGCTGTCGCCCTCAAGCCCGATCGGCTGGTGATCTCCCCAGGGCCTGGCCGGCCTGAGGATGCTGGTTTCTCGATCGACTACATACACCAGCTCAGCGGGACCGTTCCGACTCTGGGTGTGTGCCTCGGCCTACAGGCGGCGATCGTTGCGTTCGGTGGATCTGTCGGTCTCGCACCGGAGCCGAGGCATGGCAAGACCTCCCCGATCAGCCACGATGGATCTGGTGTGTTCAAGGGTCTTCCCAACCCGTTCGAAGCAACGAGGTATCACTCGCTTGCGGCGACTTCGATACCCGATGTGTTCGTCGAGACAGCTCATTCGGACGACGGTGTCCTCCAAGGAGTCAGACACAAGACCCTGCCGATCGAAGCCGTCCAGTTCCATCCTGAGAGCGTGCTCACGGTTGAGGGGAAGGCGTTGCTGGGGAACTTCTTGCTGAGGACTACCGACCATGGACTACCGACCACGGATCAGCAGACATAGTGACATCTTCCGGGTCGTTTGATCGGTCAGGTGATGAGGCCTTCGGTTCTTAGGGCTTGGATGGTGGTTTCGGTTTCTTCTTCGGACCTGCCTAGTGCGAGACCTGTGTTCTGAAGGCTCTCGCTGTTGAGGTGGGCTCTTACCAGGGCGCCGCGGAGTTGGCGGTTGGAGCCTGTGAAGGTTGCTTGGGGGGCTGGTGGTTCGTAGATGGATGGGTCGGTGCACCACGTGGACACGGGACACTGTCCACACGACGGATTACGAGGAGTGCAGAGCTGTGATCCGAGATCCATTAGGGCCTGGTTCCAGTCTCTGGCCGGGCTGCCGAGTTCCTCATCGGCGGCGCCCTGTAGCGCCGGTCCGTTGAGTGCCTCTCCGCGCCATCGGCTGATCACTCGCTTCAAGTTCGTGTCCACCGCCGCCACATGTTCGCCGAAGGCGATCGATGCCACCGCTGCAGCGGTGTACGGGCCGACGCCTGGAAGTTGGATGAGATCCGACACCGTGTCCGGCCACCCAGTCCCTGCGATGATCCGGGCTGAGTCCCTGAGTCGGATGGCGCGCGAGTTGTAGCCGAGGCCACTCCACTCCGAGAGCACCTCATCGTTGGTGGCTATGGCAAGGTCGTGGACGGTCGGCCATCGTGAGATGAACCGCTCGAACCGGACGATTCCTCTTTCGACTTGCGTCTGCTGGAGCATCACCTCCGATACCAGGACGCGATACGGATCGTTCGAAAGGCGCCATGGAAGATCACGCTTGTGGGATGCGTACCAGTCGAGGAGGGCTTCGTTTCGGGCGCCAGCGAGTGCCGACACCGACGAGGTCACGGAGCGGCGGTTGTTGTGGGGGCGGGTGTGGTGGTGGTTGTAGACGAGGTGGACGTCGTCGTCGTTGTCCCGTCCCAGAGATAGGCCACCACACTGAGGTTCGAACCCTCGTCAGCAGTTGCACCTGCTGGTGGGCTCTGTGAGAAGACGATGCCGTTGAGAGCCTCGTCCGACGTCGAAATCGGTGGATCTTCTAGCAGAAGCAGACCTTGTGCTGATGCCGCAGCTTCGGCTTCGGTCAGTGTCATGTTGACCACGTTCGGAACGACGACCTGCTGGAAATCACCGAGCTTCACGGACACCTGGGATTCGACTGCTACCACGACACCGGGGGCCGGGTCCTGCTCCGCGACGGCTCCGATCAAGCCGGACGCGATCGGCACTTCGATCGTGTCGGGGCTGACGACGAGCACGAGGCCGATGGTGCTCAGCTGTGCTTGCGCCTGCTGGGGCGTAAGTCCTGTGAGGTCGGGGACGGGAACGGGCTCTTGACCTTGGGACACTTTCACCATGATCGTTGCCTCTTTCGGGACCACCTGGCCCGCTGCGGGATTCGTCTCGATGACGAATCCGGTGAGCACATCGGCGGAGTACTCGTCGACTGTCTCGACGTTCGTAAATCCTGCACGCGACAGTTCGAGGACGGCCCCATCGGCTGTCAGACCCGATACGTCCGGAATGGGTATCGCTGCAGGACCTGAGGAGACGAACAGGTCGACCTCGGTGCCGGGGTCAACAGCGGTTCCACCTACAGGAGATTGGTTGATGACGATCTGCTCGTCGGTGTTCTCTGTCGGCTGGTAGATGACGTCGCCGACAGCGAACCCCTGCTCCGTGATCCTTGCCCGAGCCACGTCGACGTGCTCTCCGACGACGTTCGGCACACCGAATTGCTCTTGCCCTGATGAGACGACGACTGTGACGAACGACTCCGCGCTGACCGTGGTTCCTGCTGGAGGTTCGGTCTCGATGACGAGTCCGGCTTCGAATTCGTCGTTCGTCTCGAATCGGGAACGGACCTTCAGGTCGAGTTCCTGGAGCGTTTCGAAGGCTTGCTCCGATTCGATTCCGGCGAGAGCAGGAATCGTGACAGATGCGGCGACTGGCTCTCCGCCAGAAAGGAGGCGTAGGAGAAGCCAAATACCGAGAAACAGTATGACGACGAGGCCTCCGACCGCCGCCCAGTATCCCGTCTGACTGCGTTCCTGGGCGGGGGCATCGAAGGTCATGGTGCCGGATGTGGCTGCGGCGCCCGCAGCGCCGGCTGCAGCTGCCCCAGCGGGTGAAACTGGTGGCCGGATCATCGCTGTTGCCGCGGCTGCGGAGATGACCGCTGCAGCCACTGGCTCGGTCCCTGCGAGATACCTTTGTAGGTCGGCACGCATCTCGTCTGCGCTCTGGTACCTCTCGTCTGGCCGCTTCTTCATGGCGTGTGCGGCGATCGCCGCGAGTTCGGGAGGTGAGTCGGTGTCAACTTCATTCGCTGGTACGGCTGCCTCCGAGACGTGCTGGTACGCGACCGCTACCGGACTCTCCCCTGAGAACGGGGGTTTTCCGGCAAGCATCTCGTAGAGCACGATCCCGAGTGAATACACGTCGGATCGTTCGTCCGCTGGGAGGCCTTGCGCTTGCTCAGGTGAGAAGTAGGTGGCGGTTCCGATCACGGCTCCGGTCCGAGTCAGTTCCTCTGAGTCATCGAGTGCGCGGGCAATGCCGAAGTCGGTGACCTTCACAGCGCCGTCCGTGGTGATCATGATGTTGCCAGGCTTGACATCGCGGTGGTAGACGCCGTGCTGGTGGGCGACGCTGAGGGCAGCAGCGGTTTCGCTCGCTATCTCGGCGGCTCTGCGAGGAAGGATCTTGCCGTCGGCCTTGATGACGTCGCGCAGGGTCTGTCCCTTGATCAGTTCCATGACCATGTAGTAGGTGCCTGAGTCTTGGCCCCAGTCGTAGATGGCGACGATGTTGGGATGGGAGAGGTTTCCGGCGGCCTGCGCCTCCCTCCGAAAGCGAGTAACGAAGGCCTCGTCCGATGCGAAATTGGCATGCAGAACTTTCACCGCAACCGAACGGTTCAGCAGTGTGTCTTCGGCCTCGAATACGTCTGCCATCCCGCCTCTAGCGAGATGCTTGACGATGCGGTACCTGTCGGAAAGTACACGATCTTCCACGGCTCGGAGGGTACACGCGGACCTCATTAATGCCGTGCAGAAGACGACGGACCACGGACCACGGACCGGAAGTGGCTAGTTCTCCGTTACGCCGAAGAAGTGGGCGAGGACCTTCTGTGCGATGGGAGCAGCGACGCTTCCTCCTGTTGCGGACTCTCCCGAGTCGCCTCCGGACTCGACAACCACAGCGATGGCGATCGAATGATCGCCGAATTCGGGTTCGACAGGGCCGTAGCCGATGAACCAGGCGTGTGGGGCCTTTCCGGTTACCTGCGCCGTTCCCGTCTTGCCAGCGATACGGATTCCAGGAACGGCTGCCCGGCTGCCAGTTCCTGACACCACGACCTGCTCCATGAGGTCAGCAAGAACAGCTGCCGTTGCAGGGCTCATCGCCCTTCGCCATGGCTCCGGCACGGTGGAGGACTCGACGACTCCATCCGAAGTGAAGACGTCGTAGACGAGATACGGCGCCATCATCGTCCCGTCATTCGCGACCGCCGCTGCGGTGAGCGCCATCAGGAACGGCGTCGTCTGTACATCCCTTTGTCCTATGGCACTTTGGGCAGTTGCGGGCACGTTCGCTTCGAGCGCTGCTCCATTGGGAAAGAAGCTCGTGAGCACGTCGAGGTCGAACGGGATCGATTGGTTGAACCCGAACCTGTTTGCGGTCGTGGCAAGTCGACTCCCACCGAGATCCATTCCGAGCTGTGCGAACGTCGTGTTGCACGAATGGATGAAGGCGAACTCGAGCGTCACCTCTTTCCCATCGTCACAGACCTCCCCGTTGAAGTTCTTGATCGTCGACTCACTACCCGGAAGTTCGAGTTCGACGGGGTCAGCAAACAGGGATGATGGGCTGACGAGCCCCGTGTCGAGCCCCGATCCTGTCGTGATGACTTTGAAGACGGAACCCGGAGAGTACGACTCGTCGGTCACCCGGTTGCGAAGGGGCTCATCGGAGTCGGACTCAAGGTCCTGTCCGGGTTGCCCGGCGTTGGGACCGATGAGGGTGTTCGGGTCGAAACTGGGGTTCGAGATGAGTGCAAGCACCGCCCCGGTCGCAGGATCGATGGCGACGATCGCTCCTTTCTGTCCACCCAACGCCTCGGCAGCCGCCATCTGGAGGCTGTGATCGATCGTGATGCGCAAACCCCTCGGCCGTGTGTCTCCCCCGAGGATCCCGTTCAGGACTCCGGAGATCGTCGCGTCCCTGTCCGATGTCAAGGTCGATGAGTGCGCCTTCTCGAGCCCCATCGACCCGAAGAGAACCGAGGTGTACCCGACCGTGTGGGCGTATAGCTCGCCATGCGGATATTCGCGTTCGAAGAACTTTGGGTCTTGCCGTGATTGCTTTGACAGGGCGACTGCGACCTGATCGGACGTGACGATCGGTCCACGTTCACGGCCCGTTCTCCATGCAACGAGTCGTGGGTTCCGCGGGTCGTCGCGATATTCGGGTCCGTTCACCGCCTGCACGTACGTCACCGATGCAGCCAGCACAATGAAGACCATGAAGATGGCGTACGCGGTCCGCCTGAGCGCGACGTTCATACTCGCTCCTCATCGGATACGCGCAGAAGCAGAGCGAGGATCACGAAATTGGCAAGCAGAGACGACCCTCCGTAGGACATGAACGGAAGCGTCAGACCGGTGATCGGCATCACCCTCAATACTCCGGACAAGATGATGATCGCCTGGAGTGCGAGCACGATCGTCAGACCACTGGCGAGATACTTGCGGAACCGATCCCTTGAGCGGATAGCGATACCGAATCCCACCGCCACGAGGAGCGCGAATCCGGCGATAACGGCAATAGAGCCCGCAAGGCCCATCTCCTCGGCAACGGCCGCAAAGATGAAGTCCGTCTCTGCCGCCGGAATGAGATCCGGCCTTCCGAGACCGATGCCGCTTCCTGTCAGCGAGCCCGATCCCATCGCAAAGAGCGCTTGGACGGTCTGGTAGCCGGCATCTTGATACTGGCCGAACGGGTCGAGCCAAGCGGTGATCCGTCGCTGCACGTGGTCGAAGGTCGTGTAGGCGACGGCGCCAGCGATGATCGCCATCACTCCGCCTGCGATCACGTAGAAGGAGCGTGCTGTCGCAACGTACAACATCCCGATGAACAGGCCGAACAGGAGGAGCGATGCACCGAGGTCCTTCTGGTACACGAGAACGAGCAGTGCCGCCGTGGCAGCGATGATGACCGGGCCGAGGTGCCGAGGTTCAGGGATCTTGAACCAGCCGATGGATCGATCGACCGTAGACATCGCTTCAGCGCGCTCAGCCAGATATGACGCGAGGAAGATCGTGATGAATACTTTGGCGATTTCCCCTGGTTGGAAGCTCAGGACACGGTCGATGCCGGGTATCTCGAAGCGAACCCACAGGCGGGAGCCGTTGACCGCCGCACCGTGGAGAGGCCAACTATCGGGGAGGAGGGGGAGGAGAAGCAGCGCCACCCCGACCGCGAGGAGGACGTACCTGTACCGACGCAGTACAGCGACGCCCGAGGTTCGGACGAACCACAGAAGCGCAACTCCGGCACCGGCTGCGACGACCAGTGACCATCTTTGGATGGCAGCGAGGTGACCGTCGAGTCGGTAGATCTCGATGAATCCGATCGCGGTCAAGAAACCAGCGATGGGTAGGAGGAGACTCGATGCGCCCGGTGCCCACCTCCGTACGGCGACGTGCATCCCGCCGAACGCCACGAGAAACGAGATCAGTGTCACGGCTACCTGAGCGTTGAGCCAGTTTCCTCGCGTGAACTCGACGACAGCCACGCCCACAGCCGCAAGGATGGCCGCCGCGATGATGAGCCCAGCTTCGGCTCGGCGGGTCATTCAACGACGTCGATCACGACAACGGTCGTGTTGTCGACGCCTCCCGCCGCGTTCGCTTTCTCGATCAGCGCCCATGCTGTTGGCTCCACACCTTCCCCAGCGTTGAGGATCACCTGTATCTCGTCGTCGGGCACCATGTCGGTGAGCCCATCGGAGCAGAGCAAGATCCGGTCACCTGTCTCAAGAGAGACTTCGGTCGTGTCGACGGTGATCGGTCCGAGTCCTAGAACTCTGGTCACCAGATGCCGGTGTGGATGGGTGCGCGCCTGTTCGGGGGTGATCCGGCCGAGCGTTACGAGCTCCCCGACGAGCGAGTGATCCGTTGTGACTTGGGATAGAACGCCATCTCTTGACATGTACGCACGCGAGTCGCCGACGTGGGCGAACGTTGCCGCGCCGTCGGGGCGGAGTTCGATAAGCGTCATGGTCGTTCCCATGCCTGCAAGGGACCGGTCCTCTTCGGTTGCCAAGATCACTGCCGAGTTACCGGCCAGTACTCGATCGGCGGGTTCCATGTTGTCATTGGGAGGCATTTCAGTTGCGGCTTCGACGGCCAACCTCGACGCGACTTCGCCAGCTACGGCACCGCCCATGCCATCGGCGACCATCAAGATCGCCGGCCCGGTGCCGGTGCCGCTCTCCATCGGGTACAGCGAGTCCTCGTTCTGCTCCCTGACCTTGCCGGTGTCGGTCCCGGTGCCCCATATGTACTTCATCGAACCTCGAGAATGGTCTTGCCTATCTGAACGGTATCGCCTCTGGTGACAGACGTGGGTGTCGTGATCCGCCTGCCGTTGACATACGTGCCGTTTGTGGACCCGAGGTCGTGAACAACGACGCCTTCGTTCTGGGTTCCCATGCGCGCATGCAACTCTGACGCGTACGGATCGTCGATGTAGATGTCGGCATCCTCGGACCGTCCGAAGACATGTCCTTGCGGTCGGAGCCGGATCCGCTCGGGATCTGTACCTCCGGTCAACATCACCACCTCTGCTGCGAATCCGTCGGACCGTGTCCCGGGGTTGGAGCCCACATGGGACTTGACCGAACGTGCGACCTGCCACAGAAACAGGAACAGCATTGCGAGGAAGAGCAACTTGATGATGTTGAAGAACAATGCGGGCATGGGCCTAGTTAACCGGTCTGTATGTGAACGAGAGGTCACCGAAGAGAATGTTGTCTCCTGGTCTCAGGTTCACGGGGGAGGCGCCAACGGCGCTCCGGTTGATGATCGTCCCGTTGGACGAGCCGAGATCGGTGATCCGTGAGACGCCAGAGTCCCTGAAAACGAGTGCATGGTGGCGTGAGATCTGCTCGTTGGCTATGCGGATGTCGGCGTCGAGTGCCCGACCGATCAGCGTCCTGTTCATGCGGATGTCCAGCACTGCAGAGCCGTCATCCGCAATGAATTGGGCCCACGAAGGGATCGGGCCGGGAACGTTCGATCCCTTGCACTCGAGGACACCCCGGGGAATGTTCTTATCCGTGTGTACGTGTACCGACGCAGGTCCGACGAGACGCCAACCCTGCTCGGCAGCCGACTCCGAGATGACAGAAGCCAGTTCGGCCCCGAGGGCCTCGCCATCGAGCTCAGGATCGAGATCTGTCGGGTTCATGGTGACGACGAGGTCATTCGGTATCTGTGGGCCAGCGTGCGACTCTTCGGTTTGGAAGTCGAGTTGGCGAAGCATCTTCCCTCCGATGACGACCGGATGCATCTTTCCCTTGAATACGGACGCGCTTGCGCCATCAACGAGATTCTCGAGCCTCTGTTCGAGTCCGCGTGCGAGTTTCACAGGGGTGATTGTATGAACTCGATCGAATAGTGCGAGGAACGCCGCCGCACAAGGCGCGTTCGGAGGCCGGGACCGGGCAAATCGAGCCGGACGCTAGAGCAGCCCCGTGTTAGCCTTTCGCCCCGCGGGCGAGTGGCGGAATTGGCAGACGCGCAGGATTCAGGTTCCTGTGAGGTAACACTCGTGGGGGTTCAAGTCCCCCCTCGCCCACCGCCATGTCTCACATCAAGACTCACCCGAATCTCGCTTTGAAACATGTTCTGGCGCGTCCATGAGCTATAGGAACTATCGGCCGAATCGCCGGCGACGGCGTCGGCGGTGGCTGCTGGTCTTCGTGACTATCGCTGCCATCGTGGCCTCCACCGCATTTCTCGTGACCCGGCAGACGGATCAGAGGGGCACGGTTGAGTTCTTCGCTGCTGTGGATGAGGCCGCGAAGCTCCACGGGGAGGCCTCAGCCGAGTTGGAGTCGGCTCTGGTCTCCATCGGTGGAATTCCCAGACAGGACCTCGTGAACCGGCTCGCCCGAATAGTGGAGACCGCAGAAACCGCCGACGCCCTTCTCGATATCGAAGTTCCGAATGCGGTGGCCACCTCCCACGGCGCTGTGTCCACTGCCTCCGCTGCCTGGACAGCTGGCGTTGTCGATCTGGAGCGAGCGATCACTTCCATCATGGACGCATCGATCAGCGAGGAGAGCAGCACACAGATGCAAGAGGGAGTCGACCTCCTGCGGGTAGGTGATACCGCCTATGTGTTGTTCCTCGAATCGCTTGAGGGCCCCTATGAGGGAGTCGACATTTCACTGCTCGAGCCGGTTGCATACATCAACCCCAACCTGGTGGACTCGCTGATCTACGATCCGCTGACGCTCACCATCCGTGTGAGTGTCTCGTACGACCTCGCGCCTCACTACAACGTGGCGGTGACGGGACAGTTGAGCCCTGAACCTGTGGGTGACCGCGTTGGTATTCCTCTCATTCCCTACTCGGAAACCGTTGATCTGACGGCGATCGTGTCGAACACCGGCAATGACGTCGAACCTTCCGTGGTAGTCGAGCTTGAGGTGCTGAATGCTGACACCAACGACCGTGTGACTCTCACCGAGACGGTATCTGACCTGGAAGGGGGCGGATCGTCATCTGTGCTCTTCGCCGACCTTGATATCGAGCCCGGCCGCTTGTATCAGCTCAAGCTGACGGTCACAATCAACGAGGACAGTCGTCCAGATGACGACATATGGAAGATCACCTTCATCCGGAATGAGGAATCGTGACCGACGCAGCGCTTGTGATCGCAGTTATAGCGATCGTCGGAGCCCTCATTGCAGTGGTGCAGGTCCAAGGTGTCCGCAGGAAACTCGATGCGGTCCCCACCGACGGCGACGTATACGGCCTGCTCCAGTCTCTCACCGCGATATCTCACGACCAGGCGGAGACGATTGCTGACATGGAGTCCAGGCTGCTCGAGCTGGAGGGAAGGCTGCCGTATGCCATCAGCTATGTCGGTGTGGTCGCCTACAACGCGTTCGGGAACATCGCCGGTCAGCAGTCACGATCGATCGCTCTTCTCAACCAGCGAGGAGACGGCATCGTGATCTCCCTTCTCTCATCGCGCGAAGAGACCCTGTTTTTCACCAAGCAGGTGGACGGGGGAGTCGGAGTGGAGGCGCTGTCCCCAGAGGAATCGGCAGCGGTTGATCGTGCGCTCGGTCGGTAACCTGACCCCGACATGATCGACATCAACCTTCTTCGTAACAACAGGGATGCACTGGCGGAGTCGCTCGTGCGACGCGGCGTCGAGTTCGACCTCGAAGAACTCGCATCTCTGGATGAGGAACGGCGGGGTGCTCGGTCTGCAGCCGAGGTGCTGCGCGCCGAACAGAAGACTGCGGGGAAGTCCATTGCAAACCTCGAGGGCGCAGACAAGCGAGCTGCGATCGCGAGTGCAGCGAAGCTCTCCGAGGATTACAAGGGGCTGATAGCTCTGGCCGACGATCTTGATGAGCGCTTTAACGCCATATGGATCCGGTTGCCGAACATGACCGACCCGGCGGCGGCGAACGGTCTCCACGAGGAGGATGCGGTCGAGATCAAGCGTGTCGGCAGCCCTCCGAAATTCGAATACGACGACAAGGACCATGTCGAACTTGGTTCGGCGCTCGGCGTGCTGGACGTCGAGCGCGCCGCGAAGGTGTCCGGATCAAGGTTCGGTTTCGTGATGGGCGATCTTGCGATCATGGAGTTCGCCCTCGTGCGCTACGCGATGGACACGCTCATGCCGCACGGGTTCATCCCGATGATTCCCCCGGTGCTCGTCCGGGATAGCGCGCTGTACGGGACCGGGTTCTTCCCTGGTGATGCCGAGCAGGTGTACTCCATCCCCGAGGACGACCTGTACCTCGTGGGGACGTCCGAGGTGCCGATTGCGGCGTTCCACGCAGATGAGATCTTCGACGCCGAACAGCTACCCATCAGATACGCCGGCTATTCGACATGTTTCCGTCGAGAGGCCGGTACCTACGGCAAGGACACTCGCGGGATCTTTCGTGTCCACCAGTTCGAAAAGGTCGAGATGTTCTCGTTCGTTGACCCCGACTCATCCCAGGCCGAGCATGAATTCCTGCTCGCTCGTGAGGAGGAACTGATCGGCGGACTCGAACTCCCGTACCGGGTGGTGAACGTTGCTGCCGGCGACCTCGGGTCCTCTGCCGCCAAGAAGTACGACATCGAGGCATGGTTCCCTTCACAGGAGCGGTACCGGGAGGTCACCTCGACGTCGAACACCACCGACTTCCAGAGTCGACGACTCAAGATCAGGTATCGATCCGAGTCCGGGAACGCACTGGTGCACACGTTGAACGGCACGGCGATAGCTGTCGGGCGAATACTTATTGCGCTGATGGAGAACCATCAGCTTGAAGATGGAACGGTGGCGATTCCTTCGGCCCTTGTTCCCTATACGGGGTTCGATCGGCTCACCTCTGGATGAGCAACGGGACAGTCTTCAGGGACATTGCAGATCGATATGACCGTCTGAACGCGGTTTTGTCACTCGGACAGGATCAGAAGTGGCGTGAGACCGTCGTCTCCAAGCTGCCCTCTGGTCGTATTCTCGATCTTGGTGCCGGAACAGGAGCGGTCAACCCGATTCTCGATCAGCGAGAGATCGTGGCTCTTGATCCTGCTCCCGAGATGCTTGCACTCAACGACGCTGTCGACCGGGTTGTCGCCGTGGGTGAGTCCCTTCCATTCCGGGACGAGACGTTCGATGCGGTCTTCTCAGCATATGTGTTTCGCAACCTCGACTCTGTGGACGCGACGATGGCTGAAGTAGCGAGAGTGCTGCGCCCTGGTGGCATGGTTGGGATCGTCGACCTCGGCAGGCCGACAGGGTCCTTCACGAGGAAGATCCACCGAGCAGGCACATCGGTGGTTCTCCCGTTGGCTGGTATGACTATTGGCGCCAGGGACGAATACGTGTATCTCCATCACACGCTCGACAAGCATGGCCCGCCCGAGGAACTCCTGGCGCATACACCACTCGAACTGAGAGAGACGTGGCGGCTCGGCCCGATGGGGTTCGTCTGGGCTGCGTTGCTCGAGAAGAAGTAGCGTCGGTGCTGGTGATGCCGTGCACCCCGCCTTCGAGTGTTGTGCCGATGGCGCGTCCTGGCTGGCAAACTCAGACTGGGCAACCCTGCAACACCCGGAGCGAACCGCTTAGGGCTGCTTCCTTCCGGATCTGACCCGGTTCACGGCGCTTCGCCGTTGCAGGACCCGGTCATCAACGTCGACCGAACCAGCGCTAGACCCACCGACATGGCACCCTCAGGCGGGGAGTTCAGCTCCGCATGAAGAGGTTTTCGGATGGAGGGCACCCCTAGTACCCCACCTAGCACGGCGATGGGATGGTACCGATGGCGACGCTTTAGCCAGCGGTGCGTTCGGCGATGAACTCGTGCATTCGTTGGCGTGCGTTGTACCCGATGGTCGAGAGCAGAGCATCGAATACGTGCACCCCGCCGGGGTAGATGCCGAGTTCGACCTCCCTGCCTGCTGTCTCCCATCTGATCGCCATGAACAGTGAATCGTCGAGCAGTGGGTCGAGGGTTCCAACGGTGAACAGCGCAGGGGGCATGGCGGTGAGGTCGGCGTAGAGCGGGGAGAGGACAGGGTCGTGGAGGTCGATGTCGCCACCGGACAGATAGTGGCTGTTGAACCAGTCCATTGACAACTCGTCGAGGATGAGGCCGCGCTCAGTCCAGTTCCGCGTCGATGGAGTGCCGTCGAACGTGTATGCCCCGTAGACGAGGTTGGCTGCCTTCCAGTCCGTGTAGCCGAGTTCGTCTCTCGTACGCAGCAGCGTTCCGGCAACGAGGTTGGCACCTGCCGACTCGCCACCGATGGTCAGTGTCGATGTCCCGAACTCCTCTTCACAGTTCTCGATGAGCCACTTCGCAGCGGCGACACAGTCATCGAGTCCTGCGGGGTACGGATCCTCAGGCGCCAAGCGATACTCAACGGACACGACCGCGACGTCGGCCTCGCGCGCCATGTGCTGGTGGGCGAGGTCGTCCATGTCGCAACCGCCGAGCACCCAGCCGCCGCGATGGAAGTGGAGGTACACGCCGTTCGGCTCACCATCTGCAAACACGCGCAATCGAATGTCACCTGCGGGGCCAGGGATCGTTCGCTCCGTGGCGATATCCGATACGACGATTGGGCCCCAGATGCCGAGACCTTCTCTGCGTGCACGCCTGATGGCCTCCGGTTCGAAGGTGGTCATGTGTGGCTGTGCGTTGATCAGCGTCCGCAGGTTCTCGTTGATAGCACGGGTCTCGTCAGATATGGCTTCAGGTCGGAAGAGTGCCGGATCGATCAGCATCATCAGAGCGTACAACGCCCAATCTTCGTTCTCCCTCGGAGGGAGGACGGGCGAGCTTGCGAGCCTGGAGGGTGTTGGTCAGCGGATGGAGGTTGAGCCTGCAACATTCCCCTGCGTCGTCGCTGCGCTCCTCTGCCGTCCCCCTTGAAAGGAGGACGAGCGTCGCGGAGGGAGAGGGATTCGAACCCATGTCACTGAGCGGTGGGTGACATCGAGGTGTTCGTGGGGGGCTTGCAATGAGTCGCTTGTGGTTGGACGCAGTGAACCTGTTTAGACGCGTGTACCCGGTGGTTCGTTGAGGAAGCCTCGCGGTGGCGGAGGGAGAGGGATTCGAACCCTCGATGCGTTTCCGCATACACGCTTTCCAGGCGTGCGCACTCGGCCAGACTATGCGACCCCTCCGTATGCTGGAACTGTAGAAGGGAGCCACCCAATACCGAACCACGCTGAAGCTATGGCGATCGCCATCGAAGAGGCTCGCGGCGCGGTGGACCATGACGATGTGCCCATCGGTGCGGTCCTCCTCGACGAGAGCGGTGAGGTCGTTGCTCGCGACCACAATCGGAGGGAAGAACTCGGTGACGCAACGGCCCACGCCGAGGTGCTCGTCATCTCATCGAGGTCACGAGAGTTGGGGCAGTGGCGGCTTACGGGCCACACACTTGTCGTCACACTTGAGCCCTGCCCGATGTGTGCGATGGCCGCCGTCTGGGCCCGAATCGACCGGATCGTCTATGCAGCAGCCGATCTCAAGGCCGGGGGTGCGTGGTCGCTGTTCAACATCCCACAGGATGAGCGTCTCAACCACCGTGTTGAGATCGAGACAGGTGTACTCGCAGAGGAGTCCCGGGCCCTCCTCGATTCCTTCTTCAGTTTGCGGCGCTGAGACTCAGCCGAGAAGCGACTGTCCAGCGGACTTCAGCTTGGTGCACGCTTCAGTCACGCCTGCAGCCATCGCGGCTTCGGCCGCCTTGAGGTAGCCCCGCGGGTCGTATTGCTTCTTGTTGCCGACCTCGCCGTCGACCTTCAACACGCCGTCGTAGTTCTTGTACATATGGTCAGCGATCGGGCGGGTGAAGTTGTACTGCCCGTCCGTGTCGATGTTCATCTTGATGACGCCGTAGTCGATGGCTGCATGGATGTCCTCGATCCCTGACCCGGATCCACCATGGAAGACGTAGTCGAACGACGCATCGTCTCCGAACTCCTCCTTGATGGCGGTCTGCCCATCGCGCAGGATGTCCGGTCGCAGTTGGACGTTGCCTGGCTTGTAGACGCCATGCACATTTCCGAATGTTGCGGCGAGCATGTATCTGCCGCGCTCGCCGAGACCGAGTTGATTCGCCGTCTTGATGAGGTCCTCATTGGTCGTGTACAACTTCTCGCGAGGGACTCCCTCGGCAGAGACACCGTCCTCTTCACCCCCGACAACGCCGACTTCGAGTTCGAGGATGATGTCGAGTTCTTGCATCTCTTCGAGTAGTTGCTCACTGATGTCGAGGTTGGACTCAAGGTCTATCGCTGACCCGTCGAACATGTGGCTCTGATAGAGCGGTCCCTGGCCTGCCTTCTTACGATCGCGGCTGATCTCGAGCAGGGGCCGGATGAAGGTGTCAACCTTGTCTGCCTGGCAGTGATCTGTGTGGAGGGCCACCAGTACGGGGTACTCCTTCGCCAGCAGATGGGCCATCTCTGCAATGGCATGAGCGCCAAGTGGCATCGAGTTGACGTAGGTTCCTGAGGCGAACGAACCGCCACCATGGCTGATCTGGATGATGCCGTCTGACCCTGCTTCTGCGAATCCACGAAGTGCCGCATTGAGGGTTTCCGACGAGGTGATGTTGATGGCGGGGTATGCGTAGGAGCCAGCTTTCGCTGCGTCCAGCATGGCGTTGTATTGGTCTGGTGTGGCTACGGGCATGGTCGTCTCCGATCTCGCTGCTACGCCCTTCAAATTACCGTTGTGCTTGTCCTTCTACCGCATCGCGAGTCCGCCACGAGGTGGAATGAATGGAGTGTCTCGGTACACTCCCGCGTTCTGGAGGGGTGACAGAGCGGACGAATGTGCCGGTCTCGAAAACCGGTGGGCCTTTCGGGGTCCCGAGGGTTCGAATCCCTCCCCCTCCGCTCAA
>CAXMSN010000075.1:0-17745 GCA_964196275.1 uncultured Kiloniellales bacterium | reverse complement strand
AGGACTGGGAGACCCTCAGCGTCGACTTCTGGATCCTGAGACCGTAGTAACGGCCAGCATTACGCAGTACGTACTACGTCCCCGATCTCTGTCTGTCCAATTCCAGTCATTACCGGAACGAACGTGCTGTGAGGGTCGTTTCTGTCATATCAGTTGCGGCTGGACCTAGCGGCTCCGCCTTCCTTTACTCCCACCCGGAGCCGCCGGGTTCGGTCGTAACGAGATATCGACCAATCGCCTCCTGATAGTTGTTACTATTCCCCCTAGGCGCGTAGTGCTATTGCCTGTTGAGGAGACCCCGTGACAACCGTTGACATCGATCTTGGCAGTTATCAGCTTGGCTGGTCCGACGAAGAGGACTATGTCTTCAAGCCCGAGAAGGGGCTGAACGAAGAGCTGATCCGCGAGATGTCTGCCATGAAGAGCGAACCCGAGTGGATGCTCGAGTTCCGCCTCAAGGCGTACAAGCGCTTCCTCGCAAAGCCGATTCCGCAGTGGGGCGGCGCCGGTCGGCTCAACGAAATCGACTTCGATGATATCTACTACTACATCAAGCCGACCGAGGGCCAGGCCAAGGACTGGGACATGGTCCCGGACTCGATCAAGGAGACCTACGAGAAGCTTGGGATCCCCGAGGCCGAGCGCAAGTACCTTGCTGGCGTCACGGCACAGTACGAATCCGAGGTCGTCTATCACCGCAACCGCGAGGACCTCGAGAAGCTCGGCGTTCTCTTCTGTGACATGGACACAGCGGTCCGGGAGTATCCGGAATTGGTCCAAGAATATTTCTCGACGGTCATCCCCGCAAACGACAACAAGTTCGCGGCTTTGAACTCGGCGGTCTGGTCAGGAGGGTCGTTCATCTACGTCCCACCGGGTGTTCACATCGAGCAGCCGCTTCAGGCGTATTTCCGGATCAACGCCGAGAGCATGGGCCAGTTCGAGCGGACGCTGATCATCGTCGACGAGGGTGCGTTCTGCCACTACGTCGAGGGATGCTCTGCGCCAACTTGGACGGCGGACTCGTTGCATGCGGCTGTTGTCGAAGTCGTGGTCAAAGAAGGCGGCCGGTGCAGGTACACGACCATTCAGAACTGGTCCAACAACGTCATGAACCTTGTGACGAAGAGGGCCATGGCATACAAGAACGCCACGATGGAATGGATCGACGGGAACCTTGGTTCCGGGCTGACCATGAAGTACCCGGCCGTATGGCTCATGGAGGATGGCGCCCACGGTGAGGTGCTCTCGATCGCCTTTGCGAACAAGGGCCAGATTCTCGACGCTGGAGCCAAGATGGTCCACGTCGCGCCGAACACCACTTCTCTCATCACGTCCAAGTCGATCAGCAAGGGCGGCGGCCGGTCAGCGTATCGTGGCCTTGTGAGGGTCGAAGAGGGTGCCACGAATGCGAAGTCGTTCGTCATGTGCGATGCGCTGCTCCTCGACGAGGATTCACGCTCGGACACCTATCCGTACATGGAGATCGAGGAGTCCGACATCGACATCGGCCACGAGGCAACCGTCTCGAAGGTCGGCGAGGATCAACTGTTCTACCTGATGAGCCGCGGTCTCACCGAAGCACAGGCAACGGCCATGGTCGTCGCAGGCTTCATCGAGCCGATCGTCAAGGAACTTCCCATGGAGTACGCAGTCGAGTTGAACCGACTCATCGAACTCCAAATGGAAGGCTCGATCGGCTGATCACCCGCTGCTCTCGCTCCGGACGACGGATCGGTCGCTGCGCTCCCTTACGGAAGACGAAGGACGGATCAGAGCCGCGACCGATGCGTGGTCGATCGCCAGATGTCTCGCCGTTCCGGCTTCCGTCGTCGCTCGGATTACTCTCCATCCAATGCGCATCCGAGTTGCCGACTGCACGGTTCGATACGAAGGGCGGCTCAGTGCTTATCTGCCTGAGGCGACCCGGCTTGTGATGGTGAAGGCCGACGGCTGCGTTGCTGTGCACGCCGATGGCGGCGCGTATAAGCCGTTGAACTGGATGAACGCACCCAACATCTTCACGGATGACGACGACACATGGACGGTCGTGAACCCGAAGGGCGAGGTGCTGACCATCGAGTTCGGTGAGATCCACTTCGAGACCTCCGTAGAGATGGGTGATGATCCCGGTCTGCAGAAGGACGGCGTCGAACTGGAACTGCAGAGGCTGCTCGCCGAGCGCCCCGAGGTTTTCGGGGACGGCATGACGTTGGTGCGGAGAGAGTTCCCGACGCCGATCGGTCCCGTCGACCTTCTTTGCAGGGACGAATCGGGAGGGACCGTTGCGATCGAGATCAAACGACGAGGAGAGATCGATGGCGTCGAGCAACTCACCCGGTATCTCGAGTTCCTGAACAGGGATACGAGGCTTGCCCCGGTGAGCGGGATCTTTGCAGCGCAGATCATCAAGCCGCAGGCCAGGCTGCTCGCGGAGGACCGAGACATCCGTTGTGTCGAGATCGACTACGACGATCTCCGCGGCAAGGAATCAGACGCTCTCCGGCTGTTCTGAAGACGTCCGAATGGCCGCGTATCAGCCGATGGCGTCCGACTGCGGCCATGTCAGGGTGAGAACGGGTACCGACGCAAGTTCATCGAGCAGGGCGCTTCGGGCAGCCTTCCACGGTTCGTGGAAGGCACAGTGCTCGAGGCCACCACACGGACCGCCCTTGAGGACGCATGTCTTCGTGTCCGTCTCACCCTCGACGGCTTCGATGAGGTCGAGGACGCTGATCGACTCCGGATCGGCCACCAGGCGATAACCCCCGTTCGGGCCTCGCTTGGACTCGACCCATCCCTTCTGGACGAGCGGGGACATGATCTGGGGCAGGAACGACGTTGTGGTGTCTATTGCAGATGCGAGTTCAGGTGACTGGACGGATTCTCCTGCGGCAAGCAGTGCGTGCAGTGATTCAACGGCGAGACCCGTCTTCTTCTGGATAGCGAATTTCATAGTGGCGCAGTCTAGAACTTTCGCAGCGGTTGCGCGACGCCTACAACAACGACTGCAGATCGAACAGAGTCGATGGGTGTCTGAGTTTCCCCAGTGCCCGAGTTTCGATCTGCCGCACTCGCTCCCGCGTGATGCCGAGTCGAGAGCCGACGGCCGAGAGCGTTCGCGGAAGTTGGGCATCGAGTCCGTACCGCAGTACGAGAACAAGGCGCTCTCGTTCATCGAGCGTGGTGATCGCCCGCTCGAGCTCGGCTCTACGCGCCGAGTCAGCAATCGAGCTGAACGGGTCAGCTGCCGACACGTCGACGACGAAATCGCCAAGCTCTGCGTCGCCGTCGTCGCCCACTTTGCGGTCGAGCGAGACCGTGTCTCCTGGCGCGGCGAGGGCGAGCAGGATCTTTTCCTCGTCGAGTCCGCTGACCTCAGCGATCTCCGCGATTGTTGGAACTCTTCGTAGCTTCTCCTGGAGCGTGAGTTCGGCTTCCTGGACCGTCCTCACGATGTCGACCATGTGGACCGGAAGGCGGATCGTCCGCCCCTGGTTCCCGATCCCTCGGGTGATCGCCTGTCTGATCCACCATGTCGCATAGGTCGAGAACTTGAATCCCTTCCGCCAGTCGAACTTCTCGACAGCCCGGATGAGGCCGAGGTTGCCTTCTTGGATAAGGTCAAGGAGGTCGAGGCCGCTTCCTGAGTACCTTTTTGCGATCGATATGACGAGCCGGAGGTTGGATCGGATGAACTCTTGCTTCGCATGATCAGCGAGGCGTATCTGTCGCACCAGAAGGATGCGTTCGGGTGCATCGATGTCGCCATCCGTGGCGAGCCGAACCTCGGCTTCCTTGCCAAGTTCGATCGCACGTGCGAGCCGTCCCTCGTCCTCGGCGGTGAGGAGCGCATGGTTCGAGACGGCGTCCAAGTACATGCCGATCGCATCGGCGACCCGTGCCTCCCGTGCTGATTCCGCCATAGCCCCCGCCTGACGTCGCCCAGACCGTCCCATCCATGAAATTGGAAGATATCACCATCCGGTCAGTGTCGCAACAGGCCTGTACCCTTTTAGGGCGCACCGAACCCGACGATCGCCGTGCAAAACCATGAGAAGACAACGCCTTATCCCCTATATCGCCAGCGCTCTGGTTCTTGGCGCCTGCGGAGGCGTCGGAGGTGTTCTGCCTGGAGACGCCGTGGTCCCTCCCGAGTTGGGTGCGCCGATCATCGAGGTGGTCGTACTCGCCGCGGATGACCTTGGAGCGATACCGTCGGCAGTCGTGGCCGATGGTCTGCCGGTAGGCGCCGCAGAAGCCGGAATAAGGCTCATCGAATGGGCGAACGACCCGATTGGGCTTGCGGTGACGGCACCCGGATTCCATCCCTTCGAGTACCAGATCGAAAGCTATCCGGACGGCGGCAGGATCGAGTTTCGGCTCGAACCGGTTGTGTTGACTGGCCGGATCACAACCGAGGATGGAAGACCGCTCCCCGGGGCGAGGGTAGAACTCGGCGGCGCAAGCGATGAGACCGATAACGAAGGCCGGTACACGCTCGAGAGAGCGGTCCCGGGGACGATCACCCTTTCGAGACCGGCTTGGGAGACCTCCGAGTACGAGTGGGACGGTGGCGTCGATGCCATAGACATTCCGATGACGCCTTTGGTTATTCGGGCTCTTCGCGTATCAGCGAACGACGTGTCAGATTCCGAACGATGGAATCGGGTTCTCTCGCTCGCGGAATCAACGGGCATCAACGGACTCGTGGTGGATCTGAAGGCACCGGACGGCACGGTCGTCTATCGGTCGGAGCTGCCGATCGCGGCAGCCATCGGTGCGGTCACGAGTTACTTCGAAGCTTCGGACGTCCTTGCCGCCGGTGATGATCGCTCGCTGTACATGATCGGCCGAATCGTCGTCTTCCAGGACGATTTCTTCGCCGCCGCAGAGCCTGACCACGCGCTGCTGACGTCGTCGGGGGAGCTCTGGAGGTCCACGGATGGGTACGCATGGCTGGATCCAACCGATCCAGCGGCCTACGAATACGCGGTCGACCTCGCCGAAGAGGCGTGTCTGCTCGGCTTCGACGAGATCCAATTCGACGTAGTCCGATGGCCGGGGAAGCGTTCCGAGGCCATCTTCGACGGTGAGGACAACGAGGAGGTGCGGGTGGCGTCCACAACGGCCTTCCTGGCCAGGGCATACTCCGTGTTGCACCCGATCGGTTGTGCGGTGTCCTCGACGATCTTCGGTATCGCACTTCAAGATCCGACGGATTCGGGCGTCGGCCAACGTCCTTCTGCAATGTCGCGAGTCACCGACGTGCTCTCTCCGACGCTCTACACGCCAGATTACTACGGGGGCGGTAGCGGCTTCGAGAACCCGGACGAGCACGCGGTGGAGATCGTGACGAACGCCCTGAACGGAGGGAGACCCAAGTTGGATGGCTTCGCTTACTTCCGCCCATGGATCCAGACGTGGGCGATCAGCGAAGTAGACCAAAGGGCCGTACAGTCTGCCGTGACCGAAGGTGGCATGGGGTGGCTGCTATGGAGCAACAGCACGAATTACTCGGCCGAGGTTCTGCCTCCGCGCTGAGCGATCTCGAAGCGCGACTCATCGAGTGCAGGCGATGTCCCAGACTCGTGGAATGGCGGGAGGAAGTCGCCCTCACCAAGCGAGCCTCGTTCGCGGACGATCAATATTGGGGCAAGCCTGTCCCGGGATTCGGCGATCCCGATGCGCGGATCGTTGTCGTCGGTCTCGCCCCCGCCGCACACGGAGCGAATCGAACCGGCAGGATGTTCACTGGAGATCGATCGGGAGAGTGGCTCTACCGTGCCCTCCATCGCGCAGGCCTCGCATCGCAGCCGGAGGCCGTCGATCGCCTCGACGGTTTGACCTTGCACGGTGCATGGGTCACATCACCGGTGAAGTGCGCCCCGCCGGCCAACAAGCCAACGCCCGACGAGCGTGACAATTGCGCCGCATGGTTCGACGAGGAACTGGATCTGCTTCCCAATGCCTCGGTGATCGTCGTCCTCGGACAGTTCGGGTATCACGCGCTGTGGTCCTATCTGCGTCGAACCGGGGTAACCCTCCCGGTCCCACGCCCGAAGTTCAGCCATGGCCTATCGGTCGAACTCGATGATTGGACGATCTTGGCGAGCTATCACGTGTCCCAGCAGAACACGTTCACGGGAAAGCTCACCGAAGAGATGCTCGACGACGTGTTTGCGAGGGCAACGGCGCTCGCCGCGGGGTGAGCCTGAGCATCACCGCAGAGTTCGGATCAGACGGCTGCTCCGGTTTCAGCGATCAGGCGTTGCTGCCGCTCCCAGGCGTCCTTGAGGTAGGTGTAGGGGTTGACTTTCCGGTCGCCATCTCGCAACTCGAAGTGCGTATGGGGCCTCGTTCCCTCTGCGTTGCCAGAATCGCCTACGTATCCGATCACCTCACCCGCATGCACCTCATAGCCCTCCATGAGTTGCAGAGAAAAGGCTGACCATGGACCACCCTCCCCATCGTCGGTGCCAACCCTGTCGTTGTTCAGATGCATGTACACCGACATCCACCCGTCCGCATGCTGCACCCGGATGAAGTAGCCGGACATCCTGTGCCACCCCATCGATGTGACGACGCCGTCTGCCACCGCGACGATTCTCGTGCCTCGCGGGCTCATGATGTCGACACCTTGGTGACGCCGACCGCCGGACCGCCTCGCTCCCCATGAATTCCAAAAGTCGACGCCCTGACCCTGGTGTGGGAACACGTTGAAGGTGATGTCGGGATCCTCTATTTCCTGATCCGTGTTGGCATGAGCAGGTATCGCAGGCGCGGCGAGTGACACCGTGATAACGATGAGCGCGATCAAGCGTGAAATGGAGTGTCTCATGGTCCTATGCCTCCGGTAGGGCGCCTCTCGATGGTGGCTGCCCGTTGGTGCAGACGTGAACGCTAGGGGTGGAATCCAGATACCTCGCGCATCGAGACACCGGTGATGGGATATCACACATGGTTGTAGGGGAAACCGGCGAGTTGGCTCGAAGGCGTAGGTATCCTCGCACCGACCGACGGAGGAAATCCCCAGTTGACCGCACCCCCAAGCCTTGGATCGACGGACGCCGCCTGGATGGCTGAACGCCGTGCGCGTGCGGTCGCTGCCCTTGATGACATCTCGATGCCGAGTGAACGCGAGGAGATCTGGCGATACCTCGACCTCACGTTCGACCCCGCCATCGGCTCGGCCCCGGCAACGCCAGGTGAACCTTCCGGGTCCGATGAAATGCTACGCGAGTGGAGTGGTTCCGTGGTCTCCATCGTCGATGGCTTCGTTGCCTCAGGAGCGCGTGTCGCTGATTCGTCGTCTGACCCGTCGCCGTCCCTCAACGACACCGATCTTTTCACGACATCGTTCGACGCCTATACGCCTGGATCTGCTCTTATCGATGGTGATCTTCTAGATGACCCGGTCTTCGTGGACGTCCAGTCGACCGGAGCATCGACGACATATCCCGGCGTTCACATCGACGTCCCCGCCGGTACCGACGGTGCGGTTGTCGTTCGCTATCGCTCGTCGACCGACGTCGCCTGTGTCGTCGTTCCGCGGCTGACAGCGACGGTAGGCGACAACGCCAGGCTGAACCTGATCATCGTTCAGGATTGGAACTACGCGACGCGAGCTATGGGCCGCGCCGTGATGGACCTTGGCCGAGACGCTGGCCTGACGCTCTCGGAGGTGGGTCTTGGTGGGAAGATCGGCCGTTTGCACCTCGATGTGAACTTCATAGGGCGCGGCTCCCACGCCAAGATCTACGGAGCATATTTCGGCGAAGAGGATCAGACGCTCGACTATCGATACTTCATGAACCACATCGGCACGAACACGCGCGCTGACATGTTCCTCAAGGGAGCCGTTGAGGACAGCGCGCTGTCTGTGTTCACAGGCATGATCCGCATCGAGAAGACCGGTCAGAAGACCGAGTCCTTCCAGACGAACCGGAACCTGATCCTCTCAGAGGGTGCTGCCGCCCAGTCCGTTCCGAACCTTGAGATTCTGGCGAACGACGTCAAGTGTGGCCACGGGTCGAGTGTCGGCCCCCTCGATGCTGATCAACGCTATTACCTACGAAGCAGGGGCCTCACCGCGGATCGCGCCGATCGGCTCCAAGTGCAAGGTTTCTTCGAGGAAGTTGTGAGCCTGATTCCGCACAAGGATCTGGCCGCCACGGTCCGTGAGCGCATCAACGCCAAGTACGTGACGGCGCAAGAGGAAGGCCGCGTATGACTACGCATGAGATCGCGACGCTCGAGTCGCTTGCGGAGGGTGAAGGCAAGTGCTTCTCCGTCGATGGTCAGAGAGTGGCGGTCTTCAAGGTCGAAGGTTCCGTCCACGCCATCGACGACCGATGCAGCCACGCCGAGGCCTCGCTGGCGGCTGGGGAACTCTTCGGCACCGACGTCGAATGTCCGCGTCACGGCGCGGAGTTCGACATCGTGACCGGGCAGCCAGGATCGCTTCCGGCGACGAAGCCCGTGTCTGTCTATCCAACAGAGGTACGTGACGGCTCCGTGTTCGTCACGTTGCCTTCCACCGAGACGGCAAGCGAGAATCAAGATGCCTAACGCACTCGATGTACGAGATCTCAGAGCTTCGATCGGCGATCTTCAGATCCTCAATGGCGTTGATCTTGAGGTTCCTTTCGGCGAGGTCCACGCCGTCATGGGGCCCAACGGATCTGGCAAGTCGACGCTCTGCCATGTGCTGATGGGAAGGGACGACTACGACGCATCTGGCGACGCACGGGTTGGCGGTGTCGACGTCATGGGGATGGCAGTCGATGAGCGAGCCCGCACCGGCCTCTTCGAGGCGTTCCAGTATCCGACTGAGGTGCCGGGTGTCTCCCTTGACGATCTCACCGCGGCCATGGCAGCGTCGAACCCGCAGGACGGTGGATACGCCGACCGCGCAGATTCCGCATCCGATCGCCTATCGATGCAGGCGTTCCGGACACGCTACGTCAACGTTGGGCTCTCGGGCGGAGAGAAGAAGCGCTCCGAGATGTATCTTCTTGGCGTCTCGAACCCCAAGATGGCGATCCTCGACGAGATCGACTCAGGTCTTGATATCGATGCGGTGCGCGAGGTCGCAGCGATGGTCGAAGACATGAGGAGCGACGACATCGGCATCCTGGTCATCACCCACTACAGTCGGATCCTCCGGTACATGTCTGTCGACAAGGTGCATGTGATGGTCTCGGGCAGGATCGTTCAGACCGGCGGGCCCGAGGTAGCCGAGGAGCTCGAAGCGGGTGGATATGCCGATCTTCAAGCGGCCAACGGTGCCCTCACCTCGTAGAGATCAGCCCGCCCAACGTCGATCGTCTTGATCCCAGTGGTGCCACCTGTGCAGAAGAGGTTCCGGCGGGCGGCAGGGTTCGCTAACCGCAAGTCCCGCAATTCGCTCTTGTGACTGGGTCCGCATAACTGCTCTCATGCACACTTGATCGACGCGCCAGAATGTGGGTTATACGTGAGGCGATCGGACGGACGACCCAGTCGATCGGACACCCTCGACGTTATCGAACTCTGGGGCCGCACGACTTCGCGGCAGATTGATGGACGATTTCGGCTCCGACGACCACCCGAGTCGCCGTGTTTGTTGTGGACCGATCATATTCGACTGGTGAAGAGTATATTCAAATCACTTGAACATGCGTCTGCGCTGAGGTATATTCGACTCAGTTGAACATAGCGACACAGGAGAAGCACCCATGCTGTTAATGACTGACCCAGCCGCATACCGAGCCATCGTCGAAGACCGCCGTCGAGACGACGGACAGCGCCGTCCAGACATCGCAGATGCCGAACCGTCGACTCCGACAGATCGACCAGTGAAACGTCCACGGCCGGGCCGGTACCGTTCAGCGCCCATGCCCAGCAGTTGACGCCCAATCGCATCTCCCCGACCAGGAGTGATCATGACTGACGATCTCCCACACCTACCAGACGTTCCCGACGAAACGTTCATAACGGATCCGTCCCAAGTCGAGGCCCTCACCTCAGGCCTCCGAGTGCGCATCCTTGGGCTCTGCCGTCAGCCATCATCCGTACGCGAGATCGCCGAACGCCTCGGCATGCCGGTCACGCGCCTCTACTACCACACGAACCTTCTCGAGGAAGCTGGCTTCATCGAAGTCGTACACACACGCAAATCCGGCGCCCGCATCGAGAAGATCTACCGAGTCACCGGTCAGACGATCACACCCGGACCCGAAATGCTTGCCAACGTCGAGGACGCCGGGGCCGCCGCGAAGGCATTCGCAGCGATGGTCCTCGAGCCGGCACGAGCAGAGACAGAAGACGCCTTCCAACGAAGATTCGAAGGCAACGAACAACGAATGGCCGTCGGACGCGCCATCGCGTGGCTGACCGAGGCTGAGATCGAAGACATCGAAACTCGCATCAGCGCCCTCATCGCTGAGTACATGACCGGAGAACTAGCTCTGGACGACCCACAAGCCAGCGGATACGCATTCACCTACGCTCTCGTGCCTTTCGATCCGGCATGAACCGGCCCCGCGCACGCCATGTCGAACACACATGTCGACACATGTGCACCGGTGATGTTCGACAGGAGCTACTGTGCCGCCATGACCGACGAAAGACCTGCAGACGTTCCACTGTTTATCGCAGCGACGATCGACTGCAACGATCTTGAAGGTATGACGGCCTTCTGGGGAGATCTCCTCGGCGTTGAGACGGCGATCCACGATCACTTCGGATTCCTCGCGCACGCCCCCGACCGGAAGGTGACGCTCTGGCTTCAGAGGGTCGATGAGCCACGGGTCGGCAAGAATCGCGTGCATCTTGACTTCGTCGTCCGTGATCTCGATGCAGCATGCTCCAGGGTGAAGGACCTCGGTGGCGAGCCTGGCGAGACCCAGGAGTGGGGTGGCTTCGTCTGGCGGACATGCACCGATCCGGAAGGCAACGTCTTCGACATCATGCAGGCGCCTCCCACCGAGGACGCTTCGGGCTGAAGCCGCGTGGTACGGAGATGACGGTCGCTCGGTACGGTGGGGGCATGGACGACATCTCGGATCTCGCAGGCCTGATCGCAGACGCCAAGGCGATCCTGATGGTTACGGGTGCTGGTATCTCAACCGCAAGTGGCATCCCCGACTTCCGCGGGCCCAACGGAGTGTGGAAGACGCAACGTCCCGTTGAATTCAGTGGGTTCGTCCGTGATCCGAGGAGGAGACACGAGTACTGGCACCAGAAGCTCGCCGCTGCGGACGCGTTTCGAGAAGCGCTGCCAAATGATGTGCACTTCGCATGTGCGGACCTCGAGGAGGCTGACAGGCTCGACATGGTGGTGACGCAGAACGTCGATGGACTTCACACGGACGCCGGGCTCAGCCCCGAGAAGCTCGTCGAAGTTCACGGCACGGCGAGGATCGTCGGTTGCCTGTCGTGTTTCGAGCGAACGCCTGCCGAACCCCACTTCGAGAGATTCGCCGAAACCGACGAGCCGCCGATCTGCCACTGCGGCGGGCTCCTCAAGCCAGCAACGATCTCGTTCGGGCAGGCGCTCGATCCGATGTCGATGCAGCAGGCCTCGGAGGCTGCACAACGGTGCGATCTGGTGATCGCCCTTGGATCAACGCTCGCTGTGTTCCCCGTGTCCGAGGTACCGCTCGTCGCCGCCGACCGCGGTGTCCCATACGCCATCGTCAATCGGGGAGCAACCGAGCACGACACGACCGGCCTAGTCGCCTTGAGGATCGATGGAGACGTGTCGGAGGTCTTTCCGACTGCGGTCTCCCTCGCCCTTACGCGGTGAAGGGCATGTCCCGCGTGGTCACTATCTTTAGCTGTGTCGAACTACCGACCGCGAGGAGAACCTGATGAGGATCGAACGGGACTCGATGGGCGAGGTGCCGGTGCCTGAAGGTGCGTATTACGGCGCATCGACACAGAGGGCGGTCGATAACTTCCCGATCTCCGATCTCCGATTCGGGCGCACGTTCATCTGGGCGCTCGGCGTGCTCAAAGCTTCGGCAGCATCGACGAACCTGGCCATCGGTGCGATCGATGCGGCCACGTCAGAAGCGATCATCGCAGCTTCCGAGGAGGTCCTAGCTGGCGACCTCGACGAACACTTCGTGCTCGACATCTTTCAGACAGGCTCAGGAACGTCGACGAATATGAACGCCAACGAGGTCATCGCCAACAGGGCGACCGAGATACTCGGTGGTGAGCTCGGGTCCAAGCTCGTTCACCCGAACGACCATGTGAACGCGTCCCAATCATCGAACGACACGATCCCTACGGCGATCCATGTCGCTGCCGTCGCTGGGATAGAGCGGAGCCTTCTCCCCGCGCTTGACGCGCTTGCGGATTCGCTTGACGCAAAGGCTGACGAATTCGACCACGTGCTGAAGTCGGGGCGGACCCATCTCATGGACGCCACGCCCATCCGTCTCGGGCAGGAGTTCGGCGGATATGCCACGCAGATTCGCAACGGTGCTTCAAGGGTCAGAGCCATCGTCCCTGAGCTTCTTGAACTTGCACTCGGCGGGACTGCGGTAGGAACAGGTATCAACGCTCCCGAAGGCTTTGCCTCGACGACGATCGCGGAGATGGCGCGACGGTCGGGCTATGCGTTCGTCGAGGCCCCCAACCACTTCGAAGCACAGTCGGCCAAGGATGCCGTCGTCAGCGCCTCGGGTGCACTCAAGACGGTCGCCGTATCGCTCTTCAAGATCGCAAACGACCTCCGGTGGATGTCGTCTGGGCCCCGCACGGGCATCGCCGAGATCCAGTTGCCCTCGCTCCAGCCAGGGTCATCGATCATGCCGGGCAAGGTGAACCCCGTCATCTCCGAGATGATGATGCAGGTCGCAAGCCAGGTCATCGGCAACGACACCGCTATCACGTGGGGCGGTGCGAACGGAAACTTCGAGCTGAACGTGATGATGCCGCTCATGGCGCACAACCTCCTCGAATCGATCGACCTCCTCTCCACGGCGACCACCGTGATGAAGGACAAGATGGTCGATGGGATCACGGCGGATCACGAGAGGGCGCAATGGCTTCTCGAACAGAACGTGATCATCATCACCGCACTGGTGCCGGTCATCGGATACGACAAGTCCGCGGAGATAGCGAAGGTCGCCTTCGCCGAAGGCAGGGGGGTTCGTGAGGTCGCACTCGAGATGGGTGTTCTGCCGGAGGACGAACTCCACGCTGCACTCGATCTCAGACCGATGACCGAGGGCGGCGTGGTCGGCTGATCGAGCCTTAAGCCGGCTCTGTCGACATCGTAAGGGCGTCGGCAAGGGTTGCCCATGCAAGATCTGCGCACTTGATCCGAACGGGGAACTTCCGGACGCCCTGAAGCGCCTCGAGGTCGCCAAGCACCGATCCCGGCCGATCTTCGTCGACAGGGTTCTCGCCTTCTTCGATCGTCATCATCAGACGGAACTTGTGTGCGATTTCCTCGACGTCCGATACCGACTTGCCGACGATCGCATCCATCATCATCGACCCCGAGGCCTGTGAGATGGAGCAGCCCTGTCCCTGCATCGCCGCGTCGACGATTGTCCCGTTTTCCACGACCAGATCCAGGAAGAACTCGTCGCCACATGACGGGTTGGTGCCCTCGGCGTGAACATGTGGGTCGCTCAGCGTCCCTTTTCGCCGTGGGTTCCGGTAGTGATCGAGGATGACACTCCGGTACAACTCGTCTAGATCGCTCATGGTCGTACTTCTTCTTGGCTCGGTTGAGCGCCGTAGTGTATGCGCATTGACCGCCTCCTAGACGAGCCCGAAGATCTTCCGCGCCTTGTGCAACGATGTGACAAGGGCATCGACTTCTTCTTCGACGTTGTACAGATAGAAGGAAGCGCGTGCGGTCGCCGGCACGTTGAGATACTTCATGAGAGGCTTTGCGCAATGGTGGCCAGCCCGAACGGCGATCCCGTCCTGATCGAGGATCGTGGCGATGTCATGCGGGTGGATGTCTCCGAGTTCGAAACTGACCGCTCCGCCTCGCTTCGTCACATCGGTCGGGCCGTAGATCGTGAGATCGGGGACCTGGGACAGCTGCTGGAGCGCATACGCGGTGAGTGTGCGTTCGTGGTGAGCGATGACATCCATCCCGATGTCGCTCAGATAGTCGACGGCTGCCCCGAAGCCCACGGCCTCGGCGATCGGTGGCGTCCCTGCCTCGAACTTGTGGGGGACCGGAGCCCACGTGGAGACATGGCGTTCAACGGTGTTGATCATCTCGCCTCCACCCTCAGATGGTTCCATCTCCTCGAGGCGATCTGCCTGACCCCAGAGGGCGCCAATGCCTGTCGGGCCCAGCATCTTGTGCGCAGAGAACGCCATGAAGTCGACACCGAGCGCCTCGACGTCGACAGGCGTGTGTGGCACCAGTTGTGCTGCATCGAGAACGGTGATCGCTCCGACCGATCTGGCGGCCTGCGTGAGCACGTCGATGGGGCCGAGAGCTCCGGTGACGTTGGACATTCCAGAGAACGCGATGATCTTGATTCTCTCGTCGAGCAGTGACGAAAGGGCGGTCGTGTCCACGCCAAACTCGTCGTCGAGTTCGAGGTAGACCAACTCCGCACCCGTGTGCTTCGCCACGAGCTGCCACGGAACGATGTTCGCATGATGCTCCATGACGGTGACCATTATCCGATCGCCTTCACTGAGATGGTTCAAGCCCCATCCGTATGCGATGTGATTGATTGCGGTGGTCGTGCCTCGGACAAAGGCCAGCTGGCTCGGCGATGTGCCGACGAAACGGGCAACCTTGCCCCTGGCATCCTCGTACAGCTCGGTTGCCTCGGCTGCGAGTGTGTGTGCGCCGCGGTGAACGTTCGCATTTGAGTTCTCGTAGTACGACCGCATCGCATCGAGGACTGCGAGAGGCTTCTGGGTCGTTGCCGCAGAGTCGAGATAGACGAGTGGGCTTCCGTTGACCTCGCGCGCAAGTATCGGGAAATCGGCTCTGAGCACTCGCAGGTCGGTCACCCGACGCCAAGCTCCGAGCGGAACGAATCGTATCCGGCATCCTCGATCGAATCGGCCAGTGACGCGTCCCCGGATTCGACGATGCGCCCGTCGAGGAAGACATGGACGAAGTCGGGTGTGATGTAGTCGAGCATGCGTTGGTAGTGGGTGATGATGAGGAACCCACGGTCGTCGGACTGGAGGCGCTTCACGCCTTCGGCAACGACCCGGAGTGCGTCGATGTCGAGTCCGGAGTCTGTTTCGTCGAGAACGGCGAACTCAGGTTCGAGGATCGCCATCTGGAGTACCTCGTTGCGTTTCCGTTCGCCGCCTGAAAACCCCTCGTTCAGATATCTATCCGCAAAGCTCGCGTCCATCTCGAGGTCGCGCATCGCCTCCATCACTTTCAGACGCAACTCGAGGACGGTGTAATTGGTCCCGGTCTTGTTCGACAGTGCAGTTCGGAGGAAGTTGACCACGGACACGCCAGGGATCTCTTCGGGATACTGGAAGCCGAGGAACATTCCTGCCTGGCCTCGCTTTTCGGGTGCCCATTCGGTGATGTCCTCACCCTTGTAGGCGATCGACCCTTCGGTTATCAGATAGGAGGGATGGCCGAGAAGGACGTTTGCCAGCGTTGACTTGCCTGAGCCGTTCGGTCCCATGACTGCGTGTGTCTCGCCGCTGTTGACCGTCAGGCTGACGCCCTTGAGGATTGGGATGCCCTCCACGGACGCGTGCACGTTGTCGATGGAGATCAGAGGAGTTTGTAACATGGCCATGATGTTAATGGCTCGGGAGCCCCATTCGAACGGGTTTCCTCAGGCTCCGAGAGCTGTGAACAGGGTGTCCATGTCATCGAGGTCGATCTCGTCGAGTGGGCGCAGATCCTGGACGTAGTATCGGTTCACTCCCCACGAAGCCATTCGCTCGATCGCGGCTTCCGCGTTCTCCGCCGTGCCGTGCGGCACTGCTCGGTCATCGAGGAATGCGGCGTACTCGTCAGCAGTCATGTCTCGTTTTTCGCCTCGTCGAGTCAAGACCTCCCTATGAGCGGCCTCGTCTTCGTAGATGAAAGCCGGACCGGCAAACGAGACACGAATTTCGCTCGGATCCCTACCGGCTGCTTCGGCAGCAGAGGCCATGACATCGAGCCTCTCGGCCAGCGTCGACTGATCCGACACGAACATGTTGTATTCGCTTGCATAGGTGCCCGCAAGTCGAGGGGTCTTGAGCATCCCTGAACCACCGATGACGATACCTAGGCCCGGAGACGCTTTCGGATGAACCTCATCGATGTCGAGCGAGTAGTACTCGCCGTCGAACGTTCCGCCGCCGGCGAAGATTGCCGAGATGACGGCGAGCGACTCCTCGAGGCGATCGAATCGCTCCTTGAGCGGTGGCAGCTCCAGACCGAACGCATGATGCTCGGACTCCATCCATCCGGTTCCGACGCCGAGGGTGAATCGTCCAGCTGACATCTCATCGATCGTTGTTGCCGATTTCGCCATCACGGCGGGGTTGCGGAACGTAATGGGGGACACGAGCGTGAGGAGCTCGATCGATGACGTGTCGCGAGCCAATCCTCCGAACGAAACGAGGGCGTCCGTTGTCTGCGCCGATTTGGGACCCATGAGGTAGTGGTCTGCGCGCGCAAAGGCGGCAAGCCCCTTCTGCTCGGCCCACAACGCCAGTTCGAGGAGTCGGTCATAGGAGCCACCGGCTTGGGGCTCGAGGAACATCGCTAGTTCCATGTCATCTCCTGTCGGGAGTCGAGTCGGAAGGCAGTGTGCTACTTCTGAAGGCTCGACATGATCTGCTGGAGTTGCTCGATCGGCATCTCCCCTGACGCACGAAGTGCAACGGTTCCGTCCGCGTTGACGAACGTCCAGAACGGGAATCCACCCTGACCGAAAGCAACGAGGACGGAGTTCTCGTTGTCATCTCTCACGACAGGGGCGGTCCAGCCTTCGGTCTCAAGCCACTCCGACGGAGGAAAGTTGCCGCGGGTGGAGTCCATGCTCGTTGCCACCGCGTACATGTCGACGCCTTCAACGCCACCGCCCGAGTCGATCCAGGCCTGCACTTTCGGGACCTCTACCTGACAATGGGGGCACCAGTGTGCGAGGAAGATGATTGCCTTCGCCCTGCCGTCGTTGACGATCTGCACTTCATCGCCTGAGAAATTCTGACCGACCACTTCGGGTGCCTCGAGGCCGGTCGCTGTCACATCAACGGGAGCCCCTTGAGGCATTAACGGCAACGCATTTCCGGTGATGACCGGATCTCCGTACTCTGCACCGACTTCTTCTGTCGCGAATACCACGACGGCCACGAGTGCGAGCACGACGATTCCACCGATGATCCCGATAATCAGTCCTGTCTTGCTTGAAGACGGTTGCTGCGTTGTCATGTCGTTCCTATGTCCGGTTGCCGGAAGATTCCGGCTCGTAGTTGTTGGCGGCTCGAGCGTTGACTCGGTCCGCCCACAAGAGGGTAAGTATCAGAATGAAAGCACTCAACGCCATATAAGGAATCGAAACGAAGTTGAACTTCAGAATCAACGCCGCTGAGCATGAGGGCCCGGTAGCAGCGCAGGAACCGGAATCGAGGCTGGGGTAGACCTGAATCAGCTTGTGATACGCAGAGAGTGCGACGCCGATCGTCGCCAAGCTCGCTGCGTAGATTCGGATCATCCCTTCCTTCCGGTACGCGGCGATGAGCAGGATGACGGCAAGCGGATACATCGCGATGCGCTGATACCAGCAGAAC
>CAXMSN010000074.1:0-11971 GCA_964196275.1 uncultured Kiloniellales bacterium | reverse complement strand
TCGAATCTGCTTGGGGACAACCCGGCAGCGGTCGAGTCGTTTCAGCATGCCCTGAGAATGTTCGTCGATCTGAACGACCTTTCGGGAATCGCCGCGCAGGTCGGAGCGATGTCGGTCATCGCACACGAGGAAGGCGACGAGATCGCATCGCTGTACTTCGCAGGCGCAGTCACTCACTTGTGGGAGGAGACGGGGATCGGTGGCGTCACCCATCTCGACTCAGTGCTCAAGGAGTACATCACCCCTGATGCGCTTGCTGCGCTGCCGCCGGAGGTCGTGTCCTCCTTCGAGGCGGGAGGCACGGCAGATCTCGAGTCCGTCATCGACGCTTCCCTGGCATGGTCGGTTCCAGTATCGCCTGAGCCAACGCCATAACGGGCTCGGGCTTTTCGCCGGTCTACCCGCCGGACTCGATTGGCTCGTGGTGTGCGGCCACTTCGTAGTGCTGTGAGTGCTCGTCGAAGCGCGTGAGCACCTCACGTGCAGCTGGCGGAACCACGGATCCGGTTCGGCTCTTTCCCGCAAAGGCCTCGACTGCAGCCCAGTTGTCGAATGACATCGCCGTGATGAACTCGACCTCTCCGGCGTCGCCGTCAGCGCGGCGGAGGATGTCGAGCCCTTGGAGGCCTGGTATCCGCTTCGCCATGATGCCTGGCACGATCGTCGTGTTCAGCACGGTCTCGTAGGCGTCGGCGTTTTCTGGCGTCGTCCAGCCGTGCCAGATGCGGATGATCATCGATTGCCTCTCGTGTGAGCTGGGGTGTGCGCCTTCTCAGTCACTCAGTAGCCCCGGATCGTCCGGCACGTCTACCGCGTACGCCTCAAGAACCTCGAGGGCAACGAACTCGAGTACCGCGTCGCTCGTCGACGCCATGACGACCGGGGCGGCGGCACCGTCCTGGTGGGCGCGGAACCAGTTACGCGCCGTGACGCACCATCGATCGCCAGGGGACAGACCAGGGAACCGGAACTGGGGCATCGGGGTGACCAGATCGTTCCCCACAGACTGTTGGTGATCGAGGAATTCGGTGGTCATGACCGCACAGATCGTATGACTCCCCGGATCCGCGGGTGACGATCGACACGAACCGTCGCGGAACCACCCGGTCACTGGGTCGCCGCTGCAGCCCTCAAGCCCACCGCCGCGTACGTTGAGTTCTCCCATAGCGCGGACACTAGACGCTCAGCCAAGGGCGTGCCCCAGACTCGGCGAAACGAGCACAAGGCGGGCGCCTCGCACCGGGCTCGGCGCAGCAGGTATTCTCACTGGATGCCCACCACCGACGCACCCACGGGAACCGTGACGTTCCTCTTCACGGACATCGAGGGTTCGACGCGTCTGTGGGACAAGCATCCCGATGACATGTCGAATGCACTGTCGACGCACGACGACCTGCTCCAGTCCGCCATCAACGACAACGCCGGGTATGTGTTCTCGAAAGCGGGCGACGGATGGGGTGTCGCATTCGCATCCCCGCTGTCAGCACTCGACACCGCGCTCACGATCCAGGACGACGTTGGCAGCCAATCGTGGCCGGGCGAGATCGACGAGATCTCGATCAGGATGGGTCTCCACACCGGGACTTCCGCCGAGCGAGACGGCGACTACTTCGGAACGACCGTCAACCGGGCGGCCCGGGTCGCAGGGGTAGCCGATGGCGGCCAGGTCTTCGTCACCGATGCTGTGCGCACCCTCGTTGCGGACGAGTCCAGGGAGCACTGGATGTTCAGGGACCTCGGCGAGCATCGCCTGCGGGACCTCACCCGTGCCGAACGGATCTGGCAACTCGACCGTAACGACGCACTCAGCCCACTCGCAGTCCTTGCGCCCCGTGCGTCCGTAGGAAACATCCCGAGGATGCGGGCGACGGTGATCGGAAGGGACGACGAGATCGCGGCTGTGGCTGAGTCCGTCGAGCGATCCCCGCTCGTAACGCTCGTCGGTGTGGGCGGCGTCGGAAAAACGACGATCGCCAAGTCAGTCGGTGCCAGGCTCTCAGATAGCTTCCCTGCAGGCGCCTGGTTCGTTGACCTCACTGCGACCACCGATCCAGACCATGTTGCTGCCGCGGTCGCATCATCGCTCAACATCGCCCAGCGGCCGGACATGACCGCCAAGCAAAGCCTCTTCGATGGCCTCCGATCTGAATCGAGGCTGGTCATCCTCGACAATGCCGAACACCAGATCGATGCCGTCGCGACATTGGTCGACGAGATACTCGGTGAGGTACCAGACGTGAACCTCATCATCACGAGCCGCGAACCGCTGAGCCTCAGAGGCGAGGACGTCCACCGGGTCGGACCACTCAAGGTCACCGATACCGACGGCCCGGCTCCGGCCGTTTCCCTCTTCATCGAACGGGCCACAGCAGTCGCTCCCGACCTTGGAATGGAGTCGTTCGACCAACACACCGTGGAGGAGATCTGCCGAAGGCTCGATGGACTGCCCCTTGCGATCGAACTCGCCGCATCGCAGAGCGAGATGATGACGCCGGCGGAGATGCTCGCCGCACTCGAGAGCGACGATCTCGACCTCCAGTCTTCGTCACGCTCCACCGTCCAGCGCCACCGGTCGCTGACAGATCTCGTCAGTTGGTCATACGACCTGCTTGAACCAGTCGATCGGACCGTGTTCGAGCGCCTGTCGACCTTCACGGGAGGCTGCTCGATGGACGCTGCGCTCTCCGTCTGTTCTGGCGATGAGATAACCGAGTCCGACGTTCGGGTTGCGATCGCAACCCTCGTTCGTAAGTCCATCGTCGTGCCCGTCAGGGGAGGAGGGTCGACACGGCTGACCATGCTCGACACGCTCCGGCACTTCTCCACAGAGCGACTCGCTGAATCTGGCCAAAAAGGTGACGTCGCTCAGCGTCATGCTGAGTGGTACGGCAAGGCCTGTGAGGACGCGCGCGAACTCCTCATCGGTCCGGAGGAGGCCCGGATGCTCGCGGCGATCCTCGCTGACATCGATAACCTGCAGGCGACGACCTCGTGGGCCTCGGAACACCAACGCTTCGACATCCTCGAGCCCCTTGGCGTGGTCGTTCGCTTTCTGGTCGAACTCAAGATGCGGCCTGGCATCGTCGAATGGACGAAGGGGGCGCTCGCATCGATCCCACCCGACCACACGGCTCGCATCGAGTTCGCACTGGCTCTCGCCCACTCATCGCTGTTCGGCGGCGACATAGCTGGTGCACCGGAGATCTTCGCCCGCGAGACCGATCAGATCCCTGACAGGGAACTGGTCGATCTCATCCATCGGTATCTCACACACGTCACACGGTTCTTCAGTGGCGACGTCGAGTGGATCATCGCCGACTCCGAGACTGCCATGGCAGAGGCGTTCCGACAGAACCTCGCCCGCCCGGCGAGCGCGATCGGCACCGACTACGCCCTCTCTCTTTTCTATTCAGGTGATATCGAAGCCGCCCGAAAGGCAGCGATTCGGCTCACCGAAGCAGCGGAAGCGGAAGCGAGCCCATCGCTCTATGCCTGGTCGATGTACGTCCAGGGTGAAATCGAAGGGGCGTCGGATCCAGACCGTGCGATAGAGATGCTTGAGGATGCCGTGGAGTCGAGCATCACCGTAGACAACGAGTTCGTCGCAGGGATCTCTCTTGTGGCACTCTCCTCGATCGCCGGACGCAAAGGCGACATGGAGACGGCGTTCGACGCGATGTACCGCTGCATCCGCCTGTGGAGGACAGCAGGGAACCGCCCCCAGATGTGGACTGCGGTGCGGAATCTCGTGGAGATGCTCCACTCCATCGGCAGTGATGCCGATGCCCTCGTGCTCAACGCTGCCGTCGAGGCAGATGCCGACAGGGCACCCGACCTGTTCGGCCCGTTCGGCGACCAGTACCGTGCGATTCTCGTCGCCACCGAGGCCGCACTCGATCCCGCCGATGCGGACGCCGCAAAGCGACGAGGGTCTTCCCTTGACTACCCCGCTGCAGCCACCTTCGCCCTCGATGCAATGGCGCGAGCCCAGACCTGATCTGAAGACCGATCTCGAATGGGCAGGTCAGAGCTCCGAAACGCAGCGGCCTGGTGCGGCCCAAATCGTCCGGGCTGAGTGAGCCGGTACCATCGCCCGGATGGCCTCCGTATCCCTGTACTGGACACTCGTTCGCGACAACGCCGACTTCCGGAGGCTGTATCTCGCCAGACTCATTTCGTTCGCGGGAGACTGGTTTCTGATCGTGCCTCTCGTCGGCCTCGTCTACGACATGTCAGGATCGACTCTGGCAGCTTCAGCTGTCATTGCGGCCCAGGCGCTTCCTGCCTTACTGCTCGCACCGTTCACCGGTACTTTCGCTGACCGCTTCGATCGCAAGAAGATCCTGATCATCTCAGACCTTGTGCGAGCCGGGCTGGTTCTCAGCCTGCTCGCTGCGGATACGATCGGTGGGATCTGGTTCCCTCTGATAGTCATCGCACTCGATGGCGCGGGGGCTGCGTTCTTCTACCCGGCGTCAGGAGCGGCTCTTCCAAACGTCGTCGATACAGAGGATCTCGGCGCAGCGAACGTCCTCATGTCCAGTGCCTGGGGAGCGATGCTCGCGCTTGGGGCGGCGCTCGGAGGCTTCGTGGCAGCGGTCGTCTCACGAGATGCCGCGTTCGCAGCCAACGCTGCGACCTTCGTCGTATCTGCCGTCTTGATCTCGCGGATCGGTCGACGCTTGCAGCAGGAGGTCCGAACGGCGCCGGATCGGTTCTTCGAAGCGACGAAAGCCGCGCTTGTCTACGCCGCCGATCACCGCAGCGTCGCAGCACTGGTGACGGCCAAGGCTGGCCACGCACTGACGTCTGGCGGAGCCGTTGGCCTGTTCGCGGTCCTGTCGATCGTAGTGTTCGATGCCGGAGATGGTGGGACCGGCGTTCTGTTCGGTGCGCGAGGTCTGGGAAACCTCTTCGGGCCCATCATCGCGTTCCACTTGTTCGGATCGTCGCTACAGAGGGTTCTTGGCACGATCGGATACGCGATGGCGTTGTGGGGGGTGGGGTATCTGTTCGTCGGCGCAGCGCCGAGCCTTGCGCTCGCTGCACTCGCCATAGGCATTGCCCACATGGGAGGTGGCACGATGTTCACCTTCTCGACATACGGTCTTCAGGAACTCAGCCCGGATCAAGTCCGCGGACGAATCTTCGCACTCGACTTTGGTGTTGACAGACTGCTGTTCGCCGTTTCGGCTCTCGCTGTCGGGAGTGCCGCTGAGGTCGTGTCGATTCGCACACTCCTCATCGGACTCGGTGCAGCGGGACTGGTCTTCGGCCTCGTCTGGGCCGCCGCTACTCGCCGTCTGTGGGCAGCGACCGCATCGCCGACACCGTGACCGCTGGCCACGTCATCGACATGAAGCGTGCTGAACACCACTGCAGGAGGATGTCGATCTCCTCACGTCGGAACATCCACGTACATAGGCCACGAGTGGATGGGCTCATAGCCAAGCATCGCCCTGGCTTTGTCGATCGACAGAAGCGTCTCGCGATCACGAAGAGCCCCTCTCACCTCGACCTCGGGATACACCTCGGCCATCAGATCAGCGCTTCTCTGTGGCATGCAGGTGTCCGATGCGGCAACGAGGAACGACTCGGCTCCGCCCACATCGGCGGTCAACGACAGTCGCACCGCTTGGGCGACGTCTCGGGCATCCACATATCCCCACAGGTTCCATGCCCTCAGCGTGGCGTCGTCCCAGAATCCTGGGAACCGCTCCGTGTAGTCGTGCTCCTCCATGATGTTGGAGATCCGGAGTGCGACGAACGGGATACCAGACCAGCGGTTGAACTGCTCGGCGATGACCTCACCAGCGAGCTTGGAGAGGGCGTAGTGGAACTCAGGTAGCCGCGGATGGTCCTCGTCGATAGGGGCATAGCGTGGCGTCTCACGCACAAACGGCAGGCCGATCAGCGTCTCCGACGACGCCCAGACAACACGTTCGAGACCGTGCTGTACCGCTGCCGAGAACACGTTGTAGGTCGACATCATGTTGATGCGGAACGTCTCGCCTTCGGTAACGACGTTCGGAGCGGGTATCGCGGCGAGGTGCACCACAGCGTCTGCCTTCGACAGAGCCTCAAGAGCCTGGCCCAGATCGGTGAGGTCGGCAACAAGCGTCGGCGCATCCGGGTGGAGGGTCTCTGCGATATCAACCGACGTGACGTCATACCCGTGCTCGTTGAGGTCCGCCACGACCGCTCGGCCAGCCTTACCGCTGCCACCGGTGACAACCACGCGCTCCACTTCGCACCTCCGTAGACATCCTTCATCTTACGAACCGGCGCCGATCCGGAATCCGAGGCTCGGGGCTAGTGAACGCTCTCGCTGATGGCTGCCAAGAACACCTCACCGTAGGACTCAAGCTTCTTCGCTCCCACACCGTTGAGTGCGATGAACTCCGAAGGGGTCGACGGGCGCGTCTGCGCCATCTCTCTCAGGGTGGCGTCGGAGAAGACAACGTACGCGGGCACCTGTCGCTCATCGGCGAGTTGCTTCCTCAACACCCGGAGCTCTTCGAACAGATCATGCGAACCGGGCTCGAGGACGTCGTCGACGAAACTCCTCGTGACACGAGGTGTCGACATCTGTCGAAGGTCGACGCCGAGATCCGTGCAGAAGTCGCAGCTCGTCTCACATATGTCCATCCGCTCCCCGAAGTACTGCGCAAGGGACTGGTGTCGACACCGTTCGGATTCCGCAAAGTCGTACATGCGGCGGATGTGCTGGGTCTGGGACCGTGCGTTCTCCCCGCCTGACACCATCCGCTCGAGCTGGATCACGTCGGCCCATGAGTAGAACAGGAAGCAGTCGGCGTCGAGGCCGTCCCTTCCTGCCCTTCCGATCTCCTGGTAGTAACCCTCCAGCGACTTTGGCATGTCGCGGTGAATGATGTATCGCACGTTCGACTTGTCGATACCCATCCCAAACGCGATCGTCGCACACACGACCTGCACGTCGTCACGGATGAACGCATCCTGCACCTTCGAACGCACATCAGACTCGAGGCCGGCGTGATAGGCAGCTGCCTTGATCCCGAGCGACTGCAGGTACGTCGCTGTGGACTCCGCACCCTTGCGAGACAGCGTGTAGACGATCCCGCTGTCGCCGATTCGGTCGAGGCAGATCTTCCCGATCGAGTCCTTCACCTTGATCTGGTCCGCCCCCTTGCCACCCTTCTTGAACAGGTGCAGCCGAAGGTTCGGTCGGAAGACGGAGGTCTGCACAATGAGCGGGTCGGCGAGGTCAAGCTGCGTCGCGATGTCTCCGCGAACACGGTCCGTCGCTGTGGCAGTGAGGGCGAGGACCGGCACCCCGTAGCGGGACTTGAGGTTGACGAGCTGCCGGTACGCCGGGCGAAAATCGTGGCCCCACTGGCTTATGCAGTGCGCCTCGTCCACAGCAACAAGCCGCACGTTGGCGTCGTCGAGCACCGAGCCGAGCGAGGCTCCGAGCCCCTCGGGCGCCACGTAGACCAGTTCGTAGTCGCCTTGTTTCAGCGCTTCGATCCTCCGCTGTCGCTCATCCCACTCGATGCTCGAGTTGATGAACGTCGCCCTGATTCCAAGTTCCGTTGCCGCATCGACCTGGTCCTTCATGAGTGCGATCAGGGGAGAGATCACAAGCGTGGTGCCGCCAAGCAACCGTGCCGACAGCTGGTACGTCAACGACTTGCCGGACCCGGTCGGCATGACGGCAAGGCAATCCTGTGCAGCCAAAGCTGCGCCGATCACATCACGCTGGCCGTCTCTGAACGACTCATACCCGAACGTCTCACGAAGCTGTGCGAACAAATCCGCCTCATCGACGTACACCGGGTCTCTCGGCGGGATGAGCTGTGCCTGCTTGGGGGGCCGTGCGGGGGAAGCGGCGGCGGTGTCAGCCGCCTCTCCTGCGAGCATCTGCCAATAGCCGTCGTCGTCGGGCGGGGGGAATCCATGCTCAGAGTCGGTCACGGAGGCAGCATACGGGAGAACTGAGACAGGAATCCGACCGTTCGTCATTCGGTCGTTCTGAGCGAGCTAGCGTTACCGCCATGTCATGCCAGACCATGTGTTGTTGTATGTGTATGAGCCCTCGGGTGGTCCACCCGAGCGCCGGTGCAACACGCATGCAGCGCTCCTGACGACGTCACCACCTGAGAGGGCATCCCTCCACACCGCACACGGCGTCGTTGCGTTCACCCCGAACCGCATTTCAGGAGCAGCACGTCATGACATCACCCAAACCATCACTTGAACCAAGACCCGTCGGCATCCTCTACGAACATCCGGAGTGGTTCACTCCACTGTTCGATGAACTCGACAGGCGGGGGATTCCGAACGTACCCATCGATGCATCGAAGTTGCGGTGGGATCCAGCGGTCACCGAGCTTCCGTACAGCGTCGTCATCAACAGGATGAGCCCGTCATCGTGGCTTCGTGGCAACGGATCGACCATCCACTCGACCACCCACTACCTCGCCTATCTCGAGGACATCGGGATGCCGGTGATCAACGGATCCGAGGCGTACGGATACGAGGTATCGAAGGCCAAGCAACTCCGCCTGCTCAACCGACTCGATATCGCCCATCCAAAGGCGCGGGTCATCAACGATCCATCAGAAGCCGTCACCGCAGCGAAGGAGCTGGCCTACCCGGTGATCGTGAAGCCGAACGTTGGCGGCTCCGGAGCAGGCATCGTCTCGTTCGAGACGCCGCAAATGCTCGATGTTGCTGCAAGATCCGGCACTCTGGAATTCGGGCCGGACGACACCGCACTTGTCCAGGAGCACCTGCAAGCCGAGGGCGACAGCATCGTCAGGGTCGAGTTCCTCGGTGGCGAGTTCCTCTACGCCATACGGCTCCGCCTGACACCTGGCACGTTCAACCTCTGCCCCGCCGACTACTGCGACATCCCCGGAGTTGCAGCCGGAGAGAACGGCCCGGCACCTATCGAGGCGTTCAAGCCGTCACCCGAGATCATCGAGGATGCCAAACGACTCCTCGACGCCACGGGTGCCGACCTGGGTGGAGTCGAGTACCTGATCAACGCAGCAACGGGGGAGCCGACGTTCTACGACATCAATGCCCTGTCGAACTTCGTCGCCGATGCACAGACGGTGATCGGATTCGACCCGTTCGTAGACCTTGTCGACTTCATAGAGACGCGTATGACGGGTCGATGAGGGACGAAGGCGCCTATGAGATGGTGACGACCAGCTCGCCGTCTTCGAACTTGGCGTGGAACTCGATCTCGTCCTCTTCGTCGTCGTTCTTCTCGAAGTGGACCTCTACTTCCGGTGGCCCTGCCTTCTCGAGTTCGACCTTCCAACCCGGATCGGCAGTCGCCCCTGCGAAGGTGACCGACTCGCCGCTCACCATGATGCGAACGAGTCCCGCGGCCGTTGTGTAACTCTTCGTCACGCCGGACGGTGGCGTCGTCGCCGTGGTGGTGGTGGTGGTGGTCGCCGGAGCGGTTGTTGTGGACGTCGTGGCGGCGGTCCCCGGCGCTGACGTAGTCGTCACCGACGTGGACGTGAGAGTGGTTGAGGTCTCAGTATCCGATGCCGACGATTCGACCGGTGCGAGCGTCGTGGTCGTCGTTCCAGGGGCAAGGGCCACGGTCGTCTCGACAACGGGTGCATCTGCCGCAAGCGCAACCGCTGTGGGTGCGCCAAGCGCCGTCGGTGTCTCCGTCACCTGGGACCGCACGCTTCCCACGGCCGCGGCAGCGACCACTACAGCGACGATCGTCGCGCCAACCCATGCAATGGTGAATCCCAGGCCTCTTCTCATACCCCGTAGTTTGCATGGCTCAGGGGATACTGAGCTAACCCACGGTTAACAACTGCACATGCGTCGCATAACTGGACGGCTGGGCGGGCGCTGCTCGGTATCGTGGCGCCATGGCCGCCATCCTGATCATCGAGGACGACCAACGGATTCGTGAGTCACTTGCGAAGCGACTGTCCGAGCGCGGGCATGACGTCGAGACCGTGATCACCGCCATGGACGGTGTCCAGCGGGCGGTTTCAGGCGACTTCGATGTCGTCGTCCTCGACCTCGGACTGCCGGACCTCGATGGCACAGAGGCGCTTCGGATGATCCGATCGGTGAGTCAGGTGCCGGTCGTGGTCGCCACGGCACGCGACGAAGAGGCAGACATCATCAGGGTTCTCGATGCAGGGGCCGACGACTACGTCATCAAGCCGTACTCGGCCGACCACCTCGCAGCGCGGATTCGAGCCGTGATGCGACGTACCGGAGACCAACCAGAAGACAGCGTCCTCACTGTCGGTGGCCTCACCCTCGACCTCGACGGCCACGAGGCGACCTTGGATGACGAACCTCTCGACCTGACCGCCAGAGCATTCGATCTCCTCGCCTACCTCGCGGGGCGACCGGGGAAACTGATCAGCAAACGCGAGCTCATGGCCGAGGTGTGGCGTCAGCCATACGGCGGAGCGGACAAGACCGTCGACGTCCATGTGTCATGGCTTCGAAAAGCGCTCGGCGAAACCGCAGCTGATCCCGTGTACCTCCACACCAGACGCGGCGTCGGTGTCCGGCTGGTGGATCCGACAGGGTGAGACGCAGGCTCATCCTCCTGTCGGTGGCCGTCACTGGAATGGTCGTGCTTGCGTTCCTTGTCCCCCTCTTCATCCTCGTCGGAGACCTTGCGCGCGACTCTGCCATCTCGACGGCGGAACGAGAGGCTGAGAGCCTCGCACGGGTTCTCTCCGTCCTCACCGTCAACCAGGACCTCGAGACAGCACTCGAGCTGATCGGAGAGGACCGCATCGTCGACGTCAACGGGTCGGTCATCCTGCCGTCCGGCGAGGTGGTCGGCCTGCCCGTTCCAGCTGACGAGGACCTGAGCCTTGCGGCAGCAGGAAGTTCGTTCATCGCCTCCGTCGACGGTGGCGCAGCGGTGTACGTCCCAGTGCTCACGACCGACGGGTCCACTGTCGTGGTACGAGTGTTCGTGCCGGACGCCGACATGAGAGAGGGCGTCTTTCGGAGTTGGATGATCCTCGCTGTGCTCGGCGTCGTCCTTGTCGGTCTCGCAGCTTTCGTGGCGGACCGACTCGGGCGATCGATGGTCGTGCCTGTGCGTGAGCTGTCTGAGACCGCCATCCAGCTCAGCGAGGGGGACCTGTCAGCACGCGTCGTGCCAGCCGGGCCTCCGGAGATCGAAGAGGTCGGCCTGGAGTTGAACCGCCTTGCAGACCAGATCGGCAGGTTGCTCCAAGAAGAGCGCGAGACCGCGGCGGATCTCTCGCACCGGCTCCGCACACCCCTCACAGCGATGCGTCTCACGATCGACGGCCTCGAGGACGGCCCAGACAAGGACCGGCTCATCGCTGACCTCGATGAACTCCAACGCACGACCGACTTCATCATCCGTGAGGCAAGGCGTCCCATTCGGCGCGAGGAAGAGGAGTGGTGCGATCTCGGAACGGTTGTTGCCGAGCGATCCGACTTCTGGCTCCCGCTTGCCGTCGAGCAAGACCGCTGGGTGACGATCGACATCACCGACGATGCTGCCTGGGTGGCGGTGCCCCACGGCGATATCGAGGCTGTCGTCGATGCGCTCATCGAGAACGCCATCTCCCACACACCCGCTGGCACCATGTTCCACATGTCCGTCACGACAGACAACGCGAGAGCGATCCTCGCCATCGAGGACGGTGGTGCAGGGTTCCCCGATGGATTCGAGTTGGAGCGGGGCTCATCGCATGCCGACTCGACAGGTCTCGGGCTCGACATCATCAGACGCACGGTCGAAGCATCAGACGGCAGCCTCGATATCGGAACATCGGAGTCACTGGGCGGTGCTCGGATCCGTTTGACGCTTCCTCTCGCCGAGAAGGCGTAGCCGACCCTTTTCGCATCGGTTTCGCCTCGATTAGCGCAGCGTTATCCCGACTTCCCGCATGGTGTCACCAGACATTCTGAGAGGAGACACCATGTCAGCCAAACGTCCAGC
>CAXMSN010000073.1:0-4822 GCA_964196275.1 uncultured Kiloniellales bacterium | reverse complement strand
CCCGTAGAGGCGATCGGGAACTCCCTCCGTTTCGCCGTCATTGCGACGCTGATAGCGATACTCATCGGCGGGCTCGCAAGTGCAGCACTGGCGTACACCTCCCGCCGTACCTCAAGCGTATTCGATGTCTTCGTGATGCTTCCGCTCGGCACCTCCGCCGTCACCATCGGTTTCGGATTCCTTATCGCTCTCGACTGGCCTGTTGACCTGCGCACATCACTCATCTTGATACCCATTGCCCATGCCCTCGTCGCGATCCCGTTCGTCGTCCGATCGGTGAGTCCGTCACTCGGCAGCGTCCAACATTCCCTCAGGGAGGCAGCAGCGACGCTCGGAGCGAACGGATGGAAAACGTGGTGGACCGTCGACTTCCGCCTTGTCGGCCGAACGATGCTCGTCGGCGCAGCCTTTGCGTTCGCCATCTCCATGGGTGAGTTCGGAGCGACGTCGTTCATCGCCAGACCGTCAGCCCCGACCATCCCGATCGCTATCTTCAGGCTCCTTGGCAGGCCAGGCGGTGCCCCATTCGGCGCAGCCCTTGCGCTCAGCGTGATCCTGATGGTGATCACAGCGGTGGCGATCCTTCTCATCGACACCGTCCGAACTGATCAGAGAGGCGAACTGTGAGCCTAGCCATCGAGGGACTCACCGTTGAGCTCAGTTCGACAGAGATCATCCACCATCTGGACCTCGCGGTGAACACGGGTGAACGGTTTGCCATCATGGGTCCGTCCGGATCCGGCAAGTCCACACTGCTGCGCACGATCGCTGGTCTGGTTCCGGCAGCCGCCGGAAGCGTCCACATCAACGGCACCGACATCACCTCGCTGCCGACGCACAAACGACCGATCGGGTTGATGTTCCAGGATCACGCCCTGTTCCCGCATCTCAGCGTCGGAGACAACATCGCCTACGGGCTGCGCATGGCTGGCATCGAGAGGCATGCACGCGACGCCACCGTCATCGAGCTTCTCGAACGCATCGGACTTCCGGGTCTTGCGGATCGCAAACCAGACACACTGTCCGGTGGGGAGCAACAGCGAGTTGCACTTGCTCGCACGATCGCGCTCGAGCCGTCCCTCGTCATGCTCGACGAGCCGCTTGGCTCACTCGACGTTGCGCTGCGGGAGGACCTGTTGCTCCACATCAGATCGGTAGTCGACCAGGTTGGAACAACGTCCCTGTATGTCACTCACGACCGAGCCGAAGCGTTTTCCTATGCAGATAGGCTCGCGGTCATCCGTGAGGGCAGCGTCGTCGCCGTCGGAACACCCGAGGCGATCTGGAACGATCCGGGAACCGAGTTCGTCGCCAGACTCGTCGGCCATGCCAACGTTGTGGATGGAGATCCTCTTGGGCTCGGAACTGGTGTGGTCACGATCCCTGCCAGCGCCATCACCGTCAGTCCAGACGGACATCTCACCGGATGGGTCGTCGATCACACCTTCGATGCCGGATCGTTCCAGATGAGGGTCGACGTCGCAGGCGTGGTGCTCACCCTGCGTTCCGACCATCCGTCGGATGTCGGCGCAAGCGTGACATTCGACATCGACAGACAAGCCGTCGTACGACTCGCCGGTTGAACTCAGGCCGAATCGACGAGTTCCGATGTCCTCATGATGGTTCCGAAGTCCGCCTCGAGTGTCAGGGCCGTAAATCGCGAGATCTCGCGAGCCATGTGGACCTGCCGCGTTGAGGTAGCGAGATCGAACGTGTGCGTGGCATCTATCACGAAGATCATCTCGTATCCGAGGTCCGAGGCCATCCGTGCAGTCGTTTCGCAACACATGTTCGTCTGGATGCCACAGACCGCAACACCGGATATCTCGTTCTTCGTGAGCCACTCGTCAAGGTCGACATCTCCGTAGAACGCAGAATGCACGGTTTTGGTGATCAGAAGGTCCGGTTCTCCTGTGATCATGTCCTTGAACGCATACCCGGGCGACGATGGTGCAAGGGGCGACGTTGGATGTGTGGAACTGTGGCGCACGAACACGATCGGCCAGTCCTGCTCTCTCCACGCGGCGATCAGGCGGGCGACATTGCCCTCACACTCAGGGTTGTTGCGCGGGCCCCAGAACTCCTCATCCTCGAATCCCTTCTGGACATCCACCACGATCAGTGCGGTGCTGTTCGCCCACTTCGACCCTTCTTTGGATTCGTCTGACATGATTACCCCTTCGTTGCGATCGAGACCCATCGTGCCCCGGACGCCGCCACGAGTCGCTCTAGCGAGATCGGGTACACCGTGTCTGGCGTACCTGCAGCCGTCCACACCCAACGGTAGCGACCGAGTTCTGCGTCGATGACGACCGGGATCCTTGGGTCGATGCCAATACCGGGCGTGCCGCCAGCAGCGAATCCAGTTTCACTGCGAACACGCTCGAGGGGAGCGGGTGCTGCTGCCGCTCCGTCGAAGATCGACGCAAGGGATGCCTCATCAACCCTGCGGTCCCCTGAACAGATCACGAGCACGGGTGCATCGTCGACGAGGAAGAGGAGACTCTTGGCGATGGCACCGAGTTCGCAGCCGACAGCCGCCGCAGCGTCGGCCGACGTCTTCGTGCCTTCGGGAAATCGGATGGGTGACGCGGCCACGCCGAGAGCCAATGCCCGCTCGACCACGCGCTGTGTGCTCGCTGGCAACTCCGATCCGCATCGGACGATCCCCGACTCGGTCACCAGCCAGCTCACCCTGCGATCGGCCTCACCCATCGGTACCGATTCGACGAGGGCATCATCCACCGAGACACCCACGACAACCACGCCACGCGGAAGACGGGCAAGGAGTCGGTCGTAGTAGCCCCTGCCTCGGCCAAGGCGGCCGCCGTCTCGGTCGAACGCCATTCCGGGAACCAGCACAACGTCAACGTCGCTTGGATCGACAAGCGGGCTGTCCTGATGAGGCTCATCGAAACCCATCGCATGGGGAACGAGGTTCGATCGATCGAGAACATGCAGGGCGAGATCGTCTCGTTCATCGATCCTCGGGGCCAGGAACTGACATCGCTGTAGTCCGTAGATGGCTGATAGGTCGACCTCGGACGGCATTGCAAGATACGTAACGACCCTGCCATGCAGCGGGGCCCAGTCAGCCACGTGGTGAGCTATCGGGCCAGACTGGGACGCACGGTCTACATCACGGACCTCGGATCGCATCGCGGCCTTGGCTTCAGCTGTATCGGTCATCGCTTCCCTGAGTCGGTCTCACGCTACACGCGACCGCCGACGACGCATTCACGGCACCGGACGTACGAACCGCATTACGCTGTGGCCATGGAGGCATGGGACCACGAACCTCGGGTTCGTCCGGTTCCGATCGAGGACGAGAACGACGATTCTCCATCCTCAGCTGTGCGAACGCGCACAGAACGATCGGTTCACGGGACGAAGCGACCTTGGCTCCCGATTGCGCTGTCAGCGATAGCGGTGGTCGGGGTGCTGACGTCTGTCGCACTTTTCGGCGCCGTCGAACACGAAGATCCGCCACGACTGAACCCTCTCCCCTTTGCGAGTGACGCTGAGGACGTGTCCACAGAGACGACGCCGGTCACCTTCGCACCGGCCCTCGAGGACATCATCCCGGACATAACCGACCGGCTCACCCTGATGGTCGTCGGTCCGGAGGGTCCGGCGGCTCTGCTGTGGGACCCATCGTTCGTCCAACCGAAGGTCATCGATCTTGGGATCGGAACCGACGGCGATTACGACTACGAGGCATCATTCGACAGCAGCGGCCGATTCGTAGCGCTCGCAGCCTCGGCGTTCGATTCTGCTGCGACCGACCTTTACCTGGGCGTCCCAACCGATGTTGGCGATGTCGACCTCCCTGACGTTCGCGGCTACCAGTGGCACACGACACAGGTCGGCCGGATCGCGTGGCTTGAGGCAGATGACTCTGGCGACTCTGTGCTCCGGACAGGAGCGGTCGGTCCCGTGTCGCAGGATCTCCACGACGTGACGATCATCACCACGATCGGGCCAGATCTTGAACTCGTCCGCTGGGATTCGGAAGGCTTCGTTCTCTCTGATACGAACTTCGGCATGGTCTACGCACTGGATGCGCTTGGTGCGGAGCAGTGGACCCGAAGCGGCCATGTCCTGGCAGCAAGCGGCAACACTCTGCTCATCGCTCCCGAGCGTGTGCTGCTCGAAAGAGCGACCTATGTCGAGTCGTTCACGCGTGTAGGAGATCCCATCGAGATTGTCCTTGACGAGGAGACCAGGGACGATGTGATCATTCGCACGATGGCAACGTCGCTGAACAGTGACATGATCGCAAGGATCGATGTCCAGGAAGACAGCATGCGGATCGAGATCCGGGGTCCCCAGATCGCTGCGCTGCGCGTCATCCACTACAACGAAGCCGCACCGCCGATCGGTTTCACCTCGAACGACCAGTACTTCGTGTTCGAGTCGGAGAAGGGGAACGATCTCTTGTTCGTCCGATGGAAACGCAGCGTGACCTATGAACTCGACGTGCCGGATGAATTCGAGGTCATCGGCTTCGACATAGGCTGATGCCCTACATCGCGCTTCGGAGTTCGCTCATCACGTTGCCCTTTCGCTCGAGTTCGATCGAGTCGAGCCCGAGCCATTCGGCAAACCGTTCGAGTTCTGCTGAGAGTTCCGCTGCAACACGCTTGGCATCCGTGCCTTCCTCTCGGAAGGCCGAACGCACGAGGAGCGCGCCGTTCTTCCGATCTGCCTTGAGATCCACCCTGCCGACGAGGGTCCCATCAACCATGAGCGGTAACACGTAGTACCCGTATACCCGCTTCGGCTCGGGCACGTAGATCTCGATTCGATACCGGAAGTCGAA
>CAXMSN010000072.1:0-13598 GCA_964196275.1 uncultured Kiloniellales bacterium | reverse complement strand
ACGCCGTATCGTTCGGTGTCGTCAGCAACGTTGACGATGACCTGCAAGGAACCGGGTTCCAGGACCGAGCGGAGTGCTCGAGCCATCCTGGCTCCACCGACCCCGCCAGCGAGCAGGGTCACGTGGTGATTGAAGTAGCGCCGATTCGACTCCAGAATGCACCTCACATGTCCATGACGTCCACACGCCAAGCAGTTGTAGCGACCGTTGTGCTCTCCGACCCCGATGGCGGGCTCGAAGACACTCTGAGCGCGCTCGACCAGCAAGTGTACGGGCAGGTCGGTGCGGTTGTCATCGGTGATGCCGACATCCCTGACGTCGAGGTTGCCGGTCGTCGAGTCGTGACGAGGCCGCATCTCAGCGATGTCGTCGAGAGCCTCCCGGGAACGACAACACACATTTGGATCGTGAGAGAAGGGGCGGTGCCTCGCCCTGACGCGCTCGGAGCACTCGTCGTGGACATGGATCGCACCGGTGCTGGGATCGCAGGCTCGAAACTCGTCGGCGGCGACGAGTCGCTCGTATCGGTTGGCCTGGTGACAGATGTGTTCCTCGTCCCGTACACCGGCATGGACTCATCCGAGCGTGACCAGGGCCAATACGACGTCGTGCGAGATGTTGCCGCCGTCACCGGTGTGTCCATGCTGATCCGTCGGGATCTTCTGAGCGGCCTCGGAGGTATCGACGAGGCGATGGCACGGCTGGCCGCATCGATCGACCTCTCACAACGAGCCAGGTTGAAGGGGGCACGCATCGTCATCAGCCCGTCGTCAGAGGTGGATTACGAAGGTCAGCCTGCTTCGGACTCCCGATGGCGCGAAGAGGCCAGCCGGATCAGGTCGATGATCAAGGTGTACGGATTGGTCACGCTTGCGTGGACCCTTGTTCTGGACTTCGTCGTTGGTGTGGTCGAGGCGTTCGTTTCGATGTTCCTGGGCAGGTGGTTCTTCTTCGATCTGATCCGCTCCTGGGGATGGAACATCTACAAGGCGCCGAGCACCATATCCGCCAGGCGAGAGGCGCGAAGCCGGAGTTCCGGCGGAGACCCCGAACTCTTCCGATTCCAGAGAAGGGGAAGCGTCAAGGCATCTCGCCTCAGCCAGGCTGTCGCGGCAGCGCTGAGGAGAAGGCTGCCCGGGGACGATCGCGTGTCCGTGGAATCCATTGGAAGCGACCTCCGCCAGCCGGCGTTCGTCGTGGGTGTCCTTGCTGTGGTGTTCGTCATGTTGTCTACGCGCAATATCTGGTCGGATGGCCTGCCAGCCGTCGGATTCACGCTGCCCTTCCCCGCCAACGGCTGGGATGCGCTTGCTGGCTATGCGGGCGGATGGAACCCTGCTGGCCTCGGGAGCCCTGAGACCCTGCGGCCATTGATCGCACTGTCTGGCATTGCCAAGATCGTCACACTCCACAGCGACACCTTCGCCGAGTACGCACTCGTTGCCGGTTCGATGCTCGGCGGCATCTGGGGGATCACCCGTCTGCTTCGGACGTGGTCCATCAACGCCGCACCTGCTCTCATCGCCGGTCTCGTCTACGTCGCGGGTTCAACCGCTCAAGGCATCGGTGGGAACACACACATCGGCTCGCTCATCGCGCTTGGCATCCTTCCGTGGGCGCTCCGCATCTGTCTCGCACCATTAACCGATGGCGTATGGAACATGGTGGTCCGCCTCTCGTCGGCGGCGCTCGTGTTCGGCCTGCTCGGTGGGTTCTCTCCTCTCATGCTTCTGGTGCCGGTGCCTGTGCTGACCCTGTACGCCTTGGTGCGATTCACAGACGGTTCCGCGTGGAGGGGTCTGATCATTGGACTTGTCGGAACGGCCGGTGGCGCTCTCTTGTTGAGTCCCTGGCTGCTCTCGGTGAACATTGGCTCCCTCGTACGCGACGGGTACGCGTACTGGAATGTCTCATCCGTACTCGCTGCAGCCGGAGCCGTTGTTGCCGTGGCAGCCGTTCTGGGTACGAAGGGCCGAGACGGCATCGTCGCCGGGTGGGGAGCGGCGCTCGCAGGGCTTGGCTTCCTCGGCTCACGCGGTGGCGAGCTCGGCCTCGGCGTCGAGGCGGAGTCGGTGTCGCTTGCGGTCGCTGGCCTCGGATTGGCCATTGTCGTCGGCTTCGTGTCACAGAACGCCCTGCTGCCCGATATCGCCTCGTGGAGGAGGTTGATCTTCGGAGTTGGATCGGTCGCTGTGGTCTTGTTGGTCGTCGGTTCGCTCGTGATCGTGTTGGGAGGCAGAGCCGGGTTGCCCGGGGACAGATACATCGACGCGCTTGGCTTCACCGAAGCGAATGAAGGCGAGGCTGAACGATCGCGAGTTCTCCTCGTTGGCCCAGAGCACCTCATGCCAGGTGACTCCCGATCTCTCCAAGGTGGCGCATACAGAGTTGTGTCGGCACCGGTGCCAGATCTCGCGGAAGCAAGGCTGCACGTTGCGCTTCCATTCGACGATCTGTTGGAAGAGAAACTTCTATCGGTCGTTTCGGGAGAGACTCGTCGAGCGGGTGGTGAACTGGCAACGTTCGGCATTCGGTGGGTTGTGGTCATGGGGGACAGCACCGGGTCGGATGCAGACGCCGCGTCTCTTGCGTGGCGCAACGTTTTCGCCGGGCAGTTGGACCTTCTTCCACTTTCGTCCGGGACGGGCAATGCGATTTTCGTATCGGACGTCAACCCGGTCGGCAGGGCACTCACCTCACGCTCTGATTCATGGCCGCAAGTTGGATGGACGTACGAGGGAGAACCCAACGAGCGTGCGAATGTGTTCGTTGCTGAGAACGCCGACGAGGGTTGGGGCCCCGCCCCGAGGCTCACGGTCGGTGCGATGAACCAGGTGTCCGCGATCGAAGGCATCGTTACGTATGAGCAGGATGGCGCTTTGAGGGTCCAAGCGGTTGCCGCATTCGTTGGGTTGATTGCGCTTCTCAGTCTTGCGATCCTCGGTCGGAGGCTCCGATGAGGAAAGTGCTCCTTCTCGTACTCGCTGGCTTCGTCGGCATCGTCGGCTTGATGCAGATTGCTCCGGTAGCACCTACCGGACCCGAGTTCGGCGACGTCGATGCGACGGATCCTGAGGGAGCGGTAGCCAGTCCAAGCGTGTGGTATTGCCCGTGGGTGGAGGCTGGAGATGTCGTCGACACGAGCCTGCTCATCTCGTCTGAAGTCACGATCGACGTTGACATGACCCTGCTTGATCCGATAGCGAATACCGACCCGACCGAGTTCAGCTTCAACCTGTTCGGCCCGGGTGGAACCCGCATTGACGTTGGCAATGTCGTTCGACGAGGCGAGTCCCCGACGGTCGTCGAGGTGAGCGATGGTCCAGCAGCAGTGGCATCCCTGCAGAGAGCTGATGCGCTCGTGGCTGGAGACCGCTGCACGGTATCCGTTCCGAAGGTGTGGTACCTCACGGGCGGATCCACGAAAACCGGAACGTTCACCGAGATCAGGCTGTTCAACCCGTTCGCCGACAACGCAGAGGTTTCGATCACCGCGTACTCGGAGTTCAATCTTGATCTCGTCCCAGAATTCGATGACATCGATGTAGCTGGCCGTTCCTGGACGACGATCGACATGGAGCCGTTCCTTCCCTTCAGGGACGAGCTCGCGTTCACCATCGAGTCGTCGACCGGCCTTGTGATTCCAGCGCTCATTCGATCAGATGAGCGAGGCGAGGCGATGTGGCCTGGCACGGCACCGTCGCAGACGTGGGATTTCCCCGTCGTTGCTGCAGGTGGGCTCGAACCGTTCCTTGCTGTCATGTCTGCCGGCGGCGACGGGATCACCGTGACCGTCGACGTCGTAACCGAGACGGGAACGGTCTTCGGTGCGAGGGAGATCACGATTGATGCGTCAGCCCCGGCACTGATACCGCTTGCGGACATCGCTGCCCCTCCGTTCGGAGTTCGAGTACGGGCCTCCGGTCCGATCGCCGCCTCGTCGTTCGCTGTTGTTCCGACGGGAGGCGAAGCTGGCGAGGGTGGCGAGGGTGGCGAGGGGGAGATCACCACGACGACATCGGATGAGTCCTCCACGACGACTGTCGCCACGGAGCAGGAGTTCATGCGCGGTTTGGCTGGGACGGTCGGAGCCCCGTCGACGTCATCGAAGTGGATCGTGCCTCTCGACACGCTGCTCGAAAGTGAAACGACGCTCTGGGTCATGAACAACACGGACGGTCCGGCGATGGTGTCGCTCTTGCCGCTCGCAGAAACGGAGCTTCCAGCCATCGAGGTCACCGTCGAGTCCGGAACCGTAGTTGGTGTACCGGTTGACGTCGGTGTCGGGACCTTCGGCTTCACGGTCACAGCAGACCGGTCGGTATCGGTGGCTTGGGACATCAGCGGGCCTCGTGGCGTCGCGATCGTCGCGGGAATCGCCATTCTGTGAGTGAACCGGCCATCAGGCTGCTCGTGGCGGTCGGTGTCGTTGCCTCCGCTCTTCTGCTCGCCGCTGTTCTGAACCGATATCGAAGGCCCGTCCACCCGGCGGTCAGGGTCGGAGAGGTCGGAGACCGCCCGGGCGTTGTGCTGTTCACTTCGACGGACTGTACGAACTGCAAACGCACGATCGAGCGTCTCAAACAACTCGGCATGCCCTATCGGGAGGTCACCTATGAGCTCGAATCGCAACGATTCGACGACTGGGGCGTCGTTGCCGTGCCCTTGACCGTGTTCGTCGATGTCGACGGCCATGTCGAAGGCGTGCTCACCGGTGTGCCATCGCGTCGGAAGCTGATAGGGGCAGCCAAGTCGACCGGCGTCTTGCGCGAGCAGTGAAATGCTGGAGGTCGGAAATGAGCCGGGTATGGCGAACAGGCTGGGAGAGACTCCGAAGTAGTACGAGCCAGTGGAAGTACGTAGTACGAACCAGACTGCAGCAGATAGTACGTAGCACGACTATCCCTCCACAATCACCTCGAGAAACTCAATGTATCACTCACGAACGTTGAGAAACGGATGTCCCCCTCCTGACCGAGAGGTCCGATGTTGGTCGTACTACGTAGTACCTGCCGGATACGCAATACGAATTTCCGAAATGCTTGGTCGCTGCCGCTCCGATGCCTAGCTTGCATCATCCATGATCACCGCATGTATTCGATGTCACGGTCGGGCGACCACGCTCTTGACGTATCACCACGCCGACGCGAGGGCGTATCTCGACGACGCCCAGGGTCACGAGCGCGTGTACGACGGAATCGCACTGTGTGCGATCCATGCCGAGCGATTCTCGGCACCGCGCGGTTGGACGACGCTTGACCGTCGGTCGAGCGGTTCCACGGCAATGATGGAACGGAAGGACGGGAAGCCATGTCGATAGACAGGGACGTCATCGAGGCCGTTCGAGAGATGGATGAACACGAGCTGCGCCGCCTGTTCATGCTTGCGCGAGCGAGGCTGGAGAAGCAGGGGCACTCGTTCCCAGAGCTTGGTCCAGGGGTGAAGGTGCGAAAGCAGATGGTCAAGTGCGGCAAGGACTCGTGTACCCGTTGTCCGCACGGGCCGTACATCTATGCCTACTGGATGGAAGACGGGAAGCAGAAGTCGAAGTACCTCGGTCGTGAGGATGACATGCCAGAGATATCAGGCACGGAGGACAAAGACTCACGGGTCTGAGTGCTTAGCCGGCTCGGAAAGCTTGGAACGAAGTACGTCATACGTAGAAGTATCTGACCCAGTTCCTCGACACTCGACCCACGCGATGCGATACTGATTCTTGCTGTTCGGGCTACAGCGTTTACAACGGAGGACATGTGACGAAGGCATCCACAAACGGTCTGACCTGCACGTCGTGCGGGCAGACCTCGGTCATCGAGATCGAGATGAAGTTGCCTGATGGCACCGAGGTCGTCTTCTGCTCTTGCCACGTGTGCGAGGCACGATGGTGGGACAAGGAAGGCGAATCGATCCCCGTCGAGGCGATCATCGACCTCGTGAGCGAATAGGCTTCTGAACGGTTGAATCGGTCCCATCGGATTGTGTCTGCCAAAAGCTGATTCTGCCTAACCTGTACCCGTGACGATCGTTGCTCCTCCCGAACCCCCTGTAGCTATCGACGAACCCTCTTCGGCGCCTCCTGGCCCACGGGTTGTGCCCAAGTGGTACATCGTTGCCTTGATCGCTGCGCCGACCCTGCTCATCGGGCTCACGATGTCCGGGGTGCTCGGCCCAATTCTCAGGGACGGGCAATCGCTGTTCCGACTGCCGTATCTCCTCGTCGCCAGCACGCCAACCGGCGGTGACATGGGGGCGCACGTGCTCCTCCCGAAGGTTCTCATGGAGGACCTCCTCACCTCAGGGAGGATTCTCGGCTGGAGCATGGACTGGTATGCCGGGTTCCCCGCCATGTACTTCTATTTCCCTGTTCCTGCCCTGCTGACGGTTGCCCTCGACGTCATCCTGCCGTACGGGCCTGCGTTCAAGATCGTGACGATCCTTGGGGTCGTAGCGTTGCCGACCGCCTCCTACTTCTTCTTGAAGTTCCTCGGCTTCCGCCGCTTCATCGCCGTCATCGCCGGTGTTGCCGGGTCTCTCTTCGTGTTCATGGAGAGCTACTCGATCTTCGGTGCGAACATCAAGTCCACGCTGGCTGGCGAGTTCTCTTTCTCGTTGTCGTTCGCGCTTTCGATCCTGTTCGTTGGGATGGCGGTCCGGAATTACCACCGAGGCACCGTCTTCGACCCGTGGTCCGGCATCGTTCTCGGCCTGACCGCGATGTCTCACATCATCACGACGATCGTCGTGGTGTTTGCGACGCTCCCCATGCTTGCTGGTCCGCTTGCAGCGATGCTCGCCAAGAACGGAAAGCAGCGCCAGGCCGCCAAGGGGGCCATCGGTCTCGTTGCGTCGTATGCGGTCGGCTTCGGAATGTCGGCGTTCTGGGCCCTTGCACTCGGTGCGCGTGTGTTCGGCGGCATGACGTCCGACATGGGTTGGGCTCCAGTCAAGACCATCGTTGGCGCGTATCAGGCTCCGGGTTCACCCATCCCCGGCGAGTTCGTGCCGGTGCTGGCGGTCGGCATCATCGGCATCCTGTGGACGCTGTTCCGCAAGGACACGATCGGCACGCTTCTGATGCTCACACTCTGGCCACTCGCCGGCTACTTCCTGATCGCACACTTCGAGATGACGGTGCTGTACAACGCACGGTTGCTGCCGTACTGGTTCTTCGGGATGTTCGTATTCGCTGGCATCGCAATCGCGCTCACCGCGACGGCCATCGCAAGGCGATTCGCAGATCGTTCCATGGCAACACTGCTTACCGGCGGCGTCGCGGTTGCGCTCCTTGTCGGTGGCGCCGCGCTGTCGATGCACGATCTTCCGGGATGGATCAAGTGGAACTTCGAGGGCTACGAAGGCAAGGCGGTCTGGAACGAGTACGAGGGCCTGATGCAGGCCGTCGACGAACTGCCGGACGGCCGCATCATGTGGGAAGCCAACAGCGAGATGAACAAATACGGGACGCCGATGGCCCTGATGCTGTTCCCGTTCTGGTCCGAGGGGCACGCATCGATGGAAGGGTTGTTCTTCGAGAGTTCCCTCACTACTCCATTCCACTTCCTGAACGCGGCTGAGGTTTCGAACCGGCCATCGAACCCGGTGCGAGGCCTCAACTACCACACGATGAATTTCGATCGTGGCGTGAAGCATCTCGCCGTGTACGACGTGTCGTATTACGTGTCGTACACCGAGGAAGGCACTGATGCGGCTCTCGAATTCGGCCTGCCGGTGCTCGCCGTTGCCGAGCCGTGGACGATCTTCGGCCTTCCGGATTCGGATCTGGTCGACGTTGCCACGTATGAGCCGGTTGTATGGGCCGGAGAAGGCGACTTCTTCGATGCGGCGCTTGAGTGGTATGACGATGTGGAGAATCTCGACGTTTGGCTCGTTGAGGATGGCCCGGCTGAGTGGCGGCGCGTGACCGAGGTCGATCAGCGTTTCGACGATCTCCGACCGTACGATGCCGACGGGACCGTGGCGATCACGACGTTCGATGACCATGAGGTCGGCTTCTCCACCAGCGCAGTTGGTGTACCGCATCTCGTCAAGGTCTCGTACTTCCCGAACTGGAAGGTCGACGGTGGCGAGGGCGTGTACCGGATCGCACCGTCGCTGATGCTCGTTGTTCCGACCGACGAGGACGTAACTCTTCAGTTCGCCAACACATGGGTCGAAAACCTCGGTATGGCACTCACAGTGATCTCGGTCGTCGGTCTCGGCGTCTACGGGTTCCGCAGGCGTCGCATGAACAAGAGGATCGCGGTGTGAAGAACTACCTCAAGACATTCGCAAACAGACAGTCGTTCGTGCAGGCGGTCAGGGTCGGCCTTGTCGGCGTGTTCAACACGATCGTGTCGTTCGCACTGTTCAACGTCTTCCTCACTGTCAGCTGGTCATGGTTCTCGGCGATCACCGTGTCGTTCGCTGTGACCACGTTCATGTCGTATCTGATCAACCGGCGCTGGACGTTCGAGTTGAAGGACGGACACGTGAGCGGCAGGGAGACGGCAGCGTTCTTCGGCGTGAACATCGTTGCCTACCTCGCCTCGGTTTCCATCGTGTGGATCGCAGACACGATGTTCGGACCGCTCTCGCGACTCGGCTACAACCTCGCGCTCATCGTGGCTGCAGGTCTCCTCATCCTCCCGAAGCTCGCCGGTTACCGCGACGTCGTGTTCTCACGAGCTCTCGATGACAAAGAAGAAGAGGCCGTCGCAAACGCTTGAAGCGGTCTGGTGCGGCTCTAGGAGGCTGAGCGCTCGCTTCGGAATTGCTTCCGGATACGCCACACGCCTTTGAGCGTTCTCGGCACCCGCTTGAAGAGACTCGATTTCGCATCCCGCAGTTCTCTGACCTCGATGGGAAGTTCCGCGATACGGAACCCCTCCTGCTCAGCTCGCACGACGAGTTCGGTGTCGAAGAGATCGACGGTCGACACGACCTTTGGGACGATCTGATCCACTACGTTGCGGCGGATGAGCTTCATGCCGTGCGTGTCGGAGACACCCGAACCCAGCATGAACTTGAGGACCATGTTGAACGCCCATGTCGCGAGCACGCGGACGAAGCCCCTGTCATCCTTCGACCCTTCGACCCGCTTGGAGGCGAGAACGATGTCGGCTTCGCCCCGGAGCGCGAGGGCGGCTGTCAGGAAGGCACCCGAGAAGTAATCGATGTCGAAGTTCACGACCCAGTCCCCGTCCGTGGCCAGGAACCCGTCGCGCATGGCTGCCCCGTAGTTGGGTGTTGGCAATTCGAGCAGGCCGAGGTTCGGGCGGTCGGCCATCGCCTCGCGCACTAGATCAGAGGTTGCGTCGGATGAGCCGTTCTCGGCGATGAGCACCGTGATGTCGGCGTCGACCGTGTCGAGTTCCTCGAACAACGAAGGCAGGACTTGCGGGAGAAAATCCGCTTCGTTGTGCACCGGTATGACGACGCTGATGGTTGGGCGGGGAGAGGCTGGCATCGGACGGGAGTGTAGGGGAGCGGTAAGGATGATTCGATGCCGGCTCGACCGTAGAATCGATGGCAATGGACCTTTCGAACATCGTTAAGGCGTACGACGTACGCGGCATCTTTCCGGACGAGCTCGACGAGCAGATCGCAACAAGGATCGGCGCCGCGTTCGCCGCCTTCGTCGATTCGGACGAGGTGATCGTCGGTCACGACTGCAGGGTTTCCTCCCCGGCGCTGAGGGAAGCGCTCATCGAGGGGATCACGAGCCAGGGCGTCGACGTCCAGATGATCGGGGAGATCCCCACGGACATGCTCTATTACGCATCTGGCGCCCTGTCCCTTCCCGGCGTGGTGATCACGGCTTCGCACAACCCCGGGCACTACAACGGGCTCAAGTTCTGCAATCCCGGTGCGGCACCGATCGGCGCTGAGTCTGGGCTCGAGGACATCAGGGCAATGGCAGAGGCCGGCCTCGATCCCACAGAGTCGATCGGCGTTGTGCGGAAGGAGAGTGTCGCTGATGGCTATATCGAGCACGTGCTCGGTGTGACCGGTGCGAGCGATATCGGCAGTGTCTCGGTTGCGGTGGACGGCGGAAACGGAATGGCCGGTGTCGTTCTTCCAACCGTGTTCGACCGGATCGAAGCCACGATGACCCCGCTCTACCTTGAGCCGGACGGCACGTTCCCGAACCATCCCGCCGACCCGCTCCGTCCCGAGAACCTTGTCGACCTCATCGACCTGATGAAAGAGACGAAGCCTGATCTGGGAGTCGCCTTTGACGGCGACGCTGACAGGGCATTCTTCATCGATGACCTTGCGGTGCCTGTTCCGGGCAGCACGACGACGGCGATCATCGCGGAGTGGTTCCTCCAAAGCGCCCCAGGGAGCGCGATCGTCCACAACCTGATCTGCTCGAAGGCGGTCCCTGAAATTGTGCTTGCGGCCGGCGGCCTGCCGGTGCGCACCAAGGTCGGCCATTCGTACATCAAGCAGGTCATGGCGGAGACCGGCGCCATATTCGGCGGAGAGCACTCCGGCCACTATTACTTCCGCGACAACTATCGGGCGGACTCGGGGATGCTCGCGATGCTCGTCCTTCTCAGAGTTCTTTCGGATGCAGGCGTGCCGCTCAGCGAACTGCGAAAGAAGTACGAGCCGTACGCCCAGTCGGGAGAGATCAACTTCGTGGTCGCCGACGTCTCTGCCGCGGGTGATGCCGTAGAGCGCGCGTTCGAGGACTACTCGATCGACAAGCTCGATGGCTTGACGGTCGATCTCGGTGATCGCTGGTTCAACGTGCGAGCATCGAATACGGAGCCCGTTCTACGATTGAACATCGAGGCCCCGGACGAAGAAGCCGTTGCGGAACTCGTCGAACAGGTCGGATCGATCATCAAGGAGACCGCATGACCTCGAGCGAACCACTCATCTCGCCCAAGCTGCTCGCGATCATGCAGTGCCCGGCATGCGCCGGTGAGCTGACCGAACGTCCGCAACCACCGGCCCTCGTATGTGGCGGGGAGTGCGGCCGAATCTACGCAGTCGTCGACGGCATCCCGAATATGATCATCGAAGAGGCGACGCTCCCAGACGCCTAGGGGCGTCGCTCCCTGATCCTCCGTCTCCGTGCCCGCGTAAGGGTCACAGTGGCGCCTCGGCATAGATTGACCTCATCCGTGTGCCCAGCTCGTCGTGGATGCGAGCCGCGGTTTTGAACTCTGTGTCTTGCGATTGGCGATGCTGGACCCTCCAGAGGTAAGAACGGGAGCGGTTATGGTCGGCGATTCAACCGGTATCGCTCTGATGGTGGATCAGGTCAGGTGCTGGTCAAAGCCACGATGTAGAGCACTGAGCTAATCAGCATCAGTATCGACGGAAGTGTCGGCCACGTGTCGCCGGCTCGCCGGTGGTAGACGATTGCTCCAACCATCATCCCTGCGATACCAATCGCCGACAGTACCCCGAGCCACTGGAGGTCACTGTTGACCGCTCCGATGACGACACCTACTACGCCGAGAACCTCTGCCACCCCGGTGGACATTCGAACAGATTCATATCCGAGCCGATTCGCCTGCTCCACAACCTCTGAGTTGCCCGAGAGCTTCATTGCGGCGACTCCACCGACGCCAAGCACCAACAGAGCCGTTGTAATCCATACGAGCACATCCATCGGTCACACCCTCCAACTGAATCTCATTCGGACTCGATAGCAAACGGCGAGTGTAGGAGAGGCTCTCTAGAGGTGCGCACATTCGTGCACCTGTGACATTGCTCGGATCTAGGGAGCTGACGTGCCTTCTCGGGAGTAGTCGTCCTCGAGCCTGACGACATCATCGAGGTGGTTCGTCGAGACCTCGATGATCTCTACGTCGCCCGATTCGGGTGCTTCGAACCGGTGGATCTGGCCGACGGCAATGTCGGCCGACTCGCCTGAGCGCATTTCGACCACGGTCGCTTCGTTGCCTTGGCCGAGGTGCAGCAGCAGCGTTCCGTCGACGACGAGGATCGATTCCTGCTTGTGCTCGTGGTATTGGAGGCTCAAGCGGTGGCCGGCGTTGATGTGGATGATCTTGCCCGCGTAGTGGTTTGTGTGGCTCCAGAGGAGCTCATGACCCCAGGGTTTGTCGGTTCGTGTCGCCATTGCGGCATGCTACGTCGGGTCACCCGGGTAGCCGCGGAATGCTCCGGACGTATCGCCGGTGTCTCTGCCGATACACCTACCATCGGCGCCACACTTCGAGGGGAACCATGGACTACGACATTCTTGACATCGGCCTTGCTGAGAAGGGCAAACTTCGCACCGAATGGGCTTCGAGGCGCATGCCCGTGCTCGCGGCCATCAGGGATCGTTTCGAGGCTGAGAAGCCGCTCGCCGGTTATCGGATCGGTGCATGCATGCATGTCACGAGTGAGACCGCAACGCTCATGCACACGCTCGTCGCTGGAGGTGCCGAGGTAGCGCTGTGCGCGTCCAACCCGCTCTCGACTCAGGATGACGTTGCTGCAGCGCTTGTTGAGGCCGGCATTCCGACATACGCCGTGCGCGGACAGTCCGATGAGGACTTCTACCGGAACATCAGCTCGGTTCTCGACACCCAACCGCACGTCATCTTCGACGACGGTGCGGACATGACGACCGTCCTCCACAAGGAGCGGATCACACAAGACCTCATCGGCGGCATGGAAGAGACGACCACCGGTGTCATCAGGCTGAAGGCCATGGCTGAGGAGGATGTCCTTCGCTTTCCCGTCGTCGCCGTCAACGATTCGGACACGAAGCATCTATTCGACAATCGTCACGGCACCGGCCAGTCCTCGCTTGACGGGATCCTTCGTGCATCGAACATCCTGTTCGCCGGACGGCGTGTTGTCGTTGCCGGCTACGGAGACTGTGGCTGGGGGATCGCGACTAGGGCCAAGGGCATGGGCGCAGACGTCATCGTCACCGAGATCGACCCGGTTCGAGCGGTTGCCGCTGCAATGGAGGGGCACCGTGTCCTCTCGGGCGTCGAGGCCGCCGAGGTCGGGGACGTGTTCATCACGGCGACGGGCAATATCCACGTATTCAGGGCCGAGCACTTCGAGAAGATGAAGGACGGTTCCATCATCTGCAACGCGGGCCACTTCGATGTGGAGTTGGACCTCGAGGCACTTGATGAGATGGCTGTCTCTCGCAGGGTGATCAGAGACAATCTGGAAGAGTTCCTGATGGAAGATGGCCGTCGGATCCTTGTCGTTGCGGAAGGCCGGCTCGTGAACCTTGGTGCTGCCGAAGGGCATCCGGCCGATGTGATGGATATGTCGTTTGCGGATCAGGCGCTAGCCGCCGAGTGGATCATCAACAACGCGGACGATCTGCTCCCTCAGGTCTACCGCCTGCCCAAGAACCTCGATGACGAGGTAGCCAGGCTCAAGCTTGAAGCGATGGACGGCTCTCTTGAGATCCTGACAGATGAACAGGTCGACTACCTCTCGTCCTGGCAGCACGGAACGTAATCGCTCGCTCCAGATCCGCTCGGCTTCGCCTTCGCTGACAGACCAGAGGCGGAATTCTTCCGTGGTCCGTGGTCCGTGGTCCGTGGTCCGTGGTCCGTGGTCCGTGGCCGTTTTCTGTCCTCCCCGATTGATACGTTCGAAGC
>CAXMSN010000071.1:0-8219 GCA_964196275.1 uncultured Kiloniellales bacterium | reverse complement strand
TGCTCGACCTGCTGTCACGCAGGCTCAGGCCCACCATCGTCATCCTCGAAGACACACACTGGGCCGATGAGGCGACGCTCGATGCGATCAAGTTCCTCGGGAGAAGGATGGCACGCACCAACGGCGTCCTCGTACTCACCTATCGCGACGGCGAGGTCGACGCCGACCATCCCCTGCGACGGGTCATAGGCGAGATACCTCCCCAGAACCTCGTTCGCATCCAGCTGCGACCATTCTCGGAAGCCGGTATCGCATCGCTCATCGCCGACAACTCCCTCGACGCACATCAAATCTTCGCGCTCACAGATGGCAATCCACTGTTCGTCACGGAGATCATTGCGTCCGGCCTCGACACCGTTCCGATATCGGTTCAGGACTCGGTCCTCGCACGGGCGTCGAAGATCTCGCCTGGCGCCCGGACGGTGCTCGACACGGTGTCCGTGTTTCCGACGGGTGCCGAGATCTCCCTCATAGAAGAGATCCTGCACCCGACGCCGGAAGAACTCGCAGAGTGCGTACGCCAGGGCCTGCTTCGGATCGAGCGTGACACGGTCTCATTCCACCATGCCCTCACACGACAGGCGATCGAATCGGCCCTCAGCCCAACCGAACGGCAAGAAATCAACACAATGGTGCTTGCCGCGCTCGGTGGCTCGGCCGACCCGTCGAGGCTGGTACACCACGCCAGAGAAGCACACGACGGAGACGCGATCGTCGAATTTGCGCCCATCGCAGCCAGAAACGCGATCGCCATCGAGAGTCATCGGGAAGCGCTTGCACACTTTCGAACGCTCGAACCCTTCGTCGATCGGCTGGATAACACGGACCGAGCGGTGGTCCTCGATGAATGGGCGCGAACTGCCCACTTCCTCGACGACCCGGCGTGCGTCGACCTCGTGGACCGAGCGATCGGGCTCTGCCGCTCGCTTGGTGATACGCGGGCGCTCGCCCGAGCGTTGGCACTCGGAGCCAACGTAAAGCGGGCGTACTCGCTCAACGACATCGCAACGGAGTACGCCCTCGAATCGATCGAGATCCTCGAGCCAACCGCACCAACCGAGGATCTTGCGATAGCACTGTGCAACTACGCGTACCTCGAGTGGGCTGGAGACGGCGGCAATGCCCGCGTTGCAGCGATCGCCGACCGGGCCCTCACGATGGCGAAGGAGACGAACGACGAACTCACGATCGTACGCGCGCTCAGTCTCAAAGGTGGCGTCGACTTCGATGCGGGTGACGGCTCAGGCATGGAGCTGATGGCAGAAGGCCTCAGTCGGGCCCAGGCTGCCGAGTATCGGTGGGAAGAGGCTGGCTGCCTCCACGCCATGGCAGCAGCGTGCGGAGACGTGCGAGAGATCGCACGCGGCGTCGATCTGGCGCGAAGATTTCGCGACACCGCCGTTCGGTACGACTTCGAATTTCTCGAAGCTGAGAGCCACGTGATCTACGGTGAGTTCCTTCAGTGGCAGGGGAACTGGGCCGAGGCGGAGAACGCGGCTGCGGAAACGCTCAGCGCCAGCCCGAAGATCGCCGTCGGCGCATGGAGAGTCCTCGGGAACATCCAGGCTCGAATGGGCCGCTCCGAGGCGCCATCGACTCTGGCGCGGATGTGGGATCTTGCAACAGAATCTGACGCGATCACGATCATCGACCCAGCAGCAGGCGTCATGGCTGAGTACCTGTGGCTCACTGGAGCCGATGACCCCGAGTTGAGAGTCGACCTCACAGCGGTCCTCAAGCGTTCGATCGACGTCGGCGCCCCGTGGCCGAGCGGAGCCTTCGCCTTCTGGATGTGGAAGCTCGGCCTGCTGTCCGACATCCCTGCACATCTCTCCGACTTCTACCGGTGGATCATCGAGGGAGAATGGCAGGAGGCCGCCGACTTCTGGGGCTCGAGAGGCGTGCCGTACGAACACGGTCTGGCGCTCATGCACGGAGATGACGATGCCAAGCTGAAAGCGATCCGGATGTTCGACGACCTTGGCGCTGTCGCAACGGGAAATCGCGGGCGCAAGGAACTGACCGATCGCGGAGTGAAGGTTCCCAGGGGCAGGTCACAGGCGACAAGGGAACACGTTGCCGGCCTAACGGCACGCCAGGCTGAGGTACTCGATCTCCTCGCTGAAGGTCTGACGAACGCCGAGATCGCAGACCGATTGTTCGTGTCCCACCGAACCGTCGAGAACCACGTTGCAGCGGTTCTGATGAAACTCGATGTGCCGTCGAGGGAGTCAGCGATTCAAGAAGCTACCGAGCGAGGACTCCTCACCCCAGAAACGTAGAACGGGTGCACCCCCGGAGAGGGATGCACCCGATAGAAACGATCAGCGTCGTCTCTTGCGCCTGATCGCTACCTCGCCAGATCCCTGATCCGGATCGACTGGAAGCGAAGCACCTGGATGATCGTTGCCAAGCCGAACGTGATCGCCAGCAGATAGATCGACACTCCGAGACGACGTGCCGCCTCGAGGTAGTCGACAGCCTCTGCCGAGGCGATACCGGTCGTCTGGCCATCAAGAATCGCGATCCCTGCGAACACATGGACGATCACGGCTCCGACAATGAGCATCATCGCCATCATCATGAGGCCGATGAAGGCCTTGCCGGTCTTCGGCATCTTGAGCGTTACGACCTCAGAGCCGGACGACTCCTGGACGGTGCCTCCTCCGACCCGGAATTCACCGAGGATTCGTGCGATCGCAAACGAGATCGCAGCGAACACCGAGGCGAAGCCGAGGAACATCGCTGCGGACACGAAGTGACCGAGCGCAGCGGCGTCCTGGAAGTCGCCGCTGAAGATGGCATCGGAACGGACGAAGGCGAGGACGATCCCCACTGCAAAGCCCATCAACGCCATGACGAACATGGGCTTCCAGAGTTTGCTGCCTGCCTTCTGTGGGACCAGAGCTTCAGGAGCCTTGGTCGTTGTCTTGGTGTCGAACGTTGCGGTTGTCATTTCGTCGCCCCTGTGTCTGAGGTAACGATGCTTCGGATCCGCCAGAACTGGAACTGGAGGACAGTGCCGATCGTCGCGAGGAACAGCACGATGCCTGCGAGCAGGAGTCCAAGGCTGAGCTCACGCAGCGGACCGAGTGCAGCGAACCAAGCGCCAACTCTGACTGCAGATTCAGCCGACGTTTCGAATGTCGTTACGGTTATGTATCCGATGAGTTGAACGATGCCGAGCATCACGCCGGACACCATCAGGGCGATGCCGCCCTTTGCGGTTGTAGGCATCTTGAGGGTCAGCACCGGGACGCCGAGTGCCTGTTGCACCTGGCCTCCACCTTGACGCAACCCACGGAGGATCGTTGCCAACAGGAACGAAATTCCCGCAAGCACGAATGCTTCACCGAGGAACTGCAAGCCCTGCGCCCATGCCGATGCGCCGATCGCCGTGCTTGGATCCGTCCCAACGTTCACCGCTCCGATGATCGCTGCAACGAGTCCCACAACCACGAGCATGTAGCCCATTGCGAGCATCGGGGCCCACAATGTCTTCGCCATCTTGTGGATGGGCATCTCCGCGGGTTCCGTGTCTGAGACCGTGAAGTCACCAGCCGGCGATGTCTTCGGAACGTTGGTCCCGCCGCCTTCGGCCTGTATCGCAGGGAGTGATGCCTTGATGGACTCGATACGCCACCAGAGCCTCACGAGAATCCCTACGAGGACGACACCGATGCCGACCTTCAGGGTCGCAAGCGCGAGCGTGTTGAGCCCAAACGCCACAGCCAGTAGTTGTCCAACAGTCGTTTCACTTCCACCGTCGGCGACCTCAAGTCCCGCTGAGATCACCAGGATCGCAGCGATCATCGAGATCATCAATCCGACGAATCCGATGCCAAGGCCCAGCTTCTTATGGCCTGTGTCGATGGTGTAGTCGGCATTCGACGCAGGTTGCGTCAACTTGTCGATAGCCACTGTCATGATCCGCTCCTTTCTGAGAGGGTCATGTGTGGAAACAGACAAGTGATTGACAAAAGTCGATAACTGTCAAGTGATCGACAGTTGAAGGGCGGAGAACGGATCCTCACCATTCTGTCCTCCCTGAGAGGGAGGACGGGCGAGTCTTCGAGCCAGGAGGGTGTTGCGCGAGTCGAGCTCCTACCGGCATCGTTCGCACAAGGGAATTCACGCCCATCGAGCGCCTTCCAGAGATCGTCGCACCCACCACCATCACCGGAGCCCGGGTCGTGGCAGATACCGCAGAGAACACCGAGCGAGTCGAAATAGCCTGAACCGCTTCGAGACCGCCGGATGGCCACTCGACAACCTCGAGATCCGCACCGACGGCGAAGGCGGCTGTGGCGGCCACGCAGGCGTCCACTTCATGGAAGACGATCACCACGTCGTCGAGGTTTGCGCAGACACCGACTGGGTCGTCTACCACGAGCTCGGTCACGTGTGGTCGGCCCTCTACCTTGACGATGCTGGCCGCCAAGCATGGGTTGAACTGCGGGGACTCGACTCCTGGAGCGACGCCCCATACGACGAGCGTGGCACCGAGCACGCAGCGAACATCATCGCCTTCGGTCTTTCGGATACGTTCCACGCACCCGGCTCGAACCTCCCGAACGACAAGGACAGCCTTGTTGAAGCCTTCACGTGGCTTTTCGGCGTCACGCCTGTCCACATGACCAGAGGTTCGGTTGAAGCCGTGAGCCTTGACACGACCCCCCGCCACCAAGTCACCAGGACCACCAAGCAGACTCCGGATCAGATGCCCGTCACGGAGGCCGTTGCGTCCGAGACACCTGTAGCTCCCGTCGAGTACCGATTCCCTCTGGCATGTGGGTTCCCTCGCTGGAACTCACGCAACGGCGGGTATGGATATCAGGACCCGCGTGACTGGACACACGTCGGCGTCGACCTGTACGCCTTCGAGGGGACGCCGGTCGTCGCACCCGTATACGGCACTGTCATCCACTCCGGACTTGGGAAGTCGGCAGGCTGGAACGTCAAGGTCGAGGACCGGTTCGGGAACGTCCATGTGTTCATGCATCTCGCGGGGCCTCCGGTCGTCGTGGAGGGGATGCAGGTCGTTGCAGGACAGGAGATCGGCGAAGTCGGCCGCACCGGAAGTGCAGTTGGCGGCGGACCACACCTGCACTACGAAATCCGAGTCGGTGATACGACGATCAACCCGATGCCTTGGCTCGTCGCCACCGGATCGGCCAACGTGGCGCCCGCACCGTCAAGTTTCTACACGCTCAACACACCGAAGTACACGGGCTGTGATGTACGGAACTAACGACCGACAAAGGAGTGACTCGACGGACGGCCGGGTGGTGAACGGCTACGGTTTCGACGAAGGAGCGAAGTCTTCCATCTCGAGTTGCACCCCTGGCAAGCTCGGGTTGCGGACGATCTCCTTCACGGTCTCCTCAACGGAAGCATCGGCCTCGAGCTTCTTCTTCGGGAGCCTGAACGCAAGCCCTGCGCCGAACAAGGCGACGAGTCCGCCAGCGAGGATCGCTCCCTGGAAGCCATCGAGTGTGCTGCTCTCGTAGATCGACGTCAGCTCGGCCTGTTGGTCCGGAGGCAGTTCGGCGATTGCTTCCTCGAGCGCTGTTCTATCGGCCTGGTCCAGAGGTCTTTCGATTGCGGTTCCGATGCCGGTCTTGACGTCGTCGGTGAGCACTTGCGAGTCCTCCACCGAGTTGCCGATCGACGTGATCGCAACGCTCAGGATCACCGTCCCGATGACCGCCGTGCCCAGTGCCATTCCGAGGTTCTGGAAGGTGCCCTGGAGGCCGGACGCTTCACTCGCTTCGCCCTGTTCAACGCCAGACAGGATCAAGTTCGGCAACTGCCCAACGATGAGGCCGATGGCGATTCCTCCGATAAGGAGGCCGAGCGCCAGGTCGGTGCCGCTCTGCGTGACGACAGCCGTCTCCAGCGAGCGGGCAAGGACTACCCCGCCGATGAAGAGGAGCACAAGGCCCGCCTGGATGATGTACTTCGGGTAGATCTTCTGACCGAGTCGAGCCGTGGCCACGGAGGTCACGAGCACGCCGATCGAGAGCGGCAGCAGGGCAAGACCTGTCTGGAACGCATCGAACCCAAGGATGGACTGGGTGAACACAGGGATCAGGAACAGCAAGCCCGCCTGTGCAAATGTCTGAGTCGCAAGGATCGGCAGACCTGCACTGATCTCCCTGTGCTTGAAGATCGACGGGTGGAGGAGCGCAGGCATCTTCTTCCTTTCCCTCCCCTTGACCCACCAAACGAAAACCCCCAAGATCGCAATACCTCCAACGATGAGGAAGATGACCACCGGGTCGGACCACCCTCGTGAGGTCGTCTGCAGCACACCAAGCACGAACATTCCCATACCGACCACAGAAAGGACGACGCCCGGGACGTCGAGCTTCGGCTTCGGGATCACCTTCGGAGCGTCCACGAGCAGACCGGAAGACAGCAGGACGATCAGCACGATGACGGCCTCGCCAGCGAACGCAAGCCGCCAGCTGTAGTTGGTCGTGACCCAGCCGCCGATGAGAGGCCCGAACGCGGCGCCAGCAGCAGCAACACCGAAGAGCACGCCGTAGGCCGAGGCACGCTTCGAGCCCTTGTAGTTGGCGCGGACGAGCGTGTTGATGGCAGGGACGATGAGTGCAGACCCGAGTCCCTCAAGGATGGACCATCCGAACATCACCGCACCGATGGTGGGAGCGAAGGCCGTGATCGTCGTTCCGATCCCGTAGATGACAAGCCCGATACGGAAGGCACGCTTCGAACCCCAGATGTCGCCGAGCTTCCCACCGGTAAGCATGAACGCTGCCATGGTCAGCGTGTAGAGCGTGATCGCGCCTTGAACCGCGCTCACTGTTGTGTCGAGATCTTCGACGAGAGCCGAGATGGAGACGTTCATCAGCGTCGTGTCGATCACGTAGACAAACATCGACGCACTCAGGACCGCGAGGACCGCGTACCCCTTCGTCTTGCTGCTTGTCACATCGTCTCCCGCTGGTGAGCCGCAACGATACAGACAAACCCGACCCAGAATGCAATCCGAAAAGGGAGCATCAAAGGACTGCCGCTGCCCATTCTGATGCGCGATCGCCCGGAACTACTGGCAGGCGTCGAACGCTGCAGTGTCCTGGATCGTCGCGTCGAGCGGGTTGAGCGACTTCGTGTACACCTTTTCCTCGCCCGCTCCCGTGTCGGTGACAGTGACCACGGACCAGGCGGTTGCGCCGGGTCCCATGAACCCATCCGAGAACACCCAGATGTGGCCGTTCGTATCACAGGCGTTCAGCACTCTGACGAGCCCGGACGTTGTGCCCTCCCCAAACACCGCTCCATCGCTCACTGCGGCCTGGAACCTCAACAGGTCACCATGTTCGTCGGTGACCTCCACGCCGAACCTGTCGTTGTTGAGACAAGCCGTCGTTTCACCCTCGGTGCAGGACCCGGACGGTCCTGATTCCGACGACGGGAATGGCTGTGCAGCAACGATCGCGGTGTCACATCCGATCGAATCACCTTCCGTCGGCAGGTTGAAACCCTGGACGGACAGAAGCACCACCATGTCTGACCCGTCTTCCATAAACCTGAAGGTCACGGCGGTCTCGTCGATCGCGGTTCCCGACCCATCCCCAGGCATGACGTTTCCGGCTGCGTCCTGCTCCCCAGTCGTCCACCGGCCGTTGTGGACTTCGTGCAGGAAGAATCTCTCCAGCCCGGACTGAAGCGTCACCTTGAGGAGGACTGCGAAGCTGAACTGCTCGGCACTCGTCGTCGGCGGCTGCGCCATCGGCACCACAACGGTGACAAGACCGTTGTTCCGGTCAGCGACGATGCCCACCACATCGGCACCCGGCCCGCTGTCGGGGCCGCCGCCGCACGCACCGACATCGCCAACGATGTCCGGCCGGAACGCCAAGAACGGCTGCTCAAGGCCATGCGCCCCGGCGACCTCGTTCAGAGCAGCGAACGACGTCTGTTCGAATCCGCCTGTATCCGATTCCTGCGGATCCGTGTCTGTGGGCTCATCGACTTCTTCTCCGGCTTCGGCTGGTGGAGGGTCGGTTTGTGCAGCGCTCGTCACTTCGGTCTCCGCAGCGGTGGGTGCTGTCTTGAGCTCGCCTGGCGTCGTGCTGTCACCGGGAAGAATGAGAATTACGACGAACAGCATCATGACTGCGAATATCCCGCCGCCGATCATGACGAGCTTCTTCGTACCCGAGCTCATGCCAGCCGAAACACCGGCGGCA
>CAXMSN010000070.1:0-4502 GCA_964196275.1 uncultured Kiloniellales bacterium | reverse complement strand
GGCCATGAATACGAACGAAGAGCCCCAGATGGTTGCGACGGCTGCAAGAAGTCCCCACTCGACAGAACCGAACGCTTCACGATGCGTACCTGTCGATGTAGCGGGAAGACCGGTGCCCGTCTCACGCTGCCGTCGTTGCATCGTCAGAGGCTAGGTCGCTCATCGCTCATCGCTCATCGCTCATCGCTCATCGCTCACCGCTCCCCGCTCATCGCTCACCGCAGTCCGATCCGCTCGGTCTCCGAAGCCCGAAATCCGACAAACACAGGCGTCGGCTTGCACCCGTCTGGTCGGACGTCGGATCTCGGATTTCGGACTTCGATTCTGACTCTTGTTGTCTGTTGTCTTCCCCTCGGTATCCTCGCCGGATGTTCAGACCCGCTGTGTTGTTAGCGCTCGCACTCTTTGTTGCTGCATGCACGCCTGGCACCGATGACACCACGACCTCCATCGCCACTACATCCTCTACGACGACCCTCCCACAGGCAACGACGACGACATTGCCTCCTGACGGGTTCGGCGGCGAAGCGACGGTCGGAATCCCTTTCGGGTTGGAGACCCTCAACCCGTTCAGTTCGGGAGGGACGGAGGCTGGCCTGCTCGTCGGGAACGCGTTGTGGGCGACGGTCTACGACATCGACCCCGTGACGTGGGAGCGGATTCCGGACAATGTATCGGCACTTCCGACTGCCAATGACGGGGCGATAGAGATCAATGCGGATGGCTCAATGACCGTCCAGTACCAGATACCGCGAACCGCGACATGGAGTGACGGACAGCCCATAAGCGGTGCCGATCTGGCCTTTACCGCCGAGGCCATGCGCGACCTCGCTTTCGCCGGAAACGGCACGGTCGATCCCATCATGAGGACCGTCGTTTCCACCGACTCGGTCGAACAAGTGGCCTGGATCACCTTCTCCGAGGCCAATCTCTCCTTTGAGGATGCACTGTGGATCATCCTGCCATCGCATGCCCTTGATGGCATCGATCTTCAGAGCGGGACTGATGGGTCCGATTGGCCCTCCGGCGGACCGTTCATGGTCGATGTCTTCGTGCGTGGTGGCGACATCTCGCTGGTCCGTAATCCGAACTACTGGAAGACCGATACTTCCGGCAGGCAATTGCCGTATCTCGATCGACTCGCATTCACATCAACCGGTGGGGAGGACGGTGCAGCGTTCGTCGCCCAGACGGTCGATACGACCCTCATCTCGTCAGATTCTGAGGCGCTCGCCCTGATAGGTAGCACCACGAGCGCTGGTGCCGAACTGCTCAAGGCTCCCTCGCCAGTTCTGGAGCATCTCACCTTCAACTTTGGAGAGGCCCGAGAGGTAGCGAATCCGTCTTCGATGAACGATGAGCGAACCTTCCGGCAGGCTGTGCCCCGTTCGCTGGATCCTGCCATCTTCGATAGGCCGGAGACTGCGTGGTCCGGGTCATGGCCAGGTGTCCTCACTCCCACGGACGGTTCCGCGTGGAGCGCATACGCATATGACCCTGCTGCGGCATTGGACGCGGTTGTCGCTCTCGAGAATCTCGTACCGGTCTCTGTCCTGACGACGACGGGCAACGGAAGCCTCCGCATCGACATTGCCTCTGCCATGCGCCCGTCGTTCGAAGCCATGAGCGTGCGTCTCGAAACCACGTTCATCGACTCGCTCGAGTTCTTTGGCGAAGTGCTCGGCATCGGCACATATGACCTCGGCATGTGGGCTTGGGTGAACGACGGTGGATATGGCAGCGTGATCCGTCTGATGGAAGCGCTTGACCCTGTGTCCGACACAGGCGGGTTCAATGGATGGGGGATTGGCTCTTCAGCGTCGGAGGCCTCTGCGAGGTACTCGGAGCTTGTTGTCGCCGCCCGCTCGACGGTTGACACTGCAGAGTTCGCAGCCATCGTCTTTGAGGCAGAAGCCATTCTTGCCAGCGAACTGCCACTTCTTCCATTGTTCAACAGGGCCTCTCACGCGGCGGTGTGGTCCGACCGCATCTCGAACTTAGAACACAACGGGTCGTCGTCCGACCTGACGTGGAACGTTGAGGTGTGGCAACGCGTTGGCGAGTGACAATATCGGCGGCTGTCTGGACGGCCCGACTGATATCCTTGCCCACATTGGGAGAGGTGGCCGAGCGGCCGAAGGCGTTCGCCTGCTAAGCGAATAGGGGGCGTTAAACCTCCTCGAGGGTTCAAATCCCTCCCTCTCCGCGGAGAAGAAGGCGCCCAACGGGGCGCCTTCTTCCGTTTCCGTCCTCCTTTCAAGGGGACGGCAGAGGAGCGCAGCGACGATGCAGGGGGATGTTGCCGGTTCAACGATTCACCGTCGACCAACACCCTCCTGGCTCGCAAGCTCGCCAGTCCTCCCTCCCAGGGAGGACGACGAACGCTCGTCCTCCTTTCAAGGGGGACGGCAGATGAGCGCAGCGACGATGCAGGGGGATGTTGCAGGTTCAACGATTCATCGTCGACCTACACCCTCCTGGCTCGCAAGCTCGCCCGTCCTCCCTCCCAGGGAGGACGACGAACGCTCGTTCTCCTTTCAAGGGGGACGGCAGATGAGCGCAGCGACGATGCAGGGGGATGTTGCAGGTTCAACGATTCACCGTCGACCTACACCCTCCTGGCTCGCAAGCTCGCCAGTCCTCCCTCCCAGGGAGGACGGAAAGAGGATCAGCGAGCGGCGCTTGTGGTCCACTCCTTGACGATGCGGTCGAGTGATCCGAGTGGGACGCATCCGGAGCCGAGAACAGCGTCGTGGAAGCCCTTGATGTCGAAGGACTCGTCGAGTTCGGACTCTGCCTCTTTGCGCATCCGGTCGATTTCAAGTCGACCGACCATGTACGAAACAGCTTGCCCAGGGAATGAGAGGTAGCGATCGATCTCGCCGATGATCTGCTGCATCGACATCGGTGAGTTCGCAGCCATGTAGTCGATGCCTTGCTGGCGACTCCAGCCGAGTGCATGCATCCCCGTGTCTACAACCAGACGGCAGGCTCGCATCGAGTCTGCCTGCAGCATGCCAACGAGTGCGAGGGGACCCGAGTACAGCCCCATCTCCCTTGACAGGCGTTCCGTGTAGAGGGCCCAGCCCTCTCCGTACGCCGAGATGAACTCGTTCGCTCTGAAGGCAGGCAACGTATCCCCCAATTCCTGGGCGATGGCGATCTGCATGTGATGGCCCGGTATCCCCTCGTGGAAGGCAGTTGCCTCGACCTCGGCGTGCCCCCACGCCGTTGGGTCCTCGGTGTTCATGAAGAACGTCCCCGGCCGCGACCCATCCTCGGCGGGTTCGAAGTAGTACGCGAGCGCACCGTGGGATGTCTCTTGAACCAGGCAGTCGGACGCCGGAACGCGGCCGAACCAGTTTCCCATCTCCGCCCGAGCCTTCTCGAATGCCTCCTCACACACGGCGATGATGTAGGGACCAGAGGTGTGGATGATGCTCTTGTCGGTCTTCAGAATCGCAAAGATCTCGTCGAGGTTGTCTGATCCGACGGCTGCCGGCCCGAGTTCCCGATACTCGCCAGCAAGTTTGTCGATCTGGTCGAGGCCGATCTGATGGATCTCCTCAGCATGCATCGGGAACGTCGTATATCGCTCCAGAAGTCGGCTGTACACGAGGTCGCCATCGGGCAACGCCCACAGTCCAGCCCGTTCGTTGGTTCTGGCATGCGGTGCGACCTCGTCGGCGATCACGGTTCGGTACCGGTCAAGCGTTGGCCGGACACTCGAGGCAATGACCGCCTTCGCCTTCTCCTCCCATGCAACGCGGTCGGCGTCCGTGAAGGATGCGGGGAGGGTGGCCTTGAGAAGCGAGTCCTCGTCGAGTGGCGTCGCCAGCCAGGAGTCGAGTTGCTCAACGACCGAAGTGACAGCGAACTCCGCGTTGACCCTTCCCGATGCAAGTCCTTCACGAAGACGCTCGATCGACTGATCGAACCAGTTCGCATAGCCAACGTACTTCTCGAGCATGGCGTCCGCGTCTTCAGGTGTATCAAGCGTGAACTGGGGCACGAGCACGTGGATGCTCGCTTGGGGGCCGAAGATCGGGTCGATGCCGAACTCTGCCCGTCGCATCTCCATCACACCCGACTTCGCGTGTGTGTGATAGATGAGAGCTTCTCTGGTCGTCCGCTCATCCGACGACAGCGATGCCGCGTCGATCGCTGTGGTGCGCGCCAACATGTCCCGAAGCGTTGCGATGTTCGCGTCTTCGGAGGCTCTGTCGATGGTCTCGTACTGTGCGATGAACCTGTAGTCACCCAACATGTGGGCATCCGATGGGTTCGTGGAGAGGTAGTGCTCCCAGTACTCGTCTGCGATCGCCTTCAGTTCCGGGTTCACAGTGGCCTCCTCAGTCGTCCCAGGTGACCCCAACGATATGGCATGGCCCGTTGCTCGCGGTCTCGACTCCCGGCTCGTATCTCGCGAACTCTCGCCACCTGAGAGGGTCTTCCCCGAATCCGTTATTGCATAGTGGACGACTAATCTATGCACATTGTGA
>CAXMSN010000069.1:0-34509 GCA_964196275.1 uncultured Kiloniellales bacterium | reverse complement strand
CGTTTCCGTAGAAGGCCAAGCCTCCGACAGCGACACCACCGAAGCTCCCGTTGACGAACAGCGAGTAGATCGGCATCAGCAATGGGATACCTACCCACAGCCACTCCAATCCGACCACTCGCCTGCCGATAGGAGTTGTGTCTTCATCGATCACCATGATGGGGGCAGTCGCCATGATTGCCGCACGTACTTTCACCTCCAAGGGTGACCCATCTGACCGCGGGATGAAGAACTGACCCCTTCTCGTTCCGCGCTCGGCTCGGTCTCCATCGATGTAGACCGTCACTCCTCCTGCAAACCCATGGCGAACGGTGATGTCGCCTGCCACTCCAGCGATCGTCACCGGGTATCGAGTCGACCAGAGGCCGCCCTCGCCCACGCCCACTTCCACCTGATCACTCATCCGGCCATACCTTCTTGCATCGCAGGCATACGAGGGTAGTGAGTCTGGTCACGGGCGACCCGGACCGACTCGACCCCTCCATGCCATACGTTGCCCTACGATGCCGAACGCATGGACGAAGACACAGCGCAGCCGACCAGCACCGAGACAGAGGCGGCGAATCGGCGCGCCCGAGATGTCTTCCTCGCAGTGAAGCGACACGACTTGCGCACACCCATCAACGCCATCATCGGCTACAGCGAGATGATGCTCGAAGATCTGGAGGATGAGGATTTCGAGTGGTGCGCCGACCTTGAGAAGATCCACGACGCTGGCAAGTCCCTGCTGGCCACCGTCAATGAGATGCTCAATGCGGAGAAACTCGAGTCCGGAGATATCGACACCTCCGACATGGCTGCGTTCGGAGAACAGATTCGTGTCGCGGTGAGAGCTGATATCAGTTCGGTCGTCGGCTACTCCGAGATGATCTCTGAGGACGAAGAAGACTTGGACGACGAGATCATCGCCGACCTCGAGCGGATCCGGTCCTCCGCGGTGCGGATGACCGGTCTGGTCAACGACATCGCCGACTTCGGGACAGATAACACCGAGTCGGATGCCGAGGGGGAGGGTTTGTCGGAGCAGGCAGGCATGGTCCACGATCTCGTGGCCACACTGCAAGATCTTGATGCGAGCAAGACCTCAGAGGCAGAGCTGCCAGGCCACATCCTCATCGTTGACGACGACGAGACGAACAGGGACTTGCTCTCGAGAAGGCTCGGACGCGAAGGTCACACCTTCGAGACGGCCGAGAACGGCAGGCTGGCGCTCGACGTTGCACGGACATCAAGCTTCGACGTGATCCTGCTCGACATCATGATGCCGGTGATGGATGGTTTTGCGACCCTGCGAGCCCTCCAGTCCGACGAGCATCTGCGCCGAATCCCCGTGATCATGCTCTCTGCGCTCGATCAGGTAGACAGCATCGCCCGGTGCATCGAAATGGGGGCAGACGACTTTCTCCCGAAACCCTTCGACGCTGTGTTGCTCCGAGCTCGGCTTGGATCATCACTTGAGAAGAAGCGGCTGCGGGACCGCGAGGAGGAGTACCTTCGTCAGATCGAGGCCGAGCGGGAGCGGTCCGAACAGTTGCTCCTCAATATCTTGCCTGCACCGATTGCCGACCGCCTGAAGGCAGGTGAAAGCACGATCGCCGATGGCTTCAGCGAGGTCACCGTTCTGTTCTCGGACCTCGTCGGATTCACGGAGATGTCAGCAAAGATCTCCGCCGAGACGCTCGTCGGCCGTCTGAACGATGTGTTCCGAGCGTTCGATTCGCTCGCAACAAATCTCGGCGTCGAGAAGATCAAGACGATTGGAGATGCGTACATGGTCGTGGGTGGTCTGCCGCTACCTCAGCCCGACCACGCCGAGAGGATCGCTGAGATGGGACTCGGCATGCTCACGGCGATCGACGAGTACAACTCGAAGGCGGAGGAACCTCTCGGCATTCGTATCGGCATCAACACCGGGCCGGTGGTGGCCGGAGTCATCGGATCAACCAAGTTCGCGTATGACCTGTGGGGTGACGCGGTGAACACAGCGAGCCGGATGGAGTCAACGGGGGTTCCCGGTCGCGTTCAGGTCTCCGAATCGGCGGCTGCGCTCCTTGAAGGTGCATTCGAGCTTGAGCATCGTGGCCTGGTCCAGGTCAAGGGCAAGGGAGACCTCAACACGTATCTTCTCGTCGGACGTCGGTAACTCGTTCCTGCCAATCACTGTCTTAGAGTGGGCGATAAGCAAGACGGGAGCGGACATGACCACGAATCAACTGGAAGCGCAGTACGCACAGAAGGCAAGCAGGTTCTGGTGGATGTGGCTGGTACTCGGCGTCCTGTGGATCCTCATCGCGGGCGTGATCCTTCAGTTCAACATCACCTCTGCGGCGACCGTTGGCGTCCTCGTCGGCGTGATGATCCTGTTCGCAGGGATCGAGTACGTCGTTGTCTCAACACAGGTTGAGGGTTGGAAGTGGTTGTGGATGGGATTCGGCGTACTGCTGATCATCGGCGGCTTCATCGCGATCGTGTACCCCACAAGAACGTTCTTCTCGATCGCAAATATCCTCGGCTTCATCTTTCTCATGATCGGTGTGTTCTGGATGATCGAGGCGTTCGCCAGCCGGGACATGTCCGATCTCTGGTGGCTCAGCCTCGTGGCCGGGATCATCATGGTTGTCATGGGCTTCTGGCTCAGCGGTCAGTTCATCTTCGCCAAGGCAGAGACACTCCTCATCTTCGCTGGAATCTGGGCACTGATGCGCGGAACCCTGAGCATCGTGACAGCCTTCCAGGTCAAGAAACTCGCTGCATAGAAAGACAGGGCGGTTCGACGGTGGGTCAGTAGTCGACGGGTTCGCGCCACACGGGGCACGTCATGCAGTGGCCTCCACCGCGGCCTCGGCCCAACTCTGAGCCATCGATCTCGATCACGGTGACGCCCGCGTCGCGGAGCTTGGCGTTCGTCCACTCGTTCTTGCTGTACGCCACGACGACGCCGGGTTCGAGCGCCACGACGTTGTTGCCGTCGTCCCACTGCTCACGCTCCTGCTGGAAAGCATCACCGGCGGTCGCGACGACGCGGAGAGCATCAAGCCCGAGCGCCTCCCCGACGACGTCGACCCAACGCTTCGGCTCGAGGACGACCTCGATGCCCTTGACGCCCTGGTAGTAGCTGATCGGCTGGATCGCATCGACGACAGGCTCGTACACGGTCACCAGATCCCGATCACAGAACGAGAACACCGTGTCGAGGTGCATCGATGCGCGATCCGAAGGCATTTTCGCCGCAATGACCCGCTCGGCTGCTCCCTGATCGAAGAGCGCCTGTGCCAACTGGCCGACGGCCTGATAGGACGTCCGCTCACCCATTCCCATGAGCACGACGCCGTTACCGATCGGCATCACGTCGCCACCCTCGAGGGTCGCGCTTCCGCGATGCGACTCCGGAGGGTCACCCCACCAGATCTGGAAATCACCGTCGACGAACGCTGGGTGGAACTTGTAGATCGCAGCGAGGTGCAGTGTCTCGTTCTTGCGTGCCGGCCAGTACATCGGGCTCAAGGCGACACCGCCGAAGATCCAGGCTGAGCTGTCGCGCGTGAACATCTGGTTCGGCAAAGGGGGAATCGCGAACTCTGTTCCGCTCCACGCCTGATTGGCTGATCCGCTGAGTTCGTCTGGCAGTTCCGCCACCGTCAGACCACCTATCAGGTGGCGGACGAGACTCGCACTGTCGAGTTCATCGAGCCACGATCTGATCTCGGCTCCACCGATCACCCCAATCTCGTCGGGAGTGATCTTTCGGTCGAGGACGTACGCCCGGCCCTCAGCTGAGTCGACCACATCCTGGAGCAGCCCAGCCACGTGCATGACCTCGACGCCGAAGTCATCCGACATGAGGTTCACGAATTGATCGTGTTCCTCTCTCGCCTTCCTCGCCCAGATGACATCATCGAAGAGGAGTTCGTGCACGTTGCTTGGCGTGAGACGTCGCATCTCGAGCCCGGGTCGGTGAACGATGACCCTGCGAAGCTTGCCGACCTCTGAGTAGGCACCGAAGTTGCTCATGGTCATCACCTCCATCCTTCGTTCGCGAGCCCAACCCTACCTCTCGTTGGAATCGCCTCTTGTAGCCCACCGCTAGTGTCGCAACGGTCGGTCCGGACGAGAGGGATGTCGCATGCGAGTCGTTGTTGCACTTGGGGGCAATGCCCTCTTGCGTCGCGGCCAGATCCTCACCGACGAGACACAGCGAGAGAACGTAGGGATCGCGTGCGACGAACTCGCACCAATCGCGATCGACCACGAACTCGTGATCTCCCACGGGAACGGCCCTCACGTCGGGCTGCTCGCGCTCCAGGCCGAAGCCTATGAGGACGTCCCTCCGGCTCCTCTTGACGTCCTGGGCGCACAAACACAGGGGATGATCGGGTACGTCGTTGAGCAGGAACTCGGCAACCGGCTTCCTTTCGATAGGCCGCTTGCGACGTTGCTGACCATGATCGAGGTCGATCCCACGGATCCGGCGTTTGCGAACCCAACGAAGCCGATCGGCCCGATCTACAGCAGCGACGTCGCCGACGCGCTCAAGCGAGACAAAGGCTGGTCATTCGCACCAGAGGGGACCGGGCACCGGCGTGTCGTCGCATCCCCGCGGCCGAAGAAGATCTTCGAACTCGACCAGATCCGATGGATGCTCGAGCACGGTGCCGTCGTGATATGTGCTGGCGGCGGCGGCATCCCGACCATGTACGACGATGACGGCATGTTGATCGGCGTTGAGGCTGTCATCGACAAGGATCACGCAAGCGGGCTGTTGGCCACAGGTCTCGATGCCGGCCTCTTCATCATGGCGACCGGGGTCGACGCGGTGTACGTCGACTTCGGCAAACCGACACAAAGAGCGATCGCAACCGCGAATCCGGATTCGCTGCTTGAGATGCGGAACGACTTCCCGCCTGGCTCGATGAGACCCAAGGTCGTCGCCGCATGTGAATTCGCGATCGACACCGGTAGAACGGCCACGATCGGTGCACTCCGCGATGTCGGTGCGATGTTGGGCGGCGAAGCTGGGACAATCGTCACAACGAAATCGCAGGGGATCACGTTTCGCGACGGCTGACGCGATACGGCACCCCCAGCACGCATGAAAGATCGGACATCCATGGGCAGCAATTTGACCGGACGCAGCTTCGTGAAGGAACTGGATTTCGAGCCAGACGAGCTCCGGTATCTCCTTGAACTGTCGGGAGACCTCAAGACAGCCAAGCGCGACGGAGCCGAAGGACAAAGGCTTGCGGGAAAGAACATTGCCCTGATCTTCGAAAAGACCTCGACACGCACCCGGGCCGCCTTCGAGGTTGCAGCCTTCGACCAGGGAGCACACGTGACATACTTCGATCCAGCCGGATCCCAGATGGGTCACAAGGAATCGATCGAGGACACCGCCCGCGTCCTTGGGAGAATGTACGACGCGATCGAGTTCCGTGGAACCCGCCAGTCAGATGTCGAAGCGCTCGCAGCCAACGCTGGAGTTCCGGTGTACAACGGGCTGACCGACGAGTGGCACCCGACCCAGATGCTCGCTGATTTCTTCACAATGGGCGAGGCGAGCGGCAAGCCATACAACGAGATCTCCTACGCCTTCCTTGGAGATCTCAGATTCAACATGGCCAGATCCCACATCGTGATGGCCGCACTCATGGGAAGCGATCTCCGCCTCTCCGGACCACCGGACCTGGCTGCTCCCGCTGACGTCCTCGAGGTCGCGACCTTGATCTCCGCCCGAACCGGCGCAACCATCACCGTGACGGACGATCCACACGCTGCCGTGGACAGTGTCGACTTCGTGCACACGGACATCTGGGTGTCGATGGGCGAATCCAAAGATGTCTGGGAAGACCGGGTCTCCAAGTTGAAGCCGTATCAGGTGTCTGCCGAACTGATGCGGGCCACGAGCAACCCCGATGCCGCCTTCATGCACTGTCTGCCGGCCTTCCACGATCCGAACACCGTCGTAGGAAGCGAGATGATGGCGTCCACGGACATGCCCGATGGCCTTGAAGTGACACACGACGTGTTCGAGTCTGAGGCGAGCATCGTATTCGACCAGGCGGAGAACCGTTTGCACACGATCAAGGCGATACTGGTCGCCACACTGACATGAGGGAAGCCGCATGAGCGAAGAGAACGAAACAGCCGAAGAGACCACTCCTGAGGTCGCTTGGCACACACTCGAGGGTGCGACCGCCGTTTCCGATCTGTCATCTGATGGCAAGACCGGGCTGACAGTCGACGCTGCCGCCTCGATGTTCGCAAAGGTGGGCCCGAACCAACTCCACGCTGAGCCACCCCCGTCCAAGGTCGAAGTGGCGCTCATCCAGGTACGCGACCCGATGAACCTCATGCTCATCGCCGTGGCGATCGTCAGCATCGCAATAGGCCAGGTGTCGACGGGCATCCTCGTCGCGCTCCTCGTCACGCTCAATGTGGTGATGGGGACACGCCAGGAGATGGCAGCCCGTGCCAGCGTCGATGCACTCGCCAAGCTGCAGACTCCCCAGACAAAGGTCGTGCGGGGCGGCGTCTTGGAGTCACGACCAGCTACGGACCTCGTCCCCGGGGACCTTGTGCAACTTGAAGCTGGCGACATCGTCCCCGCAGATGGAAGGCTCCTTCGGTCGGCAACGCTTGAGGTTCAGGAGGCGGCTCTTACGGGAGAGAGTCTGTCGATCGCAAAGGATCCCGGAGTAATCGCCGACCCCGGCCTGACGATCGGCGACCGGACCAACATGGTCTTCCAGAACACGTCCGTGACACGCGGAACAGCGACGATCGTCGTGACAGCCACCGGCATGGACACGGAGATGGGTCGCATTGCGGCGATGCTCACCTCCGTCGAGCGCACACGTTCACCCCTCCAGAAGGAACTCGACTCGCTCACGAAGATTCTCGGCATCATCGCCTGGTCGGCGGTGGCCGTGATCGTGATCATCGGTCTTCTCCGTGGACTGGAGTTCGAACAGGTGCTCCTCCTCGGAACCGCGATGGCCGTGTCCGCGATACCGACAGGACTCCCCACCTTCGTGCAGGCGATGTTGTCGTACGGAGCAAAGCAACTCGCAGAGGCCAAGGCCGTCGTCACGAACCTCACCGATGTCGAGACGCTTGGATCGACAAGCGCTATCAATACGGACAAGACCGGCACCCTGACCCTCAACGAGATGCAGGTGCGGCACGTGTTCTACGAGGGAGGCTGGTACAAGGTTGACGGTGAGGGGTATGCCAAGACCGGCTCCATCCTCGGTGTCGCAGGTGAGACCATGCCGAACTTCTCAGCGCTTGCGTACGGTCTCGCACTTGACAGCGATGCCACGGTGTCAGACGACGGCCGGATCATCGGAGATCCCACAGAGGCAGCACTGGTCGTACTGGCAGCCAAAGCGGGCGTCGATGCTGATGAGACGCGAAAGCGCTTCCCTCGCGAAGCAGAGGTTCCGTTCGATTCTGCGTACAAGTTCATGGCGACCGTCCACCATCTCCCGCTTCAGGACGGAACCGATGGCGAGGCCGTATTCCTCCTCGTCAAGGGCGCACCGGACGTGGTGCTTGGCCGATCTTCAACCTTCCGCACCGCACACGGTGGGACCGTGCCGATGGACCAGATGAGGGAAGAAGTCGTCGCAGCGAACGAGCGAATGGCGAGCCAAGGACTGCGGGTGCTCTCGTTCGCAGCGAAGCGCGTGAGTCCCGAGATCGCAGACGCCGTGATCGCTGATCCGATGTCACACGTCGACGATCTCCAGTTCGTCGGACTCGTTGGGATCGTCGACCCTCTCAGGCCGTCGGCGATCGACGCTGTTGCCGCCGCTCACGTTGCGGGAGTCGATGTGCGAATGATCACCGGTGACCATGTCGTCACCGCAACGGCGATCGGTGAGGAACTCGGACTCGGCCCGGGAGGCATCAGCGGCGCCGAGTTCCGGGCCATGAGCGATGACGAGGTGCTCGAAGCCCTTCCGAACCTCCACGTCTTCGGTCGTGTAGCACCAGAGGACAAGCTTCGGCTGGTCCAACTCATGCAGTCCCAAGGCCTGGTCGTCGCTATGACCGGTGATGCTGTCAACGATGCCGCCGCTTTGAAGCAGGCGGACATCGGTGTCGCCATGGGGTCAGGCAGTGAGGTCACCAAGCAGGCAGCCAAGATGATTCTCACGGATGACAACTTCGGCACCCTGGTCCACGCTATCCGACTCGGGCGCAGCATCTACGAGAAGGTCGCCCTGTACGTTCGGTACCAGATGAGCCAGCTACTGGCTCTGGTACTGCTGTTCCTGGGAGCGAGCGTCTTCAACATCAACCAGGGCGTCGCCCTCACCCCGTCGATGGTTCTCTGGCTGAACTTCTTCGTTGCCAGTTTCCCTGTCATCGTGATCATGGTCGAACCCGTTCATGAGGGTCTCATGGACCGTCCTCCCCGGGACAGGACTCACACCCTCGCCAACCGCCGAGAGGTCTGGCGGTGGTTGCTGTACGGGTCCGTTCTCTTTGCAGCGACGTCGGTCCCATTGCTGTACGGCCCGGACGCCCTCTCCGTTGACTCCGCAAGCGTCTCGATGACCATGGCATACGTCGTCATGGCATTCGGAACCGTCTTCACGGGCCTCGCTGTTCGTCGGGACCCGGACCCCGGGTTGTCTGCTCCGCTGCTCAGGCCACTCCAGATCCTTGCGGCACCGATCATCCTGACGTTCCTGACAACCGAATTGCCGTTCTTCCAGAAGTTCCTCACCACGACGGCGCTCAATGCAACCGAGTGGGCAGCATCGATAGCGCTCGCATCGATCGTCTTCATCGCTATCGAACTAGAGAAGCTGATCCGCAGGTCGCGAACAGTGTCCAAAGAATCAGAAGTCGTCGAGACAGCAGTGCTCTGATCTGTCCTCCCTGGGAGGGAGGACGGGCGAGCGCAGCGAGCCAGGAGGGTGTTGGTCGTCGGGGGAATCCAGCCACTCCAGATTCGCAGGCTCACAGGCCCGGTACATCGTCGCTGCGCTGCTCTGTTGTCCCGATATCGAGCCACTCCGGACTCGCGGGCTCGCAGGCCCCCCTACATCGCAGCCAAGGCTGCTCTGTTGTCCCCCCTGAAGGGAGGACGGAGACGTGGGGCTCGTCATCTGGGATCACGGAGTCATGTAGGTTTGTCTGCAATCAAGGGAAGGCTTGGCAATGGCAGAATTCATGCTCATTTACAAGGGTGAGGCGACCGATATGGCCGACATGACGCCCGAACAGGGCGAGGCCGTGATGGCTGCATGGGGCGAGTGGATCGGGAAACTCGGCGACGCTCTCCACAACGTGGGAACACCGTTCGGTCCAGGCTCCTCGCTCATCGATGACGGCAGCTCAGGTACGGCCGCTTCACTCACCGGATTCTCGATTGTCACTGCGGATGACATGGCTGGCGCTCGGGCGGCCGCCGACAGTCACCCATATCTCAGCGAGGGTCTTGGCAACTTCGCCATCGACATCTACGAACTGTTGCCGGTCCCCTTCTAAGGACGGCGCTAGCGCTCACTCCCCAAGGAGCGCCTCCATCTTTCCGAGGAGGCGCTTGAGATCGACCGGTTTCGTGTCGTAGTCGTTGCATCCCGCCTCGATCGCTTTCTCGCGATCGCCAGCGAGTGCGTGCGCCGTCAGAGCGATGATCGGAATCGGCTCGGTCGCGGGATTCCCTTTGATGGCTCGCGCAGCATCCCAGCCATCCATGACCGGGAGACTCATGTCCAACAGGATGATGTCAGGGTTCTCGGACGAAGCCATCTCAACACCAGCACCACCGTCGACGGCCATGACGACGTCGTAGCCACGCTTGATGAGACGACGCGACAACATGTCCCTGTTCATCTCGTTGTCCTCGACCAGCAGCACTTTCGCCACGTTACGTCCTCTTCTCCCACGTCGAATGTCTACTCGCCACGCTAGATAATCTCACTCCGCTCCGCCAACCTCGGGAGAAGCTGAGCCACCGAATATCTCGCCGACCCTGTCCACCACATCGGTCATGGCGTCGCTGCCCTTCTGGACCACGCCAGACGTCACAGCGAGCAGCCTCTCCCGCTCCGAGGCATCCAGATCTTTCGAAGTGACGACGATTACAGGAACCGAACGGCCATGCTCGGTCTCGCGGAAACGGTCAAGGAATTCGAAACCATCCATGACAGGCATCAGGAGATCAAGGAGAACCAGATCGGGTGGATCCTCAGCGGCGAGTTCAAGCGCTTCTGCACCATTCTCAGCCTCGACTACCACATACCCCACAGCGTGCAGCGCTCGAACGGACCTCTCGCGAACATCTGGCTGGTCGTCGACCACGAGGATTCGTCCACTGCCTGTGCCGATGTGTTGTGCGACGATCTTCACGAGTTGAGCGCGATCAACGGGTTTCCTGATCGAGTCGACAGCACCGAGAGCAAAGCTCTTCTTCCGGTCAGGGTCCCCAGAGATCATCACGACCGGGATATCAGCGAGTTGCTCATCCTGCTTGAGCACGGTGAGTGCCGTCCACCCGTCGACGTCCGGCATGTCTATGTCAAGGGTGATCAGCGCCGGTGGGTTCATTCGAGCTGCTGCTATGCCTTCTGCTGCTGATTTGGCTAGCTCGACCTCGTACCCAGCGGCTGACAGCGTACGCTCCAGCAGTTCAAGGGCGTGAGGATCGTCGTCGATGACGAGTATCCGGTCTCGCACCGTGGGGGATGGCTCGTGCGGCGATGGTGTGCCAACACCTTCGTTGGCGCCTGGACTGGCTTGCCCGGAAGCAGCCTCATCCTCTTCGATCCAGGCCGGGAGCTCGATGGTGAACGTTGTACCGACGCCGACCTCGCTTACCAAAAGGATGTCGCCTCCCATCATCTGGCAGAGTTGGCGGGAGAGGGCGAGGCCAAGACCCGTCCCGCCGAAGTCCCGGGTGGTCGATTCGTCGGCCTGCGAGAACTCTTCGAATACGGCGCCGAGCTTGTCCTCAGGAATCCCGATCCCCGTGTCGACGACCGCCATCGTGAACCAATCCCTGCCTTCGCGCTCCTCTCGCACAACCGTGAGCGTGACCGTCCCTTGTTCTGTGAACTTCGCCGCGTTCGACAGGAGGTTGAAGAGCCCCTGACGAACCTTCGTGATGTCCGAGTGCACCGATCCGAGATCGTCGCCGTAATCGAGCACGAACTCGTTCTGGTTCTTGGCGAACAGCGGGGCAGCGGTTCCGGCGACACTGTCGAGCATCTCGTTCAGATCGAACGTTTCGAGGAACAGATCCATACGCCCGGCCTCGATCTTCGAGAGGTCAAGCACGTCGTTGATCAGGGACAGGAGGTGTTGACCGGCCGCGTTGATCTTGTTGAGATCCGGGATGATCTCGTCATAGCCCTCGTCTTCGGCATCCTCACTCAGCATCTCGCTGTAGCCGATGATCGCGTTCATCGGTGTCCTCAGCTCGTGGCTCATGTTCGCAAGGAAGGTGCTCTTCGCCTTGTTTGCGCCTTCGGCTACCTCTCGGGCGAGTTCTAGTTCCTCGTTCGCCTTGTGCAGTTCACCCGTTCGGGTCTCAACGATGTCTTCGAGGTGATCCTGATAGTCCCGCACCTGGGTGTCGGCCTCTTCCAGTGACCCCATCAGGTCGTTGTACTTGTCAGCGATCTGACCGACCTCGGTGAACGGCTCCACGTGCGCCCTCAAGGACAGGTCCCCGGTCTTCGACTGTTCGTCCATGACCTCGAAGAAGTCAAGTAGGTCGCTCGATGCCCCGTGCTCCCATACGTTCAAGCCCACACGTTCGGCTTCTGGCGGAACTTTGAGGGGGCGGACTCGGTTGGCGAACCGGGCCAACGCATAGGTCACTCCGAAACCCAACACAGCGCATGCCAGAATGCCGATCGACTGCGCCCGTATCTGGCCGAACCGGCTCAAACCAGATCCGATGATGTCGAGATCTCCGAAGATCCCGACAGCCAGTGTCCCCCAGATGCCTGCAGCGAGGTGCACAGGCACCGCTCCCACCGCATCATCGATCCTGAATCGTTCAAGGAGTTCCGACGCTCCAAGAACAACCAACCCTCCGATCCCGGCGATGATCGCTGCCGGCACCGAGTCGACGACGTTCGCACCGGCGGTGATGGCGACGAGACCACCAAGGGAACCATTGATGACATGGTCGATCTCAACTCTGCCCTTGAGGAAGTACCCACCGAGCATCGTGACCACAAGGCCTACTGACCCGGCGAGGATGGTATTGGCTATGACTCTTCCCACGCTCGGGCCAATCGACAGCGTGCTCCCACCGTTGAACCCGAGCCAGCCGATCCAAAGGAGCAACGCTCCCATCGCGGCGAGCGGAAGATTGCTTCCCGTAATCTTCTTCGGTGGACCGTCCTTGGGAAATCGTCCGATGCGCGGACCCAGAATGAGCAGGAGCGCCAGAGCGGTCCATCCACCCATGCTGTGGACAACGGTCGAACCGGCGAAGTCGTAGAAACCGAGTTGACCGAGCCAGCCGTTTGCCTCACCGAACTGCAGGCCGTTCCAGGCCCAGTGTCCAAAGATCGGGTACGTGAACCCCGCAACAAGCACCGCCACCAACAGATACGCACCGAACTTGAGCCGCTCAGCGACAGCGCCTGACACGATCGTCACAGCTGTACCAGCGAACATCACCTGGAACACGAAGAACACCGTCGGCCACGCAAGCCCTTCACTGAACGACATCGCGTACTCACCGCTTCCCAGCCAGCCACTGAAGCTCGGGCCGAACATGATCCCGAAGCCGACGAGCCAGAACAGCACCGTTGAGATTCCGAAGTCAGCCATGTTCTTGATGGCAACATTGATGGCGTTCTTCGTACGGGTGAGGCCAGCTTCAAGCGCAAGGAAGCCCGCCTGCATGAGGAACACCAAGGCCGATGCGGTGATGACCCATAGAAGATCCGCCTCCGGAACGATCTGAAGCACCTGTGCGATCACCATCGGCGTTCACCCTTCATCGTCTGAATCTCTGATGCCCGACGGAATCCGACCCCGACGAGAACTCGGCTTCTGAGAATAGCCAGAACGAGTCCACCTGTCGTATGGCTCCGATACACGCCTGATTCCCTATCCGCTGCGCCGGGTCGGGTTCGTTGATCACCCGGAGGGCCTACCCCGCAGCTGATTCACGTGCGGCATCGAGCCAAGAGTCGACGACGGTGCCGTTGTCAGCGATCCACTCGGCGGCATGGCGCTTGACGTCTGCCTCTGAATCTTCACCGAGGAGCATCTTCAGGTTCTGCACCGCTACATCGGAAAGCGGTATCCCGACAACAGAAACGAGACGCTCTACGGCTGGATTCGCCTCGAAGAACACACTGTTTCCGGCCGCCATGATCTCGTTGAGAGCGAGACCAAGCTGGCACGGCTGCCCTGGACACTGGGAGGGAGGGAGAGCGATCTCTGATGAGTCTCCCTGGTCTCGGCGAACGCTGAGCCACAGAACGTCTTCACCGGGTACGAGTTGCGCAACGAATGCGCTCGGCGCCCATACGTACGACAGCACAGGCTCGCCGTTGCCAAACCCCTCGACCTCACCGGCCCACAAGGCATCGAAATCCCCAACAACCTGTGTAATCGTGGCTTCCCAGCCATTGGCGGCGATCAGTTCTTCGATGAGAACGTTGCATCCCCATCCTTCGTTGCAGCCGGTGAGGTCGGCCGCACCGTCCCCATCGACATCGAACAGTGCCGCTATCGCCGGATCATCTCCAATGTCATCGAGGTACTTGACACCGTTCGCCTCAGCCGTGGCAACGTCGACGAGGAAACCCTGGAACGCGCCTCCTCCGACTATGGCGCCGACCAGCGAAATGTTGTCGGCGATGGTTCCGCCGCCGGTTGTCGACTCCGCAAGGAAGGCGCCGTGACTCGGTATCCACGTGTTGACCCACATGTCGACCTCGCCAGCGGCGAGGGCGGGGAAGAACGCATCCGGGGCCATCTCGGTTTGGGCAGGGTCCGTGACGTCATAGCCGAGCTCGCCGAGCAACTCGGCAACTATTGCTGCTTGGAAGTAGCCGGTCGACCAATTGGCCCTCGCCATCTCGACCTGAACGCCATCGCCGGGAGTCTGCGGAAACTCCTCAGCAGAGCCAGAACATGCTGCCAACACGAGAGCAAGGACCGAAAGCAACGACCAGACCGGCGACCACCGGTGCCTTCCGTTTTTGGTTCGAATCGCCATCACACGCCTCACATTGCTTAGGCCCGCATCGCAGGTCCTCGTCCACCGTTCGGTGATGCTAACCGCAGTCAGCAAGACAGGCATTGGGCATCGCCCTCACGGCGCGCTCTGGAAACGTACACTCACAACCGGAATGGAGATACAGACGGGTGACCTCCCGAAGGTTGTGCTTCACGATCACCTGATCGGTGGTCTCCGTGCGTCCACGTTCGTTGAGTTGGCTGCGGCCGCCGGTTACCGGAGACTTCCGACCACCGATCCGAAGCGGCTTGAAGGCTGGATTCGTTCTTCGGGCGCTGGCGACCTCGGCAAGCTTCTGTGGGTAATCGACCATGGCGTGGCTGTGACACAGACTCTGGAAGCGATCGAGCGTATGGCGTTCGAAGCGGTCGAGGACCTTGCACTCGATGGCGTGATCTACGCAGAAGTGCGAGTGGCACCCGGGCCGAATTCGACCCTTGATCTTTCCAAGAGCACCGTCGTTGATGCCGTCCTCACCGGGATACATCGGGCAGCAGATTCCCACGACATTGAGGCGAGGCTCGTCCTCACCGCACTCCGCGACGGCACGGATTCTGCCGAGATCGCCCAGATCGCTGTAGATCGTCGCGATCGGGGAGTCGTCGGATTCGATCTGGCGGGCAAGGAAACTGACCAGCCATTGTCCGACCACGAACCGGCGATCCGCGTTGCGCTGGATGGCGGTATCGGTGTCACAATCCACGCCGGCGAAGAGGCCGGGCCGGCCAGCATCTTGGAGGCGCTCGATGCAGGAGCACAACGGCTGGGCGTGGCATACACACTCCGTGATGACATCACACAACAACCGGATGGCACCGTGCTCCTTGGACCCGTTGCCCAGCGACTCCTCGATGATCAGACGCCGGTCGAGCTCTGCCCAACATCAGACGGTGTGCTGCATGGCATCCAACCCGCCCACCATCACTTCGAGCAGCTGTATCCCGCCGGCCTCAACGTGTCGCTGAACACGGACAACCGCCTCATCAGCGGTTCGACCATGACGGGAGAGTTCGATCTCGCCTTGCGATTCCTCGGTCTGAACGTCGACGATCTCCGCCAGGTGACCCTCCGTGCCGTCGACGCAGCGTTCTGCGATGACGCAACAAAGGAAGGCCTCAGGCAGCATGTCGATGCTGGCTTTCCCGCCACAGACGATCCCGAGTAGATCTCGCGGGTGTTACTCCCGATCGCTTACCCGTTCCAGAACCGTTGGCCGGGGAAGAACGTCTCGTAGTCCGCAGGGAACGACGTGAAGGCTGACAACCTACTCAGATTCTGATCTGCGAGCGGACCCGTTCGTCCGAGGCCGAGGAAGGCATCAAAGGTCGTACCGGTCGTGACGTCGAACAGGCCATCCGGGCCGATACCAAGGACAACGACCTCGTTGTCAAGCTTGCGGCTGAACGCTGCCCACCGATTGGGGTCTTCGGGGTCGATCACGACGGCGACCTCGAGCCCAGCAATGACGTCGTTCACCACACCGACCTCTCTCAGGGCCGGAATCGAGTAGGCGACAGCTTCGGTCCCGAGGTCGATCACGACCGCCATCCTCACAAGGTCGAATCCCGACCGTCCGCCCGGAGCATCGAGCGCCAGGGTCTCAGGGTGGGCTGTCTTCCACGCCTCCCACGTGGTGAGCGTGGACGGAAGTAGTTCCAGCCGCTCACCCTTACGTGGCCCGAGGATGGCCTCACCGCGAGGCTGGGTCCACACGGATCCGGTGTCGTGGTCCCACCAGGTCATGGCATTCCCGAACAGCGCACCTTGGTTGCCGAACACCGAGACGCCCGTTTCGTTTGAGCGGCGATGAACCATCGCCGTGCCGCAAAGTGGTCACCAGGTGACGAGGATCGGATCCCCGTCAATGTGATCGATCACCATCTCTCGCCGGTTGAGATACGACACGGGATACGCCTTGGAGGTCTCTACGCCTGTAACGCCAACGATGAGGGCGTCCAACGGCCAGTCGATATCGACTGCGGATGTGAAACTCGGGTCGTAGATCGGTGCGATCTGATCTCTTCGAAGAAGTTGGCGGTAGGTGCTTGGCGTAGCCTCACCCGCTTGAACCGGGTCGTACACAGAGTTCGGGTCGACCGGTTCGACGGCATCGGAAGCGCTGGCATCGACATCGGCGTTGGTATCCGGCACTGTGAGTTGCTCGGAACCGTCGTCGGAACCGCCCCCGGAAGCGAGCAAGAGAACACCGAACACCACAACCAGTGCCCCGACGGCCAGCACGATCAAGGAGCGTCGCTCCGTTCCTACATCCATTGCCCTATCAACGATGGCAGATGTTGGCCTGGTCGGGAAGTGTCAGATATCCGACCGAGTTGACATAGCCACCAGCCTATGGAGTGGTTTCGAAGCGTCCGATCCACAGCACCCTTGACCCGCCGTCTGTACCTACGCTTGTTAAGAGGATGGATCCAGCCGGAACCGAACGGGCGTGCGTGAGCCCCGGACGCTCAGGGTTCGTTGGCTCTGGGTGGGAAGCCAGGGAACCCCGAGCCTGCCCACGCGATCAGGGCCTCGTCGTTCGGTATGTCTGCTCCCTGGGACGCTGCCATGCCTCGTCTGAACTGGAGGAAGTCACAGAACCCCTGGATCGGATCGCTGCCATGCCAATTCTGATCGATCCATGTGATGCACGGCTCGAAACTTCCAAGCCGCCACTTGATCGCGGCGAGGCTCTTGCCGAGACCTGACGACTCGATCGACGGAATATAGGTGTTGAGATCGTTCAGGATGTACTGGGACTGGTTCTCGCTGGCGTTGATACCCGTCATCTCCAGCAGACGCTGCGAGTGGAACATTCGCCCGCCGACCTCGACTGTGAGCTTGACCCGATCACCTCCATCAGCTGGTTCGAGCTCAACCGCACCAACTGAGAAACCGAGTTCGTTGAGCCTCGCGACTCTCTGGCGAGCCTTGTATCCCTCGTCTCTTCCGATGATCAGCTCGACGTTGAGCTCTGCCCAGAGCACGCCGTACCGCTCGACGATATCGGTGCCGAGCCAGAGGTCGGCCCTGTCGACATCGTCTCCTGCCGCTGCAGCGATATCTGCCATCGCGCCTGCGACGTTCTCGACCATGATGGCGAGGTCCTCGCGGCGCTGCCCGGCACTCAACTCAGCGTGCAGCGCAGAAGTCTCAGCGTCGATCATGATCGCTTCGATTGCGTTGGCGTCGTACCGACACAGCACGTTCGACAGCGAGCAGTCTCCCCAATAGCAGCCAGCCAGGTGGAGTTCGACAAGAAGCCCCGCCAGGGCGTCGACCATCTGCTCCCGGCGCGGACCGAACCCTGTTCCTGCGATCAGATTGCGGTATGGAAAGGCGTGTCGCACATACGTCGTGATCACGGCCGCGGATTGCTCGTCGTGGGGATCGAGCCACACGCGCTCCACGAGACCCGCTGCCTGAGCGGATCTGTGGGTGTGCTCCTCAAGGGTGAGCAGCACGTCGAATTCGACCCGTGCGTAGCGCTGAGGAAGTTCCTTTATGGCATACACCGTGTCCTCATAGGCCACAAAGACGATCGGATGTCGATGCACGCCCTCTGGCATCGATACGAGTCTTGGATGGTCCCAGGAGCTGATCGGCTCCTCCCAGGGAAGATCGAGGAAGTCTGGATGGTCTGCCCTGATTTGGAATCGCGGTGTACTCATCACAGACCCTTCAAGGCGGCGGTAGCGTGCGGCGGAGCGTCTTGTCAGCTATCGCGCCAGCCTATGTCGCATCGACATCGTCTCACAGCGTGCTCAGTCGAGACCGGCATCACCGAGTCGCGTGAGGAACCTCTCCTTCGTCGCGTCGTCGCGGTACGGCAGGTCATGACGAAGGGCACCCGTGCTCAGACTTGGCTCTGTCTCGCGTGCATGATCGATCGCTGCAGAAGCGTGGCGCCCTTGGCCGAGCGCTGACTGTGCCGCAGCCAATGTCAGGAGGGCATCCGTGTTCGACTCGTTGCCCGCAACGACGCCTTCGGCCATGTCCGCCGCTCCCGCATAATCCTCACCGATGAACAGCGCATTTGCAAGGGTCGAGCGATACCAGTCGGACATCAGCGGGCTCAAGTCGATCGCCCGAGAGGCAAGGCTCACCGCTTGCTCCCAATCGCCGAGGTACCGGCTGACGCTTGCGGCCACACCAAGCGAGACATCGCAGGACGGACGGGCAGACGTGAGGTGGTCCGCGGCCTCACGCGCCCCTTCCCAGTCGTGCTCAAGGAGCAGAACGTGGGCGAGGACGAGATACCCAAGTCCCGAAGTGTCCTCGCGGTCGATGGCGATCAGTGCATTCTCCTTGGCGACCACATAGTGCGGCTCAGGGTCAGGTACGGCCCCGTTCAATGCCGCCCAGAAGTGGGCCCACCCCAAGAGGGCGTGCCCCAGAAATCCGTCCGGGTCGCGCTCGACGACCTCCTCGAAGTGTCCGAACGAACGATGCATGGATTGAGGTGTTCCGAGTGATATCTCGTGTAGGCCCCGATACAGGATCTCGACAGTCTCGGAATCGAGTTCGTCGCGGTATGAGGCAGCAAGGTCACCGCCGATGATCTCAACATCAAGTGCCGCGACGATCTGGGCGACGATGTCGTCCTGGGCTGTGAACACATCGTTGATCTCGGCTTCGAACCGGTCGGCCCAAGCTGTCGAGCCATCCTCGACATCGATCACTTGGGCAAGAACTCGCACTCGAGATCCACTCCTGTGAACCCCGCCCTCAAGGACATACCTGACACCGAGTTCATGACCAAGCTGCTGAGCCGAGTACGCCTGGTCCCTGTAGGCAAACGTCGATGTTTCGCTCACGACGTCCAGTCCTGGAATCGTCATGAGCTTGATCACGATCGACATCATGAGTCCATCGGCGAAGTGGTCGTCATCGGGGTCGCCGAAGTTCGCAAACGGGCTTGCCGCGATCGACGGGCGGTTCGGGGCCGGGATCCTCCTTCGCCAGGGCGCCGACTCCTCAACGGGAATATCCGAATCAACGATCTCATAGGCGATCACAGGCTCAGGGATGTTCTTCAGCCTCTGTTTCCCGAGAGATGTAACCGTGACAGAAACCTCACCGGCGCCATCAAGCGCAGAACCCGAGACACATACGCCTCCCGGCTTCGCCATCGCTTGGAGCCTCGCAGCAACGTTGATGGCGTCACCGAACCAGTGCCCATCCTCTACGAACAGCGTTCCGACATTGAGGCCGAGGCGGAACCGGAGCTTCCTCCCGTCCGGGAGCCTCTCATTCTCCGTTGCAAGGCGCCGCTGTACATCGACCGTTGCGTCGACACCATCGGCAGCCGAATCGACTACAGCAAGGAACTCATCACCAACGAACTCGACGATCCTGCCACCGTGGTTCTCGAGCACGCTCTCGACTATGGCGCGAAACGCTTTGAGCGTCTGGTACGTCTCGATCTCGTTGTCCGCGATCAGCTTGCTGTAGCCGACCACGTCACCGTTGATGACGGCGGCGCCGTCCGTTTGAGAAACACTCATGCTGGGGCAGAGACTAGACGCGAGGGTTACACGAGGGCGGCGACGGCCTCATCAGTGGTGAGTACCCCGGACGCGATGAAGTTGAAATTGACAACCGCTGCCGCATATCCGTCTCCGAGCTCGTCGTGCTGTGCTGCCGCTGTCGCATCCTTGACGACGTGCAACTCGAATCCATCCTCGATGAGCTGGCGCATGTGGGCTTCAACACAGAGGTTCGCCGACATGCCACCAAGCACGACCTTGCTGATGCCGCGCTTGCGGAGTTGCAAAGCGAGGTCGTTGGACTCGGGTCCGTAGACCTTGTGTGGGCTCGTGACGATCGTGTCACCATCGTCGATGTACTTCCCGAGTGGGTCTACCCAGTCGGCTCCCGACCCCTCGAACCCGTCCATCGTGCGCTGCCCTGTGCGATCGAACATGTTGATGTCGTGCATGATGTTCTCGATCGTGCCACCGAACTGCCAGTCCTTGTCCGAGGGGAAGTAGTAGTGGGGAGATACGTATGTCTTGTAGCCGTTTGCTTTGGCTGCAAGGAACAATTGCTCGATATGAGCCACGGTGTTGTTCTCTGTCACGCTGTCTCCAACGAGGCCCCACGTCGCTCCGTCGGGGCTGAGGAAGTCGTTCTGTGGGTCGATGATCACAAGTGCTGTGTCCGAGGCTGAGAAATTTCCCATCAAGTTTCCTCCAGTTCGATTGGGCCCGGCGTTCCACCTGCTCGGACCTCATCCCTAGCAACCCTACCCGCTGACATTTATGCCCAAGACGAGATGGACATCTAGTCGACACATCGCAGCGGCCAGCCTGCACCGTGCAAAAAACCGTCTCGTTCGGGTACCGTGACCGTCTCATGGGGAGAAGCCAATGGTGAATCAGGGTCAAGATCGCGAGCAGCTTGCACAGCTGTTGCTGGATTCGTCTGGCGAAGGAATCTACGGCATCGATCTTGATGGAAACTGCACGTTCGCCAACCCCGCGTGCCTGCAGATCCTTGGATTCGACAGCGACGCCGAGCTACTCGGTGTCAACATGCATGACCTTGTCCACCACACCCTGCCGAACGGCGACCCGTATCCGATGACCGACTGCCAGATCTACCGCGCCTTCAGGGAAGGCAACGGGGTCCACGCCGACAACGAGGTCATGTGGAGGAAGGACGGCACGAGCTTTCACGCCGAGTACTGGTCCTATCCCACCCACCAGGACGGCGAACTCATTGGATCGGTGCTCACGTTCACAGACATCTCAGAGCGAAAGCGGGCAGAGAAGAAGTTGAAAGAGAGCGAAAGTCAGGTTCGGCTCCTCCTGAACAGCACGGGCGAAGGGATCTACGGCGTCGACAAACGCGGGAACTGCACGTTCGCCAACCCCGCATGTCTACGGATACTCGGATTCGAACCCGATGAGAACCTGATCGGTCGCAACATGCACGAACTCGTCCATCACACGCGCCCGGACGGATCACCGTATCCAATGGAGGAGTGTCAGATATTCCTCGCATTCAGGGAGGGACACGGCATACATGTCGATTCTGAGGTGATGTTTAGGTCGGACGGGTCACGGTTCCCCGCCGAGTATTGGTCGTATCCGATGGAGCAGGACGGCAAACTCGTGGGCTCGGTCCTGACCTTCGTCGACATCACGGAGCGCAAGACGATGGAGCGGGAACTCAGAGCGGAGCACCAGAGAGCCGATCGACTGCTGAGGAACGTGCTGCCGGCGGAGATCGCCGAGCAGCTCAAGGCATACCCGAACGCGACCATCGCCCAGCACTTCGACGAGGTAACGGCACTCTTCGCCGATCTGGTCGGGTTCACCCCGCTCTCGGCGCGATTGCCGCCTGAGGATGCAGTGGCGCTGCTCAATGAGGTCTTCACGGCGTTCGACGAGATCGGAGAGAAGAGCGGCCTTGAGAAGATCAAGACGATGGGCGACGGGTACATGGTCGTCGCAGGAGCCCCAACTCCGCGAGATGACCATTGCAAGGCCATTGCGAACCTTGCTCTGGAGATGAGGGACTGGATCAACGGCCGCGTCGCAGACGACGGGATCAAGCTCCGCGTCAGGATCGGGATCGACTCAGGACCTGCTGTCGGGGCCGTTGTGGGCACGACCAAGTTCTCGTACGACATGTGGGGCGATACGATCAACGTCGCTTCACGGATGGAGTCGTCGGGAGAACCTGGACGCATCCAGATTGGTCCCGGGGCATACGAGCGCCTTCACAAGGCGTATCGTCTGGAGGCACGAGGCTCCATCGACATCAAGGGCAAGGGCGAAATGGAGACGTGGTTCCTTGAGTCGCACATCTGACGCGATGCCGCCCGTAGGCGAGCAGACCGAGTCCGACGACGTCCGTCTTCGGCGGACCATGCTCATTCTGCTCGCTGCGTACTCGAGCGCCGCCGGTTTCGTCTGGGGGCTCTTTCTCCTTGCACTCGGAGAGCCTGCGTGGGTGCTCCCAATGATGTATGCACTGATCTCTCTACCTGCGCTCATATTCTGGAGGACCACCAAGCGACTCGAGTTGCTGATCTGGATCCAGCTGTCTCTTGTCACCGGGATCTCATTTCTGCTCGGGGCGGCCCTCGGCGGATACGTGGGATCGGGTGCGATGGTTCTCTGGGCATTCTTGGGACCAATCGGTGCCGTCCTCTTCCTGAGCAAGCGCCAAGCCGTCGGCTTTCTCATTACCGCCCTATCGCTGCTCATCGTGCTTGCGCTCGCGTTTCCAGATCTTGAAGTCCACAACGGCCTCCCGGACTGGGCGATACTGATGTTCTTCGTCCTCAACATCGGCGGTGCAAGCGCTGTCACTTTCGGACTGTTCCGATACTTCGTGCGTGAGAACCGCAGGATCCATGAACTTCTCGAGATCGAGCAGGACAAATCTGAAGCGCTTCTGTCGAACGTGCTGCCTGCCGCGATCGCCGAGCAGCTCAAGGACTCAGACGAAACCGTCGCAGAGCAGTACGACAGCGTGAGCATCCTCTTCGCCGATGTAGTCGGCTTCACACCTCTCGCCGAATCGCTCGCACCAACCGAATTGGTTGAAATGCTGAACACAACATTCACCAGGTTCGATGAACTCGTCACGAGTTGCAGGGCGGAGAAGATCGGGACGATCGGTGACAGCTACATGGTGGTTGCCGGAGCCCCGCAGAGATACCCGGACCACGCAGCCATCCTCGCAACCTTGGCGCTCGAGATGATGCGGGTCGTTGAGAGTGCGGCGTCGACCAACCAGCCGAACTTCGCCTTCCGGATCGGAATCAACACTGGTCCCGTTGTAGCCGGTGTGATCGGCACGACGCGATTGCACTATGACGTGTGGGGTGACGCAGTCAACACAGCGAGTCGGATGGAATCTCACAGCCTTCCGGGAAAGATCCAGATCAGCCGATCAACCCACGAAGCCCTCAACGGCGACTACAAGCGTGTCCACCGAGGCACGATCGACATCAAGGGCAAAGGACCCGTCGACACCTGGTTCCTAGAAGCAGTCCAGTAGACGCGAACCCAGGGTTCCAGGCCACCTATATGTGGCTCTCAGCCCACAGAACGCGTGACGGTGGCTCCGAAGTGACCCGTTGAGCGCGGCCGTCAGGTACGCCATTGGCCGAAGTCGGCTAACTTTTCGACCAGATGTCAACGAACGACACCGAAACTGGGCACGAGTCTGCCGGTGGTCTACGTCGAACACTCGGTCTCTACGCGGTCCTGACGATCTCGATTGGAGCCATGATCGGCTCAGGCATCTTCGTGCTGCCTGGATTGGCTTTCAAGATCGCTGGCCCGGCAGTAGTCCTCGCGTTCTTCTTGGCAGGACTCGTCGTCCTGCCGGCAGCACTGTCCCAGTCCGAGATGGCTACCGCGATGCCGCAAGCAGGCGGAACATACCTCTACATCGACCGGGCGATGGGCCCACTCATGGGGACCATCGCGGGCTTCGGTGTGTGGTTCTCATTGGTGTTCAAGGCCGCGTTTGCGCTCGTCGGCTTGTCGGCATATCTCGCGTTCTTCATTGAGCATCCGGAGCGTCCGGTCGCCGCCATACTCGCCGTCGGGCTGATCATCATCAATCTCATCGGCATTCACCAGACAGCCAAGTTGCAGGCGGCACTCGTATCGGCGGTCTTGATTCTCCTCCTCGGCTTCATCATCGTGGGCGCGCCGAACACCCAGGCCGAGGCCTTCGAACCGTTCCTGTCGGAGGGGTTCAAGGGCCTCTTCTCCGCAACGGCGGTCGTGTTCGTGTCCTACATCGGCGTCACCAAGGTCGCCAGCGTCGCTGAAGAGGTCAAGCGCCCAGGGCGAAACATCCCCGTGAGTATCCTCCTGTCAGTCGGCATCGCAATGGTCCTCTATCCGCTCGTCGTTGCGGTGATGGTCGGGGTGACACCGCCAGATCTCCTGGCGAACACAGTGACACCGGTACTGACCGCAGCGGAGCAGTTCCTCAGGGCGGATGGCATCGGCATCTATCTCGTCGCAGGAACCGCCGTGCTCGCGTTGCTGTCAATGGCGAACGCTGGCGTAATCGCCTCAGCCCGTTATCCGTTTGCGATGGCACGGAACTCGCTCGCACCATCGTTCCTCGCCAAGATCGGGAAACGTTCCGGTGCGCCGGTGGCCGGCATCACGGTGACGGGCATTGCGCTGATCCTGCTCGTCCTGTTCGTCCCCCTCATAGAACTCGCAAAGCTCGCTTCGGCGTTCCAACTCCTCGTGTTCGCTCTCGTGAATCTCGCCGTGATCGCGTTCCGAGAGGCGCACCTCGATTGGTATCAGCCGAAGTTCCGCTCCCCCATGTACCCATTCCCCCAGGTCTTTGGCATCGTTGCCTCGCTCTTGCTGCTGACACAGATGGGACTGATTCCGATCGTCGGAGCCACCGTCTTCGTAATCGCAGGCGTCATCTGGTACCGCAGTTTCGGACGCTCGCGAGCCGTCAAGGAATCCGCAACACGTGACGCTCTCCGGCTGCGAGAGAATGCGAAGCTCATACAACGCACCGGTGCCGCGGTTGCAACAGGCGGTCGCAAGCATGTGCTCGTTCTGATTCGTCGCCCGACGAGTCCGGCCAGGCAGCACACACTCTTCCGACTCGCCATGCGTCTGACAGCGGCCGACGGTGGCCAGATCCACATCATCAACTTCGATGCGCGCACTCGAGACGTGATCCCAACTGCTGCGGATCTCGTCCGCACTGAGGAACTTGGGATCACCGTTACTTCTGAGCACTACACGGACGAAGACCGGCGGGGAATGGTCCACGCGTTCGTCGAGCGTGAAGGCGTCGATCTCTTCATCGCGGATCTCCCGCAGGACATCAGAGCGACGCGACACATCACTCGTGATCTCCACTGGTTGAGAGAGCACCTGATCTGTGACTCGGTGTACCTACGCAACAGGGCCGTCGACGACATCGACAGGATCGCTGCTCTCGGATCGGGCGGCCCCTACGACCCGGTGAAGATCGAGATCGCGGACCACATCGGCCGATACGAGGACGCCTCTATCCGCTTCATTCACCTGACCCCTGCCGATGCCTCTGCCAAACAGGCGGAAGCTATCGTCGAGTACCACCGAGACCTCGGGGCGATGCTCACCGTGGCGTGGGACGACCGGGTGCGGCCGACGGATCATCTGGTCGAAACCCTCACCGACTTGTCCATGGGGGCGAACCTCGTGATCCTCGGAGCGCCGACGCATCGATTCCACCTCGTGGCAGATCTCGCCGACCGCATCGCCGAAGCAGTCGACTGTCCCGCACTTGTGGTCCACACGCCAACGCTCGAACGGCCGAATATCCTCACCCGCGGCATCGAGTGGTTGATCAACTGAGTCGCTCGGCTCGCCTCGGACCACGGACCACGGACCACGGACCAGGGACCAGAAGGCCGGAAGGCCAGAAGGCCGGAAGGCCAGAAGGCCAGAAAGCTGGTACGGCCACTCCACCTGCCACAATGGCTCGACGCTTGCCGATCGACGGAGAACGGGTGCACGAGAACGCTGAGACCATCACCGCCTTCTATACGGCGTTCCAAGAGCGGAACTATGCAGAGATGGCTGCCTGCTATCACCCTGATGTTCACTTCTCGGATCCCGTGTTCACCGATCTTCACGGTGACGAGGCGCGAGCCATGTGGCACATGCTCTGCGATCAGGGCAAAGACCTCAGGGTCACGTTCAGCGATGTCACGGCAGATTCCGACCGGGGCTCTGCCCAGTGGGAGGCTCGATACACGTTTGGGCCGACCGGCCGCGTCGTCATCAACGTGATCCATGCGTCGTTCGTCTTTGCGGACGGCAAGATCGTCCAACACACCGATGACTTCGACCTGTGGCGATGGATGCGCATGGCGCTCGGAACAACGGGGACCATGATCGGCTGGTCACCCTCCGCAAAGCGCAAGGTGCGCGACACGGGAAGGCGCAGCCTCGACCGATTCCTGACCGAGCATCCCGAATACGCATCAGATGACTAGCACCCGCAAGACACCTCACGTTGCCGTCCCCCTTCAAGGGGGACGGGAGAGCGAAGCGATCAAGGGGGATCGAGGGAGCGAAGCGACCGATGACTGACGATCTCTCACATGAGGAGTTGGTCGATCGGTTCGGTGCTTACTACGCGGGCGCAGGGTCGTCCTCGGTACTCGAGCTCGAGCGGCGAGTGTTCGGAAGCGACTATGGGGGGAACGGCTACACGAACATCGAAGATGCGAGACGTCTGGCGGAATACCTGCGTCTCGACTCGGCTTCCGTCCTGCTCGACATCGGGACAGGAGCAGGCTGGCCGGGTCTGTACCTCGCCAAGGAGACAGGATGCCAAGTCGTTCTCACCGACATGCCCAAAGAAGGTTTGCCCGTTGCCAGGGCGCGCGCCGCGGACGAGAGCATCGCTGCGCAAGCGGTCAATGCCGACGGCTCTCAGCTTCCATTCCGCAAGGCGGCATTCGATGCGGTCACCCACTCAGACGTCCTGTGCTGACTGCCTGACAAGCTCTCCGTGTTGAGAGGCTGCAAGAGGGTGCTGAAGCAAGGCGGAAGGCTCGCGTTCTCCGTCGTATCGACAACCGATGACGCTCCCTCCGATGCCGCAGAGGGGTTCGGTGGCTTCGTTACGGAGTCCAGCGGCTACACGCCGATCGTCGAGAAGGCAGGGTTCCACTCCATCGAATGCTCCAATGTCACCGAGGACTTCCACACGATGTCCCTTCGGTGGCTGTCCGTTGCGGCAGACCTTGAGGACGATCTTCGCTCAGCCCTCGGCGACGATGTATTCGACGACAAGCTGCAAAGCCGCAAGGACACGCGAGATGCCATCGAATCAGGTGAGCTCCAGCGGCTGCTGTTCACCGCCACCGCGTAAACACGAGTACCACACCTTGCCTACGGGTCAAATCGAAGTCAGTTGTCACCGTTCTCCGCTGAAACATATCCGGCGATGCGCCGCGCCATCCCGTACATGCGTCTGTATACCTCGACGAGATCCGTTTCGAGGCGGTACAGCTCCATCCGGTCCGGCTCGGGTGCGGTGAGGCGGTCGGTGTGGTGCCTGATCGCGTCTCTCTCGAGCTTCCGTACCTCCGGCTTCAGCTTTCTGACTGCCTCTGCAGCAACCTCGTCGTCATTGGAGAATGCCTCGACGACATGCTCGATGGCGTCCGTAACCGTCGTGTGGAGCGATCCGAGGACCGCCAGCGAAGAATCGGAGATAGTGAGTCCCTGGTCAAGCCTGTGCTGAGCCAATTCGACGAGTTCCTTCTCGATCAGGTCGCCGAGGGACTCGAGGTTGTTGGCGACCGAGATCAGGCGCCGGAGCTCGCTTACATGAGGTTTCGTCAGCATCTCTTGAGCGACGCGTCCCAGATAGGTGATCGTCTGGTCGTAGAGCTCGTCCAGTTCATCATCGAGTTCGAGGAGGCTGTCGATCCTCTCCTGTGGTCCCTCGGTAACCGCCGCAAACGCCTCATTGAGCATCAGCGTCACCCGCCTCGCCAGGCGGTCCATCTCCCTCCGCACGGCCGCGAGCGCGAGGTCGGGGATCGATATGAGGTCCTCGTCGAGGTACTTCGGAGCCAAGCCGACGTCGACCTCTGCCTTGGCAGGAATGATCCGGACGACAAACCGTGCAATCGGTTTTGCGAAGCCGATAAGCGCCACAGCGTTGATGATGTTGAACATCGTGTGGGCGTTCGCGACCTGACGGGCAGTGCTTCCGCCGATCCCGTGGACGAACGATGCGAGGAGGCCGATGAAGGGGAGCCAGACGAGGGCTCCAACGACGTTGAACAAGACGTGCACGGCCGCGACGCGCTTTGCGTCAGGGGGCTTGCCAATCGCGGCGAGCACTGCGGTTATGGCGGTTCCGATGTTCGCACCAAGCACCAGAGCAATGCCGACCTCAGGAGTGATCGTTCCCGTCCCGGCAAGCACGATGACGGCAGCAATCGTCGCAGACGACGACTGAACGATCGCAGTGAACAGCGCACCGGCGGCCAAGGCGACAAACGGATTCTCAAGCGCGCTGAGGGCATCGACGAAAGGCTGCCAGTCGCGCAAGGGTTCCACAGCTGCAGACATCGCCGTCATGCCGACAAAGAGGAGGCCAAGGCCGATGAAGCCATTGCCTATGGTCTTGCGCCGAACCGTCTTGGACGTGAACCGCGTCAGGTATCCACCGGCCACGAGAGCGAAGCCAAGGGTGGTCAGGTTGAAGGCGACGAGTTGGCCCGTGATGGTTGTTCCGATATTGGCGCCAAGCACCACACCGACAGCTGCCGGAAGGGCCATCACACCAGCAGATACGAAACCGATGGTGAGGACTGTCGTCACAGACGATGACTGGACCACCGCGGTGACACCGGCACCCGTCAACATGCCAGCCACAGGGTTCTTGGTGAGTGTCCTCAGGACGGTCGACAGGCGACCGCCCGCAACGACCTTGAGGGTGTCGACCATCCTGTCCATGCCGTACAGGAACATGGCAAGCCCACCGAAGAACGAGATGCCGACGGTCCACCAATTGATATCGACTGTTTCCATCGACGCGAGCATAAGCCGGCGTGAATCCGCTGGCACATCGGAGAGTGGGTGTCCGCGGGGCGCACTAACTTTCGATCATGGTCGGCTTGCAGCTCCACGTCGTGGACTCGGCATGCGTAAGTGAACGCGCCACGTGACAGACACGACCGCTGCCGACAGTAGGAGCCACGCTCTGAACGTGCGTCGACTTGGCTTCCTGCTCCTCGCCGTGATCGCAGGGTGGCTGCTGTCACTGCTCGCACCTGCTGATTGGGAGCCGGGGCAAGGAAGCGCAACCCTCTCCTATCTCGGGAACGCAGTCATCAGCGAACCAATAGCCATAGGCCCGACAGACGAGATCTCCATCAGCGGCTCCGACGGCGCCATCGAGATAGTGCTCACATTTCCGAACGGTGTACCCGTAGACAGCGAGGTTGTTGCGACAGTTGCTGTCACCAACAATGGTGAGGCGATCCGGCCGGATGTGACGGCGATCACGATCACCGTCACTCTTTCCGACGATGCAGATGAACTCATCCCAATACTCGGCTGGGACGAGGTCGAACAACATCTCCAGGCGCTCCGTCGGCCACCGGTCGATTCAGCGTTCGTCCTTGGCTTACTCGGATTCGTCGTCGTGTTGTGGGTCTCGGAAGCCGTTCCACTCTTCGTCACGTCCCTGCTCATCCCCGTGGTATTGGTGTTCGGTGGCATCGCAACCGCTGCCGATGCCACAACGCCGTTCTTCAACCCGATCATCGTGCTCTTCTTCGCAGGCTTCCTCATGGCCGAAGCGATGCAGCGCTGCGGACTCGATCACTACATAGCCGTGTCGATCACCGCTCGGGCTGGTCGGAGAGCCTTCGGATTGTTCATGACGATGCTCACTGTCACGGCAGTTCTATCGATGTTCATGTCGAACACAGCCGCGGTAGCTCTCCTGATCCCCATAGCGATCGCGGTCACCGCTCCGCTTGCGGACACGGGGTTTCGGAGGGCGCTGATACTCGGCATCGCCTACGCAGGGACAATCGGCGGTGTGGGAAGCGCCATCGGCACACCTGCCAATCAGCTAGCGATCGAGTTCCTCGATGGGTTCGGCGGCCGAACGATCTCGTTCGTCGAGTGGTTCGCCTTTGGACTGCCGATGGTGGTGATCTTCGTTCCGATCATGGCTGCCTACCTGTGGAAGAGGAGCAAAGTCAGCGTCGACGCCGAACGACTGGTCGAGGCGGCGACCATAGCGGAAGAGGAGAGGCGGGCACTGGGCCGGCCAACCAGAGACCAGCTTGTCGTACTTATCGTGTTCGGCGGTGTCGTTGCTGGATGGATGACCCAGACGATCCACGGAGTTCATGCCGGAATCGTCGCGCTCGCCGGAGCCGTGGTGTTGTTCATCCTTGGCAGGCTGATTCCTGAGGACCTCGGCAACATCTCGTGGGAGGCCCTCCTTACCTTCGGTGGTGGCCTCACGCTCGGTCTTTACCTCGTTCGCACGGGAACCTCGGACTATCTGGCGACAAGGCTCACCGCGCTCGTCGATGTGCCAGACGTTCTCGCTGTCTTGGCTGTTGCGATGATCACGTTGCTGCTTACGACTGTTGCGTCGAACACAGCGTCGGCCGCCATCCTCATTCCTCTTGCCATCCCGCTTTCGGGCGTCCTCGGCGTCAGCACGACCGGGTTGGTGATCGTCGTAGCCATCGCTTCGTCTGTCGACTTCGCTCTCGTCGTCGGAACGCCGCCAACGATGATCGCCTACTCGACGGGCCTCTACAACGCTGGTGAGATCTTCCGAAAGGGGATCCTCCTTGACCTCGTAGGCATCGTCCTGCTCGTGTTCGTTGTCACAAGAATCTGGGAGGTGTTTGGGATCATCTGAGGGGAGAACCAGGTAGTACGTAGTACGTCCTACGGCTTGGTCTGATCGTCGACCAGAACGATCTTTCCCTGCCTGAGGGGATGATCGACCACGGCCATCGGGAGTCCGTATACGTCGGTGAGTAACTCGGCGTCGAGGACTTCTTCCACAGGGCCCTGCGTCAGGACACGGCCACCGGCCATGACCATCAGACGGTCTGCATAGGTGGCGGCGCTGTTGAGATCGTGGAGAACCACGACCACGGCTCTCCCCTCGTCTGCCACGCCTCTCAGGATCTGGAGGATCCGTTCCTGGTGATACACGTCGAGAGCGGTCGTCGGCTCGTCGAGCAGAACGATCGGTGTTGCCTGAGCAAGTACGCGGGCGATCGCGACACGGGTTCTCTCGCCACCTGAGAGTGTCGAGTAGGTGCGGTTCGCGAGACCGCTTGTGTCCGTGGTCTCCATCGCCGAACTGACGAACGCAAGATCCTCTTCAGGCGTGAACGAATCGTCATGTCGGTGCGGATACCGCCCGAGCGACACGACGGACCGAGCGGTGAACGGGACATCGATTGGAGCCCGCTGGGAGAAGACCGCCCGCTTGACGGCGCGTTCGGAATCGCCAAGGGTCGAAGTCGCCGTCGCCGAGTAGTACACCGCGCCTTCACTCGGTACAAGGTCACCACTCAGCAGAGACAGCAAGGTTGATTTTCCGGCACCGTTCGGGCCGAGAACAGCAAGCAACTCGCCCGGAGGCACCTCTACATCGACGCTGTCAACCAACTGGGCGCCATCGATGACATACGACACACCGGTGGCGGTCAGGAGTGCCTCAGACATTCGTGCGCCTTCCGATCAACCAGAGGAACACCGGGCCCCCGACCGCGGCCGTGACGAGGCCCACCGGGATCTCGACAGGTTGCATTACGGATCTGGCGACCACGTCTGCGGCGACGATGAAGATGGCTCCAGCCACCACGGATGCAGGGAGGATGTGCCGATACGAAGGCCCGACACCGAAGCGCACGACCAGCGGGACGAGCAGGCCGACGAACGCGATCACCCCGACGGCCCCAACCGTTGCGCCGACGGTTGCTCCTGCAACGATGAGGAGGACTGTCGTCACCAGGTACGTGTCGACGCCGAGAAATCGAGCCTCCCTCTCTCCGAGGACGAGGACGTCGAGCGTGCGTCGAGCTGTGAACATCCCTACGACGCCGAACAGAACGAACACCGCAAGTGTGCTTGCCGTCGACCACGTCGCAGCGGAGAGGCTGCCCAAGAGCCAGAACTCAAGCGGGGGCACCGAACCCCTATCGGCGCCGAAGACAACGAAGCCCACCCACGCCCCCAAAGCAAGGCTGAGAGCGGCACCGGACAGGATGATGCGTGTGCGATCGACGGTTGGTCCCGCGGCGAGGCGTCTGAGAACGAACGCAGTGAGTACTCCAGCAAATACTCCACCCGCTATGGCGCCGCGCGTGCCGCCAGCGCTCGCACCGATCGCAGCGCCGATCGCGGCACCTGGGCCTATCCCGAGGAGGTGTGGATCAGCCATGTCGTTGCGGAGGACACCCTGGAGCACTGCCCCAACCACACCAAGCGCTGCCCCTGTGGCGACACCGACGACAAGCCTTGGCATTCGGATGTTCCAGACGACTGCCTCAGCAATGCCACCCGGTGGATCGGAAAGACCGAGCTTGGATCCGAGGATCGTGCCGACGTCGCCGAGCGGGACCGGGACGGTTCCCGTCGAAACAGCGAGCACCACCGCACCGATCGCCAACACGATCAGCACCGCCCACGTGACCCTCCGCTTCGTCTCGAAGGGGTCACTGACGCCGAGGTCGGTGTGTGAACTCAACCGGCCAGTTCTGGATAAAGGTCCATCACGAACTCGAGGAGAGCCATGCCCGCCCTCGGGCCAAGGTTGAAGAAGTAGGCCTCGTCATAGATGAGGAACGCATCAGCCTTGCCGGCAGGTGTGTCCGCTATCCCCGGAAGTTCCTTGAACGCCTCGATACCTCCAAACGCCTCGATTCCGGCCTCCGGAAGGACGATGACCTCAGGCGCTGCGGCGAGGAGCGCCTCAGGAGTCACCGGTGCCGGGCCAAAGATCCCAAGGCCGACGCCCGCGTCGAACGCGTTCGCACCTTCGATCATCGCCTGAGTTGGCATGCCCGCACCGAAGAGAAGGTTCAGCTGTGGACCACGTGTGTAGATGTAGGCGATCGGTTGCTGTCCTTCCACGGTCGCAGCGAGATCGACCGCAGTCTTGATCTCGGCTCCGACCCTGTCGCTCAAGGCCACGCCTTCAGCCTCAACATCGAGAATCTCCGCGACCTCGCCGATCTTGACAAGCACGCCGTCAAGGGTCGTCTGAGAGGTCAGGATCACAACCGGAACTCCCGCTGCGCGAAGCTGTGTGATGGTGTCCTCGGGGGCGATCGTCTGGTCCCCGAGAACGAGCGTCGGTGCGAACCTGAGTACCGCCTCGGGTGTGAGTGTTTGGCCGAACCCAACGACGTCCCCCCGTTCGATCATGGCTACTGCCTCGGGCGGAAAGGTCGTCGTCACGTCGATGCCCACAACGCTGTCACCGAGACCGAGTTCGAAGATGATCTCGGTGAGATCGCCGTTCAATGACACGATCCGCGACGCATCTGAGACGTTCGTCTCCACGCCATCAGCACCGGTGAAAGTTCGGTCCACCGCTTCCTCCGCGACAGTTGTGGTGACGGGTGCGGCGGTCGTCGTGGGTGCGACCGTCGTCGTCTCTTGTTGGACGGTTGTTGTGGTACTCGCCTCTTCAGCGTCGTCAGACGAACTACAGGCCGCAAGGACCATCGCCATCACGCCGATGGTGATCAGCAGTTTTGATTTCATTGTGAATCGTTCTCCATGTTGTAGATCAGTGAGATTCTGTGAGAGATCGAGCGGACGCATCGTTTGCGATCCGCTGTGTGTCGTAGATCGAACGTACATCATCCTGGGTGATCACGCGGAAGCCCATCCATATCAGGATCAGTCCGAGGAGTTCGCCTACGTACAGCATCTCAACGACGCCGGCACGTGCGAACCCGCCACCGATACCGGGAAGGATCGCACCCATGGCGATGAGGATGTTCCCGAGCACACGCGATGGGGCGTTGCCCCTCTTCCAGTAACTCCATGCAGACCAGATGGCACCGCCGATGAGGAAGACGACGGCGTAGAGGTTGATGAGCGGCGAGAGCAAGCGGACGAACCGCCATCCGATTACCTCACCGGAAAGCGCATTGGGGTCTGCGAGTTCAGACAGCACCGGGGTCACGAGGACGAGAACCGCTGCCACTGCGATGTACGAAATGAGCGCTGTCGCGATCCGGTCCGCCCTCTTCTTCGAGAGCAACAGGTACACCGTGCCGGTCGCAAGAGGGGCGCCTCCGAGCAACGCGCCAGTTATGTACCAGAGCCTGAAGGCGGGTTCACTCCAGCCGAACACGGTCACGATCGACTCGGCCAGGGTTCCGAGTCCATAGAGGGCCACGCCGATCATCCACCACATGAGATATCGGGCAGACCGGTTCTCAGTCCATTTGCGATACAGCACGAGGGTGAACGCGATAGCAATCGCGGTCGTGATGATCGGGAGATAGTGAATCGGGTTGGTGTCCATCAATCCTCAGAACGGGTGCCTCGGCAAGGAAAGCACCCCGATCTTCCGACAGACAGTCGGACATTGGCCCTCCGGACAGGGTCATGGGTTTCAACAGGTGACTACTGACGGAATGTCACGGGTTACCCGCCCGTTGTAGGGCATACACTGTCCAGTGGCCTCAACCCGAAGCACGCAGAGGCCACGATAGAACACACCACGTGGGGCGTCGCATGACCACCGAC
>CAXMSN010000068.1:0-12846 GCA_964196275.1 uncultured Kiloniellales bacterium | reverse complement strand
AACAGCTGACGCGTCAGGAACCTTCGACGTGATAGCGCTCGCTGCTCTCGCAGGGTCGTCCAGATCCACGAGGATCTGACGTTCGGGATCGGCGAACGGTGAGTCTGCGTCCGTGGCGATCACAGTGTCGAGCCTGAGGGTTCTGGCGGCCGCGACGAAGTCGGCGGTGCGGTAGCTCTCGCAGCTTGTGACGATGACGACAGTTGTCATGGCTCCATCATGGCTTCGTGCGGGTACGTGTGCGGCGACCCGTACCATCTCGTGAATGCCGAACATAGACACGCCGATAGTTTCAATTGACGAAGACGTCCTTCCCATGCTCCTCGACATAAGAGATCGGGAACAGGATGCCGCTGATCTCGGCCTCGTGATCTCCATCGCTGGCGTTGCTGACGGTGGTTTCAAATACGGAACTGCCTTCATGCGTGTCGACCTTGCGGCTGATACGGATCTCATCTTCGACGACGGGTCGCTTGCGGTGATCGTGTCGGAGGCCGACGTCGAGAAGCTGACGGGTGCATCGCTCGGCAAGTCGAAGAACTTGCTACAACCCGGTCTCACGATCGACAATCCGAATACGCCAAGCCCCGCGATTGCAACAGCCATGGCACAGGGTGACCTCACCGGCTCTGTGGCCGAGAAGGTGATCCAGGTCATCGACGAGGCGATCAACCCTTCGATCGCGTCGCACGGTGGCAGCGTCGAACTCGTCGCCGTGGAGGACGCTACGGCCTACGTCCGCCTGGGCGGCGGTTGCGTCGGCTGTGGAATGGCGACCGTCACACTGTCCCAGGGCATCGAGTCAACGATCCTGGACCTCGTCCCCGAGGTCCTCAAGGTCATCGACGTCACCGACCACGCCCAGGGCGACAACCCCTACTACGAGAGCTCGAAGAAGTAGTTCTCGGCCGGTTCCCCGACTGCAGTCAATGCGAGATTCTCGGTAGCCGCATGGCGGCCCGCAAGGACCATGTCGGACATGCAACCACGCCGGGTCCAGGGATCAAGGTCGCCGGCTTGGGCAGTGGACGGCCGTCACCTTGACTCTCAGTCGACTGGCACCCACACGAGCTTCAGATCGGCAACCCGAATGTCGGTCCTTTCCAAGCCGATCGTAACTGACGTGAAGGAATCGATCATTGCATCGTGCTCGTCAGCGATTTCTGCTACTGATTCGGCGAGCTCGTCCTCAAGATCTGCGAGATCCCGTTGTTTCGCGCTCAGCTTGCTCTCCGCCGACTCGACCCTTGAGTGGGCTTTGCGAGACGCTGACCTGCGGGACGCTGCCTTACCCAAAGGATTCGAGCTCTTCCTGCCTCCCATGAGCGCGCCTAACAGATCGCCAGCACCCATCATGAGCTCGTCCTGTTGTTTCGCCGCGGCCACACCTGACAGTTCTCGCACGCGGGCGTCGGCGGACGAGATCTGTGTCTTTACCCGCTCAATCCGCGCCCGGTACCGGTCGGTGAGCTTGGCCATGGCCTCATCGGCAGCACCGTCGGCTGCGCTCTGGCACCGCGTGCGGAACTCGCCTTCTGATTCTCCGACGCGGGAGTAAAGCTTCAGGGGAGGGCAATGCATGACCTCGACCTTGCGGTGAGCGACGAGATACGACTTGAGGTCTGATTGCAGCCCTGTCCAGAACGTCTTGTTCTGGAGCTTCACATCGGTCTCCTGATACGAAGCCGCATCAGGAGGCTCGGGTTTGAAGTCTCGGTCGTCGTGGTCAACCGAAGCGACGTCCGCGACGTCTACCACGCCGTCGATGGGGTAGATCACCGCTTCGTAGGTTTCTGAATGGCTCACCCCCGCACGGTTGTCGTCGTAAAGAAGTTGGACCGTTGCGGCCACGGCCGGCGCCAAGTTAGCGCCAGTCGGGTCGACGCCGATATCACCGGCCCAGGCTGCTGCTGGATCGAGATACACCACATCCACACCATCAGCAACCGCTGGAGCGACGACGAGCACAGGCGCGGCGTTTCGTTTCGCCGCTGTCTCTGCGCCGATCGGGGCCACATCGTGCGTGGAAGCCTTCCGGTCCCTCATCAAGAAGGTGACCTGGTCGCGCGTGAGCGGTCCCGGCCTGAAGCACATCGAGCGGCGTCGCTTGAACAGGGTCTGACTCGAGTGCTTCGCGGTATGCATGATGAACTGGCGTTTCTCGAGGCTGGAGATGCGTTCGTCGAGATTGATGATCGCTTCAGACGTCGGCAGCGATCGCATCCCTTCCAAGATCCGCTTCTTGTCGTTGTCCGTTTGAAGACGACCGACGATCCAGGTCCCTGCATTCGACATCGCCTTGTAGTCGAGGTCCACCGGATTCTGAGTCACCAGAACCAGTCCAACTCCGAAGGCACGCGCCTGCTTGAGGATGGTCATGATGGGCTTCTTCGATGGTGGCTCCGCGGTTGGTGGGGCGTATCCGAATGCTTCGTCCATGTAGACCAACGCCCGCAGCTCTCGACTTCCTGGCTGGCCTCTGATCCATGTGACCAATTTCGACAGAAGCAGAGTCACCATGAACTGTCGTTCCTGATCGGTCAGGTGAGCCATGTACACAACGGCGCACTTGGTCTTGTCGGATTCGCCGATCAGCCTCTCGATGGAGAGAGGCTCCCCTTCAAGCCATGAAGCGAACGAAGGTGAAGCCAGCAACGTGTTGAGTTGCAAAGCGAGGGCCATCCGCTTCTTGCTCGGAAGGAACGCGTCGAGTTCGAATACGCCGAGCTTCCGGAACGGTGGATTAGGGATCTGGCCGATCAGGGTCGCCAGGTCAAGATCTTTGCCCTGGCGCCACCAGGTCTCGATGATCCTTGAGAGAAGGATGTGTTCGGGCCCAGATACCGGATCGGAGTTGACGCTCGCTAGGACCAATAGGGATGAGACGAACCCCTCGATTTCATCTCGGATGATCTCGGCCTGTGTGCCCCAGTCCAGACTCGGTGCCACCAGTGATCCCAGAACGTTCAGACCGACTCCTGCCGACGACCCGGGTGTATAGATCGTCACCTCTGCGCCCTCTTTGAGGCGATGCATACGCTCGGGCGAGATCCCGTGCTCGAGTAACTGTGCCTTACGCTTGGCGGCAGTTGCAGCGGCAAGTTCGCCAGGCGTCACGCCCTTGCGCGCGGCCTTGCCCTCGTCTATCCATGGCTCGAAGTCTTCAGGCGTGCAGTCAGGGAAGGTGAGCATGATGTTCCCCATGTCACCCTTCGGATCCAGGATCAACGTCGGTATTCCATTGATCAGCGCCTCCTCGAGCAAGTTGACACCGAGACCCGTCTTCCCCGATCCGGTCATCCCCACGATGACGCCGTGTGTGGTGAGGGTGTTGGCCTTGTACAGAAATGGCTCGTCCGTGTCAGACAGGCGACCCAAGTACAGCTGACCCTTTTTGCTCTCCACGACAGCGAGCGTACCACCTTCGTGAATGGCGCTCGAGGCCGCTGGTTCTCGTTGGAGCTACCCTGTGGTCTGGTATAGAAAAGGAGCAAAAGATGGGTCTCGGAGATTTCATCGACAAGGCGAAGGACGTAGTCGCGGACAACGAGGAAGCAGTCGAGGGCGGTATCGACCAGGTCGCTGACGTCGTCGACGACAAGACCGGTGGAAAGTACTCCGATCAGGTCGACCAGGGCGCCGAGGCCGCCAAGGATTTCGTCGACGATTTGGGCGACAACGAATAGTACGGACCTGTGTCCGGGCGTTGTCCTTCTTCCACGTTCTCTGTCGCTGTTGCGACTACCAGACCTTTGCCCTTGCCCCCGGCGGACGCATAGTTGGTGCGTCGTCTGGGATGTCGAAGGCTTCGGCGAACTCGGTGAGGTTCGCAAGGGGGCCCCGGACCCTGAACTCGCCGGGTGAGTGGGGGTCACTGTTGACGATGAGACGGAGGTACTCGGGTGTCGTGTTGCCCCGCCAGACCCGTGCGTACGACAGGAAGAACCGCTGTTCAGCGGAGAGCCCACCGACTTCGGCGTCCCCATCACTTGCGACGATGTCTTTGAGGGCGGCGATCGAGAGGGTCAGCCCGGCAAGGTCGGCGATGTTCTCGCCGAGCGTCAGATCACCGTTGACGTTGAGCCCTTCCTCGACCTCGTACTCGCTGAACTGCTCCGAGATGACTTGGGCCCGCTTTTCGAACTCCTGGCGGTCTGCGTCGTCCCACCAGTTGCGGAGGTGCCCGTCGGCATCGAACAGGCTTCCTTTGTCGTCGAAGCCGTGGGTGACCTCGTGGCCGATCACCACGCCGATTGCACCGAAATTGACGGCGTCGTCTGCATCCCTAACGAAGAACGGTTCTTGGAGGATCCCTGCGGGGAACACGATCTCGTTCCGTTCCGGCCAGTAGTAGGCGTTGACGATGTGAGGGGGGAGAAGCCACTCGTGAGGGTCGATCGGCGCTCCGAGTGCGCTGATGTTTCGATTGAACTCGAACGTTCTTGCCGCAAGCCTGTTCGCCAGCCACCCGGAGGTGTTGATCGTGAGAGCCGAGTAGTCCCTCCACTCGTCGGGGTACCCAATCTTGTATCCGAAACCGTCGAGTTTGCGGAGAGCCTGCGCCTTTGTGTCGTCGCCCATCCAATCGGCGGTCTCGATGCTGTGCCTCATCTGGACGAGGATCTTGTCTACGAGATCCTCCATCCGAACCTTCGACTCCGCAGGGAAGTTGTCCTTTACATAGAGTTGGGAGACCATCTGTCCGATGCTTCCGGTCGCTGCCGCGAGCACGCGCTTCCATCGCTCTTTCTGGACCTTCTGGCCTCCGACCTTCGTGCCCCAGAACGAGAACGCTTCATCCTCGAAACGAGACGGAAGGGAGTTGGCTGTCGAGATGACGAGGTGCCAAGTGATGTACGTCTTCCAATCGTCGATGGAGACGTCGCCGATCATCTCATCGAGGGCTGAGAAGAACCCTGGATTGTCGATGTTGAGATTGATCTCGTCCCCTGCGCCGATGGTGTCGATCCACGCGTTGATGTCGGCGGCCGGGCTCAGCTGTGCGAGTTCGGCACGCGTGAACATGTTCGTCGTGAGTTCGACGTCCCGCTGCTGGACAGCCGTGTAGGACGCCTCGGCGAGCCGCAGCTCGATATTCCAGATGGTCTCTGCTGCCTGCGCTCCGTCATCCTTCGACCGGCCGAGGAGTTCGAACATCGCAGCGACATGTGTCCGGTACGCCTCAGCAAGTTCCGTGGATTGCTCATCGTCGCGGAAGTAGTAGTCGCGGTCCGGGAGGCCGATTCCGCCTTGGCCGATGTAGAGCAGGTTTCGGGTGGTGTCGCTCCTGTCGGGCTCAACCATCCATGACCAGCCGATGCCGACGCCGATTGGCATGAGGGACGCAAAGCTCGCCCGCAGGTCTGCTTCGTTGCCGATGCTCTCGATGAGGTCGAGCCACTGCTGGATGGGCTCGATTCCAAGAGTCTCGATCGCATCGGCGTCCATACCGGATGCGTAGAAGTCACCAACGACGCGCGACGGTGAACCTTCCTCTCCGCCTTCGGCGACGGCTTGCTCGAGAAGCGCGTGCAGGATCTCTTCATTGCGTTCGTGTAGTTCGTGGAATGCGCTCCACGCCCCGTACTCAGGAGGAACCGGGTTGGTATCGATCCAGCCGCCGTTGGCGAAGCGCCAGAAGTCGGTCTTCGGCGTTTCGGATGTGTCCATGTCCGCCGGGCGGAAAACAGGGTCGTCGCTTGAGACGATCGGAGTGGATGATGTGCTGGTCACTGGGTGCCTCCCGTCGATGCGAAGACCCTACCCATGGCTGTGTCGACAGTGGGTGGTGAGGCCGCTGGCTGGTGCAACGCCCGTCGCAACCGTGCACCGCAACCGTGACGCCGGAGACAGGCCATCGCGGATAGGATGCCCGGGTTGCCCGTACTTGGTGGATCGGGACAGGAAGGTGTACGTGCCGAAGCGTCCAGGCGTATGGCCCAAGATCAAGTCGGGTCTCAATCTCGGAGTGCGAGACGAGAAGCTCGGCACGTTCCTCGGTGTCTTCACTCCGTCGATCCTCACGATCCTGGGTGTGATCCTGTACCTGAGGATGGGTTGGGTCGTCGGCAACGTTGGGCTCGTCGGTGCCTTCTGGATCGTCATCATCGCCAACTTGGTCACGCTCGTGACTGCTCTGTCTGTGTCCGCCATCGCCACCAACATGAAGATCGGGACGGGCGGTGCGTACTACATGATCTCGCGCAGCTTGGGCATCGAGGTCGGCACGGCGATCGGCATCCCGCTGTTCGCTGCGATGGCATTCAGTATCACCCTGTATGCCTTCGGTCTTGCGGAGAGCGCCAAGGTCGTGTGGCCCGATGCACCGCAGCGCCCCATCGCCGCGCTCACGATCCTCGTTGTTGCCGTCCTGGCGGCACGGGGGGCGGGAGTTGCTCTGCGCTTGCAACTTCCGATCATGCTTGGCGTTGCCCTTTCGCTCTTCGCTCTTGGGTACGGCGTGGCAACGAACGGGACGTCAACGGCCGGTCTGACGGATACCGTCGAAAACCCAGCAGCGTTCTGGGCCGTGTTCGCGGTGTTCTTCCCTGCCGTTACCGGGATACTCGCTGGCATAAGCCTGTCCGGCGACCTCAAGCGGCCGGACAGATCGATTCCTGTGGGTTCGATCGCGGCCGTGCTCAGCGGCTTCGCCGTGTATCTGATCGTTCCCGTTCTTCTCGCGGTGGCGGCAACGCCGGATGAACTTGTGAACAACAGCCTGATCTGGTTCGACCTTGCGGGCCCACTGAGCTTCCTTGTCCTTTGGGGGTTGTGGGGTGCGATCTTCTCATCGGCCGTCGGAAGCGTTCTCGGCGCACCGCGGACGCTCGAGGCGATGGTCGACGACCGCGTGCTCCCCCGCATCCTCGGACGGCGGATCGCGTCTGTTCGGGGACCAGGCGTCCCATTGCTCCTCACGTTCGCCCTTGCTCTGGGGGCGGTTGCACTTGGCGATATGGACGCGGTGGCGCCTGTGCTGACCATGTTCTTTCTCGCTTCGTACGGGACGATCAATCTTGTGGCTGGCATCGAAAGGCTCAGCGGCGATCCGTCGTTCAGACCCCGGCTGCATGTGCCCTGGTGGCTCTCGCTCACAGCCGCTGCTGCCTGTTTCTGGATCATGTTCCTCATCAATCCGATCGCTCTTGCGGTAGCGGTCATCGTCGAGGTCGGGATCTACGTTCTGATCAGGCGCCGTGCGCTTCCCGCACCGTGGGGCGACCTTCGCCGTGGTGCGCTCATGAGCCTCATCAGGCGTACGGTCGTCCAGCTACGGCAGCTTCCCCAGGATCCACGGAACTGGAGGCCGAACATCCTGCTGTTCGTTGGCGATGTTGCGAGGCGAGCTCAACTCGTGCGGATCGCCTCGTCGCTGGTCACGGACCGCGGGATATTGACAGTGTCGAAACTGATGGTCGGCTCGGTCGACGAACTGTCAGAGTCGGTGACCTCCGAGAAGCAGCAACTCACAGATGACCTTGCCGAACTCGGCATTCTGGCTTTCCCGGAGGTCGACATCGTCCCGACGTACGAGGGGGGTGCGGTGACCGTTGCACAGTCGAATGGCATCGCGGGGATCGAATCGAACACGGTGATGATGGGATGGTCAGAGAAACCTGAGCGGCAGTCGATGATGCTGAGGGTTGTTTCGAATCTCGCTCGTCTAGGTATGTCTTCGATCATCTGTGTGCCGGTGGACCGCGAGTGGCGGCGCAGGCGACGTGTCATCCACGTGTGGTGGGGTGGGCTGCAGGAGAACGGTGACCTGTTGATCCTGTTCGCACACCTGCTGTCGCTGAACCCGGCCTGGCGAGGATCGGAGATCGTCATCAACTCGATCGCGACGAACGACATGACGTCGGCCAGAAACGAGTCGCTGCTCCTGAGGCTGATCAGTGCGAGCCGGATCGACGCAACCGCCGAGGTGAGCATCAAGCCTCACGGCGTCAAGGTGCAGGACATCATCAGGGAGCGATCGGCGACCGCCGACATCGTTCTGCTGGGGTTGCGTGGCACGGAGCCAGGTGACGAAGCGAAGTACGCGGCGCGTATCTCGGAGATGGCGGAAGGCCTGCCAACGGCGCTGTTCGTTCGCAGTGCTGGTGAATTCAGAGGGCAGCTACTCGGCGATGTCGAGGATATCGAGAGCAGCACGCACGAGGCGCTGGCCGACTCGAACTAGTGGCGTCAGTCGCTCCGCCATACTCGCCACAGCGCTGAGGGATCCTCGAGAGGGTTGCCGTGAACGAGGAAGAAGTCCGCTGGTCCACCGACGATCAGCCTGCCTGCGGTCGACTCCCTCAACAGGTCACCGCCGATCCACGTTGCCGATGCCAGGGCCTCCATGGGGTCCAGGCCAGCCGCAACCAGGCACTCGACCTCCCACGCGAGATGGCCAGCCCGAGGCGACCCACCGCCGAAGTCGGTGCCAGCCGCGATCGTCACGCCGGCTTCGTGGGCGATCCGCACGCTCTCGTACCAGCGCTCCTTGCGCTCACTGAGTCTTGAGGCGGCCTCGTTGCCAGTGAACCGGTCGACCGTGGTCGTGGAGGAGAACGTCGTCCAGGACGCCAGCACGCTGAGGGTCGGGACGAGGTATGTGCCCTTCCGGGCCATGTGTTTGGCGATGTCCTCGTCGATGTGGCTCCCATGTTCGATGCAGTCGACGCCGCCTAGGGCTGCGGCCCGTACCGAAGGCAGGTTGGTGGCGTGAGCCGTGGCCGTGACGCCCCTCTCCTTTGCGATATCCACTGCCAATGCGACATCATCGACCGTCCACGTTGATGTCTCGACGTCTGGTCCCTCGACGTAGAGCTTGACGAGGTCCGCTCCACCATCAATCTCGCGATGCACGGCCGCTGCGAGCTCCTCCTGATCTTCGATGATGACGGCGGGATCTACCGTTCCCGCCTTGTCGATCCACGAACCTGCAGCCCGGATGTACGGCCGGTCTGTTCGGCCTTTCCATTGGTCTCTCACGGTGATGGAGACCACCTCGCCGTCCCGCCTCGGCGCTCCTACATCACGGAACCATCGGATCCCGGCCCGGTAAGCGGTGGCGCCATTGTCCTCTGCAGTCGCGAGGAGCGTGTCTGTGTCGTCCTCGATGCGATCTATCCAGTGGGCGCCGCCCTGGAGGACTGTGTGGCTGTGCGCATCGACCATGCCGGGCACGACCGTCGCCCCGGAGGCGTCTATGACGCGGGCATCCGTGGGCGGCTTCGGCGCCTCGTCGTCCGGCCCCATCCAAGCAATGACACGATCCGTGACGTGAATGGTGTTGTCGAGGCTCAGTTGGTCTGACGTTGCGTCTGCGATGGCGACCGATCGATACGTTGTACTGCTCATCGTTCCAGCGTAGGCATGGCGTCGTTAGCGGATCGGTGGATGCCGAGTTGTTGAAACCGTGACTCTGTGTGCGTAGCCTCCTGCGAAATCGACCTGAGGAGAAGCGTGCTTCAAAATATTCTGTGGATCGTGGCTGTGCTGTTCATCATCGGCGCCATATGGATGATTTTCCGAAAGTTCTTGAAGTGGGGGATCATCCTGCTTGTCGTCGCAGTGCTGCTCGGCGCCTTCGGCATCTTCGCCTGACCGACCCCGCAGGTCAGCGTGGCCTGCGGACAGCCCAGATGACGAGGGCCGAGCCGCCGATCGCGGTAGCGCCACCGATGAAGATCCATTCCTTTGCGTTCGTCATGAAGGACTGAGGCGCAAGGGTCGATCCCATGCCCTGGAGCATCCAGACGAGGCCGGAAAGGGCGATGATGGTCCCTGCGACTATGCCGAAGATCCTCACGGCTTCACGCTACTCCCCGGACTTCAGCTGTTCGGCGAGTTCCGTCAGTTCGAGCCATCTGGTTTCGGCCACATCGAGGTCAGACATGACGTGCTCAAGTTCCTGTCCGAGTTCGGCTGTTGCGTCGGGGTTCCCGGCGCTGTTCTCGAGGTCGGCTATGAGCGCGGTGCGACGACGTTCAAGCGTCGGCACCTGTTTGGTGAGCAGTTTGAGTTCTCGCTGATCGTTGTAGGTGAGCTTCGTTCTCGCAGCTTTCGGCCTCTGAGGGCCCCCATACGACTTGGCATTTGAATCGCCAGGCCTGATACGAGCTTCCCAGTACGCAGACCAGCCACCGGGGTGATGTCTGACGGACCCGTCGGGTTCGATCGAGAAGATGTCGTCACATACCCGGTCGAGGAAGTATCGGTCGTGGCTGGCGACCACCATCGCCCCATCCCATGTGTCGAGGTAGTCCTCGAGCGTATGGAGGGTGTCGAGGTCGAGATCGTTGGTCGGCTCATCGAGAAGCAGCAGGTTCGGAGACTCCATCAGGACAAGGAGTAGCTCGAGGCGTCTCCGCTCGCCGCCTGATAGGTCGCCTACCGTCGCCTGCTGTTCCTTGCGTGTGAACTGGAACAGTTCGAGGAGCTTCGGCGCAGAGATCGTCCTTCCGCCCTCGAGTTCGGTCTCTTCTCCGTGCTCCCGCACGGCCTCGATGACCCTCGTCTCGGCAGGAATCGGCGTCGGATCCTGCCCATACCAACCGGGAACGATGGTCGAGCCAGTCGTGACCTTGCCGGCGTCCGGTTCGATCCTCGAGGCGATGAGTGCAAGAAGCGTCGTCTTGCCTGCACCGTTCGGCCCGACCACGCCGATCCGTGCATCGGGGGAGAGCTTGTACGTCACGCCATTGAGGACAGCGTTCCCGTCGTACGTCTTGTCGACGTTGTGAAGGTTGACCACCTTCGAGCCGATCCGTCGAGTCGGCAGGTCAATTACCAACTCGCTTCGTGGTGCGGATCTTCGCGTAGTTGCGAGATCCTCGGCCCGCTTGATCCTCGCTCGATTCTTCGTCGTTCGCGCCTTGGGGTTCCGTCGCAGCCAGGCCAACTCGGTCTTGAGTTGTTTTGCGTGCTTCTGTGCCGTCGATGCCTCCAGTGCTTCCCTGTTGGCCCTCGCTTCCAGATAGTCCGAGTACGTCCCCTGGTGCGGGTGGAGCGCCTGGTCATCTACTTCGACTACACGGGTTGCGACTCGGTCGAGCAGGTATCGGTCGTGAGTGACGAGGATCAATGTCGAGGTCAAGGCGGAGAGATGATCCTCAAGCCAGTCGATGGTGTCGACATCGAGATGGTTCGTCGGCTCGTCGAGTATGAGGATGTCGGTGTCAACCGAGAGCGCCATCGCGAGTGCTAGCCGCTTCCGTTGTCCCCCCGAGAGATTCCCGACCGAGGCGTCTGGGTCGGTGAGCCCAAGTCTGTCTGCAAGGGCAATTGCTCGGCGATTCCCATCGGTGGCGTGTGACACCGATGTGTCAGGGGGAAACGCCGGATCCTGCCACATCGCAGTCACATTGAGCCCGACGGATCGAATTATCTCGCCCGAATCGGGCTTCTCGACCCCGGCGATGATCCTCAGGAGGGTCGACTTGCCTGAACCATTTCGCCCGATGATCCCGATCCTCTGACCGGCGGAGATACCGAGCGATACCCCGGACAGCACCGGCGTCTCTGGGTAGGCCTTGTCGATGTTCTCGAGGCTGATTTGGTGCATCGGACAAGTATGGCTGCAGGGTGCCCGCAAACGCCTCGCTAGGATTTGCGTTCTTCTCGGAGGCCCGCACTGAACCCTGTCACCATCGTTGATCTGTTCCCGATGTCGTCGGACGAGACTGCCGAAAACGTGGTCTCGTTTCGGAGCGCAGCACGCCAGGAAGTCATGCCGAGGCTGCCGGCAATCACCGTCGAAGAGTTTCGCGTGGGCCTCTCCGATCCGTCGCAGGAGACCGTGTTCTATGGAATCACCGATGGATCGGGCGCTATCGAGGCGCTCGGTGTCGCTGTCCATTTCGTCGACGGTCCCAACGCACATCTCCAATGGACCCAGATCTCGGTCAGGCCAGACATGAGGCGGCGTGGGTACGCCAGGCAATTACTGGCCCGCGCGTGTTCGATCGCCGATGTGGCCGGGCGGACGATGCTCGGGGCCGATGCGTACGACTCTGTGCCTGCGGGTGATGCATTTGCGCTGACTGTTGGCGCAAACGTTGGCATGCGTGAGCAGATCAATGTCGTTCGGACCGCTGCTGTCGATCGGACGATGCTCGAGACGTGGCGACAGGACGGGCCTGTTCGTGCCGATGGCTACGAGGTTCTGCAGTGGGTCGATGGGTATCCGCCTGAACACGATGCTCAACTCGCTCGTCTCTTCGTTGGCGCCGACGAGGACATGCCCTTCGAAGATGCTGCATTCGACCCCGGGGCGGAGACAGCCGCGACGGTGCGTTCCCGCTTGGAGCGCTCCAAGGGCACCATCACGCGCATCACATCGGTGGCGCGCCACATCGAGTCCGGCGACATCGTCGGGTTCAGCGAACTGTTCGTGCGCAAGTCGGATCAAGAATCCCTCTTCACTTCCTTGACCGCGGTAGATCGCGATCATCGCGGCCACGCTCTCGGAAAGTGGCTCAAGGCGGATGCCATCCTCCGTGGGATGGAGCGATGGCCTGACGCGACCTCCATTCAGACGGAGAACGCCCATTCGAACGCACCGATGATCGGCATCAACCGTGAGATCGGTTTCGAAGTCGAGCACACCGCGATCTTCTACCAGGCGACGGTCGAGAAGGTCCGTGAGTACCTCGCCCGCGCCTGATCCAGACCCACAGGTGAGTGCCCGCGTGTGGGACGAGCATGTCTGACTCGGCGTACCCGCGGTCGTCAGTAGCCGCTCTCGCGACGTTCGTCTTCGTTGCGTTCGGCGTTCAGCTGTATTCGATGTCGGTCATGCTTACCGAGGAGGCGGCCGGCGGCGTCTTCTCCATCTCCGTTCTATCGGCCGCG
>CAXMSN010000067.1:0-88913 GCA_964196275.1 uncultured Kiloniellales bacterium | reverse complement strand
CGATCAGGCCAAGGAGCAGGTCCTGCGTATAGAAGAGTGCAGGCCAAACGGCGAGTCGGTGACCTGTGAGGTGTACGCCGATGGCGTGGTTTGGGAGGCGCTCTACTTCATGCCCGGTCACGGCCGCGAGACCTACAAGGTCGTCGACGGGATGTTCGTGGAGTTCAAGCACGCCTGTGTCCTCGGTTGCGACCAAGAGTTCGAGGCCAACGTCATAGCGTGGGTGCGCACCACGAGTCCCGCGGACGCCGACGAGATGGCCGGCGGCATCATCAACCCCATCACCGGCCCAGCAATAGGAGCGCTCTGGCTGAAGTATGCACCTCTGTGGAACGAGGCTGGCCGACCGTAGTCAGAGTCTGAGCAGAAGTGAGAGACCCGGGAGTCGCGGATGCGGCTCCCGGGTCCTTCTGACTGACGACCCCCGTCTGTCACCGATCAATGTCCGCTGCAATCTCTTTGTGGACAGATGAGAATGGATGTCCGCGGACGGTCTCTCCCGGACATTGAAGGGGGAGCGAGGTAAGGAACGACGTGAGTCGCGAGAATCAGGCGCAATTCGAGGCCCTCTACAGAGCCCATGTGCAGCAGGTGTATGCATATTGCATGCGTCGCTCGTCTCGCGAGGAGGCCAAGGACATGACCTCAGATGTGTTCCTCCAGGCTTGGCGTCGGTTCGACGACATGCCGCACGATGAAGGTGCTCTGTTCTGGCTCTACAGCGTCGCCCGCAATGTCGTCTACAACCATGACAGGTCTCGGCGCCGACGGAAGCGGCTCAATGCAAAAGCAGCGTCGATGGCCGAGTCCCATGTTCAGGGCCCGGAACCACAGGTGGTGCGGAAGGCTGAGCACGAAGCTGTGCTTCAAGCCCTGGCCAAACTCCCGAAGACAGACAGGGAGATCATCACACTCGTCGAGTGGGAGGGCCTCCAACGCCAGCAAGTTGCCGAGATGCTCTTCCTCAGCAAGTCCGCCATCGACAAACGTATCAAACGAGCGCACCGCAAGCTGGCGGTCGCCCTCGATGCCACCTCACAAGATGCACTCACGACCCCCGTGACAGCAGAGGAAGGAGGGATGGAATGAGCAACGTCAGCGAACTGATCCGATCGGCGAACCCGGTTCCCGAGACGAATCCGCTTTCGGATGATGAGGTGAACGCCGTCCTGACCCTCACTTTGACAAGGAGCGGGGATATGGATGTAAAAGAGATCATGACACCGATTGAGCCGGATAAACCGAAGTGGAGCGGGTGGTTGGTGGCTGCCGCATCGTTCGGTGTTGTCGTACTCGTGGCGGGGCTAGCGCTACTGCTGACGAGGTCGACCACAGAAGAGCTGCCACCAGCCTCGACACCCACGACGGTTGCGTTCAGCGAGACGACGGTAGCAGAGGACGAGGTCACGCAGACGACGACGGCGGCGGCCCCGACGGTTCCCGCGGGGAGCCTCGCCGCTGTGCAGAACTTTGTGGCAGCGATGTCCTCGGGCGACGAGGAGGCGCTGCGTGCAAGCGTTGGACCGTCGTTCGGATATTCGGGCTTGGTCGGGGACATGGTGTTCAACATGGACGATCTGGCCAGTTGGTCAGGAGCCCTAGCGGCCCAGCAGTCGACAATCACGGTGGACACCTGCACTGCCGCCGATGAGTCGACCTTGTCGTGCAACGAGTTCCACAACGGCCCGGTCGAGTCCACGTACGGCGTACCGGTTCAGTGGTCCGTTCATTACGAAGTCATCGATGGCCTCGTCGCCAGTGCGTCAGCCGTCGGATGCACGTGCCCGCAGTGGGGCGACGTGCAGAAGGAGATCAGGGCGTGGGTCCGCACCTTCGACCCTGAGCAAGCTGAGCTGATGACGTCCTATCCGGTGTTCCCTGACGCCGCGGCCGGGGCCGCACTCCTCAAGTACGCCCCGATGTGGGAGTCCTTCGAAGGAGATGCCGAGGCGGCGGTAGCTCTTGGTGTCATACGTGCCTATGAAGCCGCGGCCAATGCGGGAGATGTGGACACATTTGTCACGCTACTGGCTCCAGGCATGACGGTCAGCAGAGACTTCGATACGAACGCGAACGCGGTGTCGAGGGACCAGTGGGCGCAGTTGCCCGACCGTCTGAGCGCCCGTGATTCAGTTCTAAGGATCGAGGGTTGCGATCCGAAGGGGATCGACATTGATTGCGATGTCTATCGAACTGGACCCATAGGGAGTGCGATCTTCTTCCTTCCGATGCGCGATACGCAGACGTTCTCAGTGGTGGATGGCCAGATCCTGAACGTCCACGTGGTCTGCCAACTGTGTGAGGTGCAGGGTCAGAACGGCTCCACCATCATCAGTTGGGTAAGGACCCTCGATGCCGATGCGGCTCAGGTCATGAATCAGACCTGGATCTTTGAGGATGGCACACCAGAATCGGACGCCCTGTGGCTCAAGTACGCGGTTCTGTGGAACGAAGCGGGCCGACCTTAGGGATCGTCTGGGTGGTGGCGGATGGGGGGATCCGCTGCCACCTCTTCGATTTGGCCTGGTGAGAGGCGCTGCACCTATATGGTGCAGCGCACCATGTCGAATCTCCACGAGTCAAACCACACGCACGCCGATGACGATTTGCCTCCGGGACGCGGCGTGTGGTGGCTCGTGGTGCAAGGCGGACTGTTCGTCTTCTTCCTCGCAGCACTCATCACAGAGGAGTCCATCGAGGAATTCGATGGACTTGTGTACATCCAATCGGCTGGTCTGCTGCTTGCCCTGTTCGGTGCGTTCGTCTCGGCTTGGTCGATTTACCAGCACCGTGGAAGCGTTTCGCCCTTCCCCAAGCCTGTTGACGGCGCCGCGTTGGTAGACACCGGACCGTACCGATACGTTCGACATCCGATGTACTCGGGGATCATCGCCTTCACGCTCGGTGCCGGAATCGCGTTTGCGAACGTGGCGGCTGCGCTCGTCGCTCCGGCCTACTTGTTGTTCTTCATGGTGAAGTCCGGCCGCGAGGAGGAGATGCTCGCGGTCAGCATGCCCGGCTATCGCCAGTACCGCAGCGACGTTCACTGGCGCCTGATCCCAAAGCTGCTGTAGGTCACAGGACTTCGGGCCTCGGACTTCGGACTTCGGACTCTGGGAATGGAATCGGTGTCGCCGCCGTTGAGGGTTCGAAGTACGTCTGACCGGAGGATTCGAAATGGCCAAGGCAATGTGGAAGGGCGTCGTCATCGCTGAGAGCGACGAGACGATCGTCGTTGAGGGCAACCACTACTTTCCCCGAAACAGCATCAACTCCGAATTCTTTGCGACGTCGGGAGCCCACACGTCGTGCCCATGGAAGGGCATGGCAAGTTACTTTGATGTTGTCGTCAAGGGCGATGTCAACAGGGGCGCTGCGTGGTACTACCCGGACCCGAAACCGGCAGCCGAGGATATCAAGGACTATGTCGCGTTCTGGCGTGGCGTGAAGGTCAAGCGCTAACCCGCCTTTCGGACTGGCTGCACCGTCAACGGTACGCTGCCCCCATGCTGCCAATCAACTTGATCGAGACAGAACGAGACGACTTCGAAGGTCCCGTGGTCGAGTTCTGGCGAGCCGACGAGTTCATTGGTATGGCCTTTTTCGACGGTGATACACCGATCATCCAGATCTATCCCGCATCGGATGGAGACGTCCACGATCTCGACATTCACGAGATCCAAGGCCTCCTCGACATGGCGGTCCGGATGGTCGATCCGCTTGCATTCGATGAAGGTATGGAAGCGCTCAGACAGGAAGTCGGTGGAGCCACTGAGCCCGTCGAGCATGCCGCAACGACCGCCCTGCTGACAGAGTTCGACGCTCAGGCACTGCACCGCACGGAGGACGGCGAAGGATTCTTCCCGAAAGACGTCGCTGGCCACTTCATCTCCAAGTGCGAGGAACTCGACCTCGCGGTCGTAGAGATGGAAGGCATGGACTTCGTTGCAGGCAAGTTGGTGCCCCGCCCCGGCCTCGATCTCGTGATCACCCCACAGTCGATGATGTCATGGCCAGAGTTCAGAACGTACGCAAATGCCACCGCACAGGACAACCTGCGGTCATGGACAACTCGCCCTTCGGTGATCTTTGCGTTCGTCATCCAGCAACCGGACGCCGAAACGATCGTCGCCTGAGTCGAGTCTCAGCAGTTCCGTCCCATGCATGGATCACGCGCCGAGGCTCTATCCCTATGTGCGTACGAGCGCCAGCAGCCCGAGTCCGATGTAGACGACCGCGACGAGTAACGGAATGTTGGTGATCACGGACTCCTTGCCCCTCGGCGTCTCCCATTGGGCGCCGTGGAGGAGCAGATGGATGAGCGACCCTGCGATCGGGCCGAACAAACCCGTTGCGAGGCCGAGAATGATCAGCACGTACCCGTACATGGACTGCAGTCTCTCTGCGTCGCACTCCGAACCGACCACAGAGTCATCGCAGAAATCGGGCCAGATCGGCATGACGAACAGCGCGATGAAGTAGGCGACGACGAGTCCTGCAACGGAGAGGAAGATGGTGCGTGTCGTCCGATTGCGCATGGGATTCCGCATGGCGCAAGGCTAGAACGCCACGGGTACCCTTGCGGAGTACCGTCCGCTGTCGTTGGAGGGGCCCGCAGTGCCGACATTCCGGTCAGATCTTGAATCGATTCCGCGCTACATCCCAGGGAAACCGATCGATGAGGTCGCCCGCGAGTTCGGATTGACATCGATCGACAAACTTGCATCGAACGAGTGTCCGACGGAACCGTTCCCTGAGGTCGTTGAGGCGATCTTTCAGGCTGCAAGCGGGGTGAATCGCTATCCCGACACCGCTTCGCGTGATCTCACGCTGGACATCGCCGCTCTCCACGGACTCAGCCCAGAGACCGTCTGGGTCGGGTCCGGGTCGAGTGACATCATCCGCTCCATCGCTACTGCCGTCGGCGGACCAGGCACATCGGCGGTATTCGCCAGCCCGTCCTTCATCATGTACCCCATCGTGACCATGATCACCGGTGGCGAATCGATCGCTGTCCCTCTCACTCCCGATTTCGAGCACGATCTTGAGGCGATGCTCAGCGCGATTCGCGATGACACGACACTTGTGTACGTGTGCAACCCCAATAACCCGACGGGTGGCCACCTCTCAGGCACCGCTGTCCGCTCGTTCATCGAACGCGCGCCGGACAGTGTTGTTGTGATCGTCGATGAGGCGTACGCCGAGTATGCAACGGCACCGGACTACGAGTCATTGGTAGGGGAGGCCGTTGGCTGGCCGAATGTCGTCGTGTGTCGAACCTTCTCCAAGGTGTACGGGCTTGCTGGGCTGCGGGTGGGTTTCGGTGTTGGCGATGCAGACCTCATCGGAAGCGTCCGACGAACGCAGGCCCCGTTCTCTGTGACGTCTCTCGGCCAAGCCGCCGCACGAGAGGCCTTGAGACATCCAGATCGAGTCGCCGAGCGTGCCATCGCAAACGACATCGGCAGGCGCCTCCTTCTCGATGCGCTGTCCGAGCGCGGGCTGGCACCGGGCGAGTCGGAGGCGAACTTCGTCTACTTCGAGCCAGACACCGATGCGGCGACGATGGGCCAACGGCTTCTCGAGCGCGGCGTGATCGTTCGGGTTCTCGGACCCGGAATTCGCGTAACCGTCGGCACCGCCGCGGAGAATGAACGGTTCCTGGCCGCCCTCGACTCGGTGCTCGATGGGACGGGCAGCGCCTGATGTTCCTTCCTTCTGATATCGAGTGGAACGAACTGCATCAGATCGTTGATGCCAAGGGGGTCGCCACCGCGACACCTGAGTGGCTGAACCGCGACCTCGCCGTTTCGATGTACGAGGACATGGTGCGGACCCGGATCTTCGACCGGAGATCGACGGCCGCACAGCGCCAGGGCCGCCTTGGTACGTTTGCGATCGCCGAGGGTCATGAGGCTGTCCAGATCGGCTCTGCCTATGCCCTCCGACCAACCGACTTCGTGTACCCGGGGTATCGGGAGCACGGTGTCCACATCGCGACAGGGATGCCGTTGACGACGATCCTCTCCTATTGGAGAGGTCTGCCGAACGACACCTGGGATCCGCAGTCCATGCGCCAGATGGTGATCACCGTGCCGATCGGAAGCCACCTGCCCCACGCCGTGGGGCACGCGTACGCCGAACGGATGCGTGGCAACGACGTCGTGACGATGACGTACATCGGAGATGGCGGAACCTCGGAGAACGACTTCCACTCAGGGCTCAACTTCGCTGGTGTTTGGAAGACACCGACGGTGTTCATCGTGTCGAACAACCACTACGCCATCTCGGTCCCGTTCGAGAAGCAGACGGCTGCTGCGAACATCGCTGACAAGGCGATCGGCTACGGGATTCCTTCCGAGCGCGTCGACGGCCTCGACGTGCTTGCGGTCCACGATGCGACGCTGCGAGCCATGGAGCGCGCCGCGTCTGGTGGCGGACCCACGCTGATCGAGGCGATGTGTTACCGCTACGGCCCGCACGCCACGGCGGATGACCCTGCGTTGTACCGCACCAAGGACGAGGAGTCTGCATGGCGCGAGTTCGATCCCGTCGAGAGGATGCGATCGTTCCTTGAACTGAACGGTTGGTGGAACGACGAGTCCGAGTTAGGCCTCACAGCACAAGCCACCGCCGACTTCGATGCTGCCCTCGACGCTGTTTCAGCGATAGAACTACCCACGCGCAGCGACATCGTCATGCATGCGTTCGACAAGGTGCACGACTCCCTTCTCGACGGCCTCAACAGGCTTGAAGCAGACGCCGGCGACAGCTTGACGGAGATCCCGGTTTCGAAGCGCTGGGTTGTCGGGACCGATCGATTGCCGCAGGGTCCCACTTCGAGTCTGACGATGGCAGAGGCCATCAACCAGACGTTGCACCAGGAGATGGCGCTCGACCCAACGACGCTTCTGCTCGGCCAGGATGTCGGGGTGGCTGGCGGCGTGTTCAGGATCTCAGAGGGTCTCCAGGATCGGTTCGGAGAAGAGAGAGTCATCGACACACCGATCAACGAATCCGGCATCGTCGGCACAGCCATTGGAATGGCGATGGCGGGTACGAGGCCGATCGCTGAGATCCAGTTCGAGGGCTTCTCGTATCCGGCGTTCGACCAGATCGCAAGCCATCTCGGCAGGATCAGGTTCCGCACACGAGGCAACGCAGCCCTGCCGATGGTCCTACGCATGCCAAACGGGGCGGGCATAGGCGCACATGAGCACCACTGCGATTCGCCGGAGGCGTACTTTGCCCATGCTCCAGGACTTGTTGTCATCGTCCCCGCGTCGCCCATCGACGCCAAGGGCTTGCTCACGGCCGCGATCAGGTCCGACGATCCGGTTGTGTTCCTGGAGCCGAAAGTGCTCTACCGCTCAGGAAGGGAAGACGTTCCCGACGAGCCATATGAGCTTCCGATTGGTCGTGCTCGCATCCGGCGCAACGGGGAGCACATCACGCTGGTCACATATGGAGGGATGGTCCCGGTTTCGCTGCGAGCGGCCGAGGCGGTCGCAGCAGAAGGCATCGACGTCGAGGTGATCGACCTGCGAACGATCTATCCGTGGGACGTTGAGACCGTAAGCACATCTGTTGCCAAGACCGGGAAGTTCATCTTCGTTCAGGAGCCACAGCGCACGGGCGGTGTCGGCGCTGAGGTCACTGCGGAGATCGCAGAGCGAAACGGGTACGACCTCATGGCGCCACCGAGAAGGCTGGCCGCAACCGACGCACCGTGGCCGCAGTTTGCGATCGAGTCGCATGCGCTCGTCACCGACGTGATGGTCGCATCCGAACTGAGAGCACTCGCTACCAGTTGATGGTCACGGTGTTGAGATGTCGAGTTCGTACTCGACCTCGATCTTGGCGATGTGTGGTTCTTCGGTGCCGATGAGGTCGTTCCAGACACCGGAGATGCCGTCCTCGTGGTTCTGGCCGAGAACGATCATCACCACGATCGCCCCGCCAACGACCAACAGTCCGAGTGTCTTCATGCGAAGAAGCTACCAGCGTCTAGAAGGGTTTCCTGCGGATGATGTCCGGGAGGCTTGACCGGTTCGAGGCTCCGAATCTCAGCACGGTGCGGCCGGGGGTGACGCTGCGACGGCGCTCCGAGTCCTCAAGGAGGCGCCTGAGCCGAGACACCTGATTTGCGAGGCGAGCGTTGTCAGCTTGGAGCAGGAGGATCCGCTTGATGCCTTCGAGGTTGACGCCGGCGCTGGAGAGTTCCTGGATGAGGAGGAGCCGGTCGAGGTCCTCGGTGCTGTAACGCCTCGTTCCTCCCGGCGTGCGGTACGGAGCGACGAGACCCTTGTGCTCATAGCCCCGCAGCGTTTGGGGATGCATGCCGACGAGTTCCGCGGCGACCGAGATGATGTATACGGCGTCTGTGCGGTCGTTCACGTCACCCTCCTAGATGCGAACGCGGGTTGCGCGCTGCCTCTGCTTCTCTCAGTGCCTCAAGTGCCTCTGTTTCGGCTGCGGTCGGATCCTTGCCCACCACGATCGTGAGTGTCACGAGCATGTCTCCTGTGGATCGTGCGGTCTCGACACCCTTGCCAGACAGCTTCAGCGTCGTACCCGAACTCGTACCTGCTGGCACCTTGATCTTGGTGGTGCCATTGAGCGTGGGGATAGAGATCGTTGCACCGAGAGCTGCCTCGGGATAGGTGATGGGAATGTCGATTGTGAGGTCTCTCTTGCCCGATCGACCGAGGATCGGGTGGCTCCCGACAGCGATCTCGACGTAGAGATCCCCGCTGGGACCCCCGTTTGCGCCAGACCCACCTTTGCCCTTGACGCGAACCTTGGTTCCGGTGGAGATGCCTTTCGGGATCCCCACCTTCACCGCTGATCCGTTCACGACAAGTTCGCGGGTCGCTCCCTCAAGAGCCTCGTGGAAGCTGAGAGACACGGAGCCCGTCGCGTCTGGGCCCTTGGTGGGCCGAGCCTGTTGGCGCCCTCCTGTGAAGAGATCCTGAAATCCTCCGAAGAGATCTTGCGCCGATCCTCCTGAGAAGCCGCCTCCGAACATCTCGTCCACGTTGACACGGTGCTGGCCACCGCCGGGGTCCCCGACGAAGTAGCCGACATCGCGTGCGTGGTCGTACTCCTTGCGCGTCTCTTCTGTTCCGACGGTGTCGTACGCCTCGTTGATCTCCTTGAAACGCGTCTCTGCAGCCTTGTCCCCCTGGTTGTTGTCAGGATGGAACTTGCGCGCGAGCGAGCGGAACGCTTTCTTGATCTCCTTGTGGGAGGCGTCCTTGGCAACGCCGAGTTCGGCGTAGTAGTCCTTCTCGAGCCATTCCTTACGCATGTCCTACGATCACGAGGCTCGGTCGAATGACCCTCCCTCGCATCACGTATCCCTTTCTCAACTCTTGGTGGACGATCTGTTCTCCCTCACCGGGGATCACAGACACCGCTTCATGCACCGCGGGGTCGAACGGATGTCCAACGCCGGCGACGGCTTCGAGGCCGTCCTGCTGGAGTGCCTCGATCAAGAGGTCATGAGTGCTCCGCATCCCTTCGAGCATCTTCTCTTCACCCTCGGTTGTCCCCTCGAGCATGAGAGCGGCATCCAAGCCGTCGAGGGCTGGGAGCAAGGACTCGATGACGCGTTGGCCTGCGCGTTGCACGTTCTCGAGTTGATCGCGTTCGGTCCTCTTGCGAAAGTTGTCGAACTCGGCGGCGACACGCTGCAGGTTCGCAAGAAGCTCACCCGATTCCTGGCGCGCTTCACCGAGCTCGCGGATCAGCAGTGTCTGCGCCTCTTCCGGGTCGTCGGGCAAGGCTATTCCGAGACTCTCTGCCGAGTGTCCGGCATCGAACATCTCAACGAGCTCGGCGACCGTCGGTTCGCCTACGGCGTCCCGAGGTGGCTGCTCGTCGGATGGCTGGCTGTGGTCGTTCATGGTGACGTCCGTTCTTGTAGCGAGGTGAGGGAGATGAGAAGGCCTACGCCTCCTCATCCTCCACAACCTCGGCATCTACGACGTCGGCATCTACAACGTCGGCATCCACAACCTCGGCCTCGGCGACATCGTCGTTTGACGAACCTTCGTCACCCTCTGCTGCAGCCGCCTCGGCCTCAGCTTGGGCAGCGGCGTAGATCTTCTCGCCGATCGCCTGAGCGCTCTTGAGAAGTTCGTCTGTCGCCGTCTTCAACGCCTCGGTCGACGTCGCATCGGTAGAGAGCAATTCCTTCATCGAGTCGAGATTTGCCTGTATCGGCGCCTTCTCGTCCTCGGTCAACTTGTCACCGTGATCCGCCAGCTGGGTTCCAACCGTGTGGGCAGCGTGGTCCGCAGCGTTGCGGGCCTCGGCAGCCTCCTTGCGGTCAGCGTCCTCTGCGGCGTAGGTCTCAGCGTCGTTGACCATCCTGTCGATGTCGTCCTGTTCGAGAGCCGTACCGCCCGTGATGGTCACGTGCTGCGTCTTGCCCGTACCAAGGTCCTTGGCCGATACCGAGACGATGCCATTCGTGTCGATATCGAATGTGACCTCGATCTGGGGGATACCGCGCGGGGCCGGTGCGATCCCGTCGAGCTTGAACTGGCCGAGACTGTTGTTGTCACGGGCCATTGCACGCTCGCCCTGGATGACATGGATGTCAACCTCTGGCTGACTGTTCGACGCCGTCGTGAAGATCTCCGTCCGCTTGGTTGGGATCGTTGTGTTGCGCTCGATCATCTTCGTCGATACGCCACCCTCGGTCTCGATGCCGAGCGTCAGCGGTGTCACGTCCAACAGGAGGATGCCTGAGACATCTCCCGAGAGCACGCCAGCCTGGATGGCAGCACCAAGACCGACAACCTCGTCGGGGTTCACGCTCCTGTTGGCTTCCTTGCCTGCGAGTTCATTCACGAGCGTCTGTACAGCGGGGATACGGGTCGTGCCTCCAACGAGGATCACGTGGTCGATCTCGGAGACCGAAACACCTGCGTCCTTCACTGCACGATCGAACGGTGCTCTGGTGCGTTCGACAAGAGCAGCGGTCATGCGCTCGAACTCAGCTCTGGTCAGGTTCTCGAGCAGGTGGATCGGGCCGTCAGCGTTCGCAGTGATGAACGGAAGATTCACCTCTGTCTCCTGTACGGAGGAGAGATCGATCTTGGCCTTCTCTGCAGCTTCCCTGAGCCGTGTCAGCGCCATGGCATCTGACGAAAGGTCGATGCCGTTCTTCGCCTTGAACCCGTCGACGAGCCAGTCGATGACGATCTGATCCCAGTCATCACCACCGAGGTTCGTGTCGCCGGCCGTGGACTTGACCTCAAAGACGCCTTCGCCAATCTCGAGGACGGACACGTCGAACGTGCCGCCGCCGAGGTCGTAGACGAGGATGAGCTCGTCCGTATCGACCTTGTCGAGGCCGTACGCAAGTGAGGCAGCTGTCGGCTCATTGACGATGCGTTCGACTTCGAGCCCGGCGATCTGGCCGGCTTCCTTGGTCGCCTGTCGTTGTGCGTCCCCGAAGTAGGCAGGAACCGTGATGACGGCATTCGTTACCGGCTCTCCCAGGTACGCCTCAGCGTCAGCCTTCATCTTCTGAAGGATGCGCGCAGAGATCTCCTGAGCCGTGTAGCTCTTGTCGTCGATCTCGATCGACCAGTCGGTGCCCATGTGGCGCTTGACCGAGCGAATCGTGCGATCGGGGTTCGTGATGGCCTGGCGCTTGGCCTGGTCTCCGACCAGTACCTCGCCGTTCTTGGCGAACGCCACCACCGATGGGGTGGTACGGGCGCCTTCTGCATTTGCGATGACCTGTGGCTCCCCGCCCTCAAGGACGGAGATGACAGAGTTTGTGGTTCCGAGGTCGATTCCGACAGCTCTTCCCATGGTGATACTCCTTTTGTCGATGGACGCGTGGTCCGTCGACGTGTGTCTTTCGATCGGGCACGTCTGAAACGCACCCAGTTCTTAGTCGAATGACAGACTATAACCTGAGTCGGGTCGTATCAACCCCAATCTTTGTGATTTCTGTCTCGTCTGTGGCCGGGCCTACTGAGGCATGTACTGAGGAGCGATTGCGTTGAACAGTTCATCCCACGAACTCGGGTCCGTGCCGGCGATCAGCTGGTCGAGGCGGTCCAGATAGGCGTGCCAGCCGGGTGTGTAGCCACCAGCCATCTGTTCCGGCAGCTTCGTGTGGATCAGCGTCATCTTCGTGCCTGAGCCCTCTGGTTGGAGCAGATAGGACAGGCTCGATGGCACTTCGCCGTTGATGACCCACGTGTGGGTGAGTTCGGAATACGGATTCCAGACGGTCACTTCGCCCGTGACGTAGTTCTCCTCGTCGAAGACGAAGTTGACGTCCCCACCGAGGTGGCTTTCGAAGGTCCCTGTAGCCAGCCAACCGGCCAGTCCTTCCTGAGTTGCGATCGCATCCCACACCTTCGCGGGTGCTGCCGTGTAGGAACGCGTGAACGTGATGACGGTGTCCGAGCCCTCGAACGCCAGGGTTCCGAGTTGAATTGTCATTGTCGTGTCTCCTCTTCGAGATAGGTGTCAAGTGCGTCGAGTTTGGTTGACCAGAACTGCCGATAGCGGCCGATCCAATCGTCGACTTCGGCAAGCGGTGCGAGTTCCGCGTGATAGACGCGTCGTTGAGCATCGACCTCCACGCGTACGAGACCTGCCTCCCTGAGTACGCGGAGATGGCGGGAAACGGCTGGGCGGCTGACGGTGAACCGGGCCGCCAACGATCCTGCATCTTCCTCGTGTTCGAGAAGTGTCTCGATTATCTCTCGTCTGATCGGGTCAGCGAGTACGCCAAGTGCTTGCATCAGCGTATGTAACCATATCGTTACATACAATGTCAAGTCGTACGCTCTCGGCGTTCGGTATCTGAACGACAAACACCGGTGGGAAGGACCCACCGGTGCATATCTCTCCGCCCGCTCCCGTCGGCCACAGTTTGGGTCGGCGAGTTGAAGCCCGCTGACGATACGTTCGTCCTGCATTGTGCGCAAGCGGTTTCTGAACACTATGGAATCAATGAGTCGACTGCCCTACGCTGAACGCATGGACCGAATTTCCGTCGACATCGACAAGCCATGGCTCACTGTTGCTGATATCTGTGAGTACATGGACGTGTCGACATTCGTCGTGACGTCGGTCCTTCGGACGGGAGAGCTTCGTGCGGTCAAGTTCGGCAGGGAGTGGAGAGTCGCAAAGGTCGATTTCGAGGACTGGATCAATGCCCAACGCTCAGCCGACGTCGACGCCGCTGTCGAAGAGCAGCCCGCGAGACAATGACAACGACCGTTCCGGTTGTGGAACCCGAGGTCACCGAGCGGGCAGACCCCGACGTTCCCTGGGTTGTGATCGTCTGGGACGACCCTGTCAATCTGATGGACTTCGTTGTGTATGTGTTCCAGCAGGTCTTTGCGTTCGATCTTGACAAGGCAACATCGTTGATGCTTTCGGTCCACAACGAGGGCAAGGCGGTGGTGTTCACAGGGATGTTGGAGCCAGCGGAACTCGCCGTCTACCGACTCCAGAACTATGGGCTGTGGGCGACGATGGGGCGATCGTGACGGCCCTGTTCTCGCGATCAGACGACCGCATCGTCACTTCGCTCACTGTTGATGACAAGGCGCTTCTGGTTCAGATTCCCGATCTCCTCGCATCGGTCGGAACACACGACACAGATCCGGCTGTAGCCGTGATGAATCGACCGGCGTATGCAGATGACGCTGCCGCGTCTGACGAATTCGATGAACTCATAGGCACGCAGCGCACGGGTGACCGTGCAGCCGATATCGCAGCCCTCGACGTTCTCTTGCGCGGAGAGTCCTCGATGTCGCTGGACGAGGCGGAGTCCGTCCTTCGCGTGATCAACAGGGCAAGGCTTGCGCTCGCCGCACGCGCTGGAGTGTTCGAGTCAGGTGAGGGTTGGGAGGCCCGCATCTCCGACGACCCCGGTCTTGCGGCGCTCGCATGGCTGGGGTATCTCCAGTCGGACTTGCTCTCGGCTCTCACCGATTCGCAGGGCGCCAACTGGTAGGCGGTGACGCCGAGGTACCGTTCCGCAGCAAAGGGAGCCATCGTGTCAACCGTCGCCATCATCCTCGCCGCCGACGCGGGACAAGACTTCGCAGAGACCAAGTACCTCGCTGCCGTTCATGGGCGCTCGATGGTGGCCCAAGCGATCGAAGGCTGCCTCGCCTGGAACGTCGATGAGCGTGTCGTTGTGCTCGGCTCGGACGCTGACCTCATCGCTGACACGATCGAGGAAGTCGGGGTCACTCTCGTGATCGATCCGGAGTGGGGCGAGGGGAATTCATCTCCGATCCGTGCCGCGCTCGACCTTGTGACGCGGAACCGTTCGGTTGAACGCTGTGTACTCGGTAGAGCCGATCAGCTCGACGTACACCCGGAGATTGTCAACGAGCTGATCGCTGCGGCGCTCGCATCCGATGCGGATGTCGTCGTGCCCAAGTATCGGTATGCCCGAGGCCTCCCCGTTGTCATTGGCCCCGAAATGTGGGCGCATCTTCTTGGGCAGGAGGGCGATGTCGATCTCCTCGACTCGATCTCGCTCCATGCGAACAGCGTCGACGAGGTGTGGTTCGACCGAATCGCACCCGTGAATCTCCATACCGCCGAGGAAGTCGAAAAAGAAGCCCACTAGTCGCCAAGCGAGAGACCCCCGTGAGTGAGTAGTCTCGACGCAGGCCGCTGGCAAGATGAACGGGAGTGACGGTCGATGGCTTCGATTTCGGCGATACGTGCGATCCGCCAGCGAGATGCAACCAAGCTTCGCAAGGGCGGTGTGCGCACGACGGAGTCACTCCTCGACCAAGCATCGACTCGCAAGGGGAGGGCCGAGGTTTCGTCGAGGACCGGGATAGCCACGACGGACTTGCTCAAGTGGGCCCAGCAGGCCGAACTGATGAAGGTCAAGGGAGTCGGCGCTGAGTACGCAGATCTTCTTGCTGCGTCGGGTGTCGACACCATCAAGGCACTGCGTCGCAGGAACGCCCAGAACCTCATGACGGCCCTCACCCAGATCAATGGCAAGCGTCGGCGAGTGCAGAGGCTTCCAACGGTCGAGATGGTCCAAGGCTGGATCGACGCAGCCAATGCAATGGAACCAAGCGTCACCAGCTGATTCCCTTTCTTCGTCCCCCTTTCAAGGGGGACGGGCGAGCGTTAGCGAGCCAGGGGGATGAACGGGAGCGCAGCGACCACGGACCACGGATACCAGAACACAGCAAGAAGGGGAGGGTCTCGGTTGAGACCCTCCCCTTCTTGGTTGGTGCTGTGCTACTTGGAAGTTGACTTGGTTGTCGTCTTCTTTGCGGCGGTTGTCTTCTTGGCCGCAGGCTTCGCTGTGGTCTTGGACTTCGGAGCAGCCTTGGTCGTCGTTGCCTTCGCTTTTGGCTTGGCAGTTGTCTTCTTCGCCGATGGCTTCTTGGCGGCCGGCTTTGCGGCTGGCTTGTCAGCGGCCTTCGTGGTCTCCTCAGTCGGGCTGAAGGTCTCTTTCCACGATCCGAGGACGTCCTCGATCTGGTGCCTGAGCTTTGCAACCTGTTCGGTGAGCTGATCCACGTCAACCTTGGACTGGACGGTGTCAACGGTTGCCTCAACGTGCTCGCCGACGTTCTTGTCGCCGAGCTTGACGGCCGTGATCTTGTCCATGCTCGATCCAGCGAACTCCTGCAGGGCTACAAGAAGCTCCTTGGCCTTCTCGGCAGCGGTGGTGGCGGTATCGCCTCCGATGTCCTTCGCCTTGGTGCCTGCGCTGACGGTCGTGTCACCAACGCTCTTTGCTGCGTCCGTGCTGACGTCCTTGACCTTGGTGCCTGCGCTGACGGTTGTGTCGGCAACGTTCTTTGCGGCATCTGTGGTGACGTCCTTGACCTTGGTGCCGGCGGACACGGTGGTGTCACTCATCGCCTTGTAGGCCTTGGTCAAGTTCTCTTTCTGTTTGTCGAAATCCATCATGATTCCTCCTGGTCTGTGCTGACGAAGCTCATGTAGATCTCCCTCAGCGCCTGTTTTTGGTTACTCGAAAGTTTGCTGTCTGACTCGATCGCATCGACGACGTCTTGTGCGCCATCGCTGTCGAGGAGCCCTGCCTTCTCGTACAGGGTCTCTGTACGGATCGACAAGGCGCCTGCGATCGATCTGAGGATCTCAGCCGATGGCGTGCGGATACCCCGCTCGATCTGGCTGAGGTAGGGGTTCGAAACCCCGGTCATGTCTGCCAGTTTCCGGATCGAAAGGGAACTGCGCTCGCGCTGTTCCTTGATGAACGAACCAACATCCGGCAGTTGTGGCTTCCTCATTGTTTGCAGTATATAGCAAAGTGCTTGCAATTGTTAGCAGTCCCCGCGCCTTCGTCCTCCCTTCAGGGGGGACGGCAGAGGAGCGCAGCGACGATGCAGGGGGGTCTGCGAGCCTGCGAGCCCGGAGTGGCTGGATGTCGGGACGGCAGAGGAGCGCAGCGACGATGCAGGGGGGTCTGCGAGCCCGTAGTGGCTGGATGCAGCGACGTCCGAGACCGAACCCTGCACATCCCCCTAGCTCGCTGCGCTCGCTTGTTCCCCTTGAAAGGGGGACGGAGGTGTGAGTTGAACGCTAGAAAGCCGTTCGGCGGTGCGCCAGGATGTCGTCGAGGGCGTGCTGGATGGAGTCGCGGATGTCCTCCGAGCGCTCGAGGAGTTCGAGGCCATCGAGTTGCTCGTCATCACCGGGTGGCATGACCGGTGGCAGGAATCGGATCCTCCACTTGATGGGGAGAGGGATGGGGTTCAGGGCAATGGCGATCTCGTCGACGCGCTGATCGGGGAAGAACAGCTTGACGAGTCTGGCCAGTCGCTTCGAGACCATCACGGCAGGGTGGACTTCCTCAGAGCCGATGATCGCCACAGGCACGATCGGAACGCCAGCCTCGGCGGCGATCTCAGCGAAACCACCTCTACCGAGCCTCCCGACTCGATACGCCTCCCAGACGGGCTTCATGAAGCCTCGCTCGCCCTCGGGGAATACGCCTAGCAGATGCCCTCTCCGGAGAAGTTCTCGTGCATCATCGCGCGCCGCATACGCCGCACCGACCTTGCGGTAGAGGTGCGACACGGTGGGCAGCATGTTGAAGATCTCGGTACCGATCACGCGGACCCTGCGCGGGATCTCGGCTTCGTTCAGCACCGAGAGTGTCAGCATCGCCCCGTCGTACGGCAGGGCCGCGCCGCCATGGTTCGCCACGAGTACCGCACCACCGTCCATCGGCACGTTCTCGATCCCTTCAACCTCAACCCGGAAATAGTCGTAGTAGAGGCCGTTCATGACGTGCCACGCCATCTCTGCCACGACCGGGTCCAACCCGAACGAGTCGATGTCGTACGTCGCAAGGCTGAGGTGTCTCCACAGCGTCGGCCAAGAGCCAAAGCCGAGGCTTCCCGTGAGGGGGATGGCCCTGTCAGCGATCGATCCATCCCCATGGAGGCCGCACGCCTCGGTACCAACGACAACGGGTAGCCCGCACGGATGTCCCTCGGTGCTGGTCCATGAGCAATGCGTCCCGGTATCGACGAACGCGGCGAGCCTCGCTGCGAGAGCTTCGCGGCGTGCCTTGGCTTCCGCCCTGTCCTCGTGCGAGATCCCTGGGATGGAGATCCCGAGCCCCTCGCTCACGACCTCGGCTTCGACGCTGTCGGGTGGAACGGCATCGGCGTCCGTCGTGTCGGGTTCTGCAAGCGCTTCGACGATCTGGGCCTTGGTCATCGTGGAACGGCCGGCGATGTCGGCTTCCCTGGCGAGTAGAGACAGCTCCTTCTTGGTCAACGCTTCGAGGTCGTACCGCTTCACGGTGCCACCTTCCCGGTGATCCCGTAGGCATTGAGGACCGTCTGCCTGCAGGTGTGCTCCGGTGTGAATCCGAACTCAGACCTCATCAACGAAGTGTCGACGACCCTGCCGTACTTGAGGATCCCCTGGACATGGGCAGGAACGGTGATGTTCACCCGTGTCAGGCCCCTCATCGCAGATTCGTACATCTTGCTTGGTAGCGGCTGCGGAATCCTCCGACCAAGCCGCAGGACACGGGACAGGTACATCTGTCCGTCCGCTGCAACGTTGAACGTGCCGGGGACCTGGACATCGAGGGCGTGTTCGAGAGCCGCGACCGCATCTCGCTCATGTGTCACCTGGAGGCGGGGATCGAAACCGAGCAACGTTGGGACAACACGCAGGCCGAGATAGCGGCTGAACGGGTTTCCGACCTCTGGGCCGAAGATCGGGGCGAAGCGGAGAACCGTGTAGTTGATGTCCGTGTGGCGCTGTGACGTCTCCGAGACGAAACGCTCCATCTCTGTGAGGTCGCGCTGATACTTGCTCGGCGTCCCCTGAGGGCGGGTCGACTCCTTCAGAACCGATGGGTTCCTGGGGCTTGCTCCGTAGAAGGCAGTGTCCGATTTGACGATCACGGTGCTCACGCTGTCGAGGCGCTCGATCGCTCCGAATAGGGCAAGCGCTCCGACGATTCTCTCCTCGCCATCGGTATTGCGACCCTCCTCAGCGGTTCGGTGAACCGACTGAAGATGAACGACGATCTCCGGCTTGACCTCAAGCATGTAGCGAGCGAGCGCAAGGCGCTCGAGTGACAGCCTCTCGAAAGGTGACGAGAACGAGATGCGCGGATCCTCATCGTCCACGGCGAAGACCTCAAGGTCGTCGCGTGCCTCAAGTTGCTTGACCAGTTGACCACCGGTCCACGTGGCTGCTCCTGTTACGAATACCCGTCGCATGAGCCGAGGGTAGGATCGCTTGGTTTCGCCTCGCTCGCCGAAATCCGATTTGCTCGCTGCCCGAAGTCCGATCCGCTGACTGCGCTCGCTATCAGACCAGAATCTTCCGATCTGGCTCCGGGCTCTGGTCTTGGTCGGATTTCGGAGTTCGGACTTCGAGTCTGGTTCCGTCGTCCGACTTCCGTCGCTGCCTGGACACCCCTAGCCTCATTGGATGGTTGATCAACGGTGATGTACGACATGAAACGAGCTGCGGTTATCGGTCTTGGGTTGATCGGAGGATCGATCTCAGTCGGCCTTTCGAAGTCGGGATGGACCGTCATCGGATACGACGCTGACCCTGACGTACTCGCTATCGCGAAGGATCGGGGACTCGCATCGACATACGCCGACTCCTTGGATGCCGTCCTCGAACCGGCACCCGACGTTGTGATCGTTGCTGTCCCACCGAAGGCGACGATCGAAGTTCTCTCAGATATGGCCGTTGACACCGCTGTGATGGACGTTGCCGGTGTGAAGGCTCCCGTACTGGCTGTAACAGACCATCTGGCTGGGTTCGTCGGAACGCACCCGATGGCCGGCAGGGAGACATCGGGACCTACGGCGGCGAGCGCCGCCCTCTTCAGAGGTGCCTCGTGGGTCGTGATCGATGGAGCGAGCCCTGACGCGGATCGGTCGGTCGTGTCGGTCATCGAGACGCTCGGCGGACGTGTCGTCAGGATGAGTGCGTCAGATCACGACGCTGCCGTAGCCAGGATCAGCCACCTGCCACAACTCGTTGCCGGTGCCCTTCTTGCGACCGCTGTAGACGAAGATGGTGCGCTTGAACTCGCAGCAGGAAGCTTCAGAGACCTCACGAGGGTCGGGGCATCACTTCCGATCCCCTGGGTCGAGATACTGCAGACGAACGCACCGGCGGTTCTCGCCTCCATCGGCGTTCTCAGGGAGCGCCTGGCGCTTCTTGAAGCTGCGATCGTGTCGGATGACGACACGTTGCTTGCACTCCTCTCTGAGGCGCGACAGACACGGCGGTCCCTGGGAGCGCCGGTAGCCGCTGTCAGGGTGGCGCTCGCTGACCAACCAGGAGAGATTGCGAAAGTCGGACACGCACTCGAAGCATCCGAGGTCGATGTGAGGGACATCCAGATGCGTCACGCTCCTCATGGTGGAGGAGGTGTCCTCACGATCTCCGTACGTCCCGGAGAGGAGGGCGCCCTGTCCCATGCCCTTGAAGACGAGGGCCTTTTGCTCGTACCCTGAGAGCAAGCAAGTACCGTAGGTCTGCACACACGTCGGAGGAAACATGACGCCAGAGAGGCCTCTCTTCACGATCGGGATCGAAGAGGAGTACTTCGTCGTGGACCGTGAGACGCGCGATCTTGTGCCGGAACTGCCAAACGAGCTTCTGGACGCTCTCGAGCATCCACCTGTCGGAGCCACGAGCCCGGAATTCATCCGTTCGCAAGTTGAGATCGGGACGCCGGTTGCGAAGGACCTGACCGAAGTGGCCGAGTATCTGGCCTTGATGCGGCGTTTCGTCTCGGACTCGGTAAGCGACCACGGCATGGCGATCATCTCGGCGTCCACGCATCCATTTGCAGACTGGAGTCGTCAGAGACACACAGACAAGTCGAGATACAACGAACTGGAACAGGCACTCCAGGGCGTGGTGAGGCGTCTGTTGATCTGCGGGATGCACGTCCACGTCGGCGTCGGGGACGAGGACCTTCGGATCGAACTGATGAACCAGGTCACGTACTTTTTGCCACACCTGCTTGCGGTCTCGGGGTCATCGCCGTTCTGGCACGGAGAGGACACCGGTCTCAAGAGCTACCGGACGTCGGTGTTCCGGTCGATGCCCCGAACCGGCATCCCGGACGCGTTCTCAAGTTGGGCGGAGTACCAGCGACACATCGAGGTACTCGTCGGCACCGGGGTCATCGAGGATGCCTCCAAGCTGTGGTGGGACATCCGGCCCTCTTCGCGGTATCCCACGCTCGAGATGCGGTCGACCGACATCTGCACGCGATATGCCGATGCTCTGGCGATCGCCGCGACCTATCAGTCATTGCTTGCGATGCTGTATCAGCTTCGCAAGGAGAACAGGAAGTTCCGTCAGTACTCGCGCATGCTCATCCAGGAGAACAACTGGCGTGCACAACGGTATGGCGTCGACGAGTCCCTTATCGACTTCGGTACCGGCAAGCTCGTTCCGGTGCCGGACCTTGTCGAGGAACTCATCGGGATGGTGCGAGAGCAGGCCGCGGAGATCGGGGCGCTCGAACACGTCGAACACATCAGGACGATCGTGGCCGGCGGTACCAGCTCGGATCGCCAGCGGGCCGTCTATGAGAGCGCGCTCACTGAGGGCGCTGACCCTGCCGATGCGCTCAACACGGTTGTCGACCACCTGATCGAAGAAACCGTGGAGGGTGTGTGAGCCGAACCCTCAGGGTTGCGGGTGCGCAGCTCGATCTCGTTGTAGGCGACATGAAAGGGAACACTGCTCAGATCCTCGATGCGATGGCGTGGGCCGAGTCTGTGGATGCGGACCTGCTCATGCTCCCGGAGCTCGCGATCTGCGGTTATCCCCCTGAGGACCTCGTTCTGCGTGATGGGTTCGTCGACCAGAACCTCTCTGCGTTGGACACGATCGCTGCCCGTTCTGGCACAACAGCGGTCGTGGTCGGGTTCGTCGACAGGCTCCCCGAGCAGCGTTTCGACGATGACTCGGTGCCTCGCGAGGTTGCGAACGCGGCGGCGGTTATTGCGAACGGCGAGATCATCTCCATCTATCACAAGACGCTGCTTCCGAACTACGGGGTGTTCGACGAGGCGAGGTATTTTGCCGAGGGCCGTACGCCCCCTCAGCTGCATCGCATTGGAGGGGTTCTGTGCGGCGTGTCGATCTGCGAGGACATCTGGGAGGCGCAGGGACGACCATCCGTTCAGGCGGAGGGTGGCGCCAGTGTGCTGCTCAACATCAACGGCTCGCCCTATAACGTCGGCAAGAGCGCTGAGCGCCTCGAGATGCTGACGGAGAGGGCCGTCGATGGCGCTGCCTTCGTTATGTACGTCAACTGTGTCGGCGGTCAGGACGAACTCGTCTTCGATGGGTCCTCCATGGTCATCGGGCCAAGCGGCGAGCTCGTTCATCGCTCTCCGGCGTTCGTTGAGGATCGCTTCTCCGTTGACATCGTGGTGGCGGAGAAGGAGGATCCAACACTTCCTGTGATCGATGTGACCTCGCCCGCGGACAAGGATCGCGTTCCGATGTCGCCTTCGGTCGCTGCCGAACTCGGCGAGCTCGAGGAGACCTACCGAGCGATCACGACGGGGCTGAGGGATTACGTGAGGAAGAACGGCTTCTCCGAGGTCGTGATCGGCCTTTCGGGCGGCATCGACTCGGCGCTGACCGCGGCGATAGCCGTGGACGCATTGGGTCCCGATGCGGTCCATGGGATCACGATGCCGACGAGGTACTCGTCGGCGGGGAGCGTGGAGGACTCAATCGACCTCGCCGAGCGTCTCGGCATACGTGTCGACACGATCCCCATCGAGGAGATGTTCACAGGCTTCCAGGATGCTCTCTCACCCGTGTTCGCGGACGCTCCCGAGAACGTCGCAGAGGAGAACCTCCAAGCGCGCATCCGAGGCACGATCCTGATGGCGGTCTCGAACAAGTTCGGAGGGATGGTCGTAGCAACGGGCAACAAGTCGGAGATGGCGGTCGGCTATGCGACCCTCTATGGAGACATGGCTGGCGGCTACTCCGTCCTCAAGGATGTATACAAGACGACCGTGTACGAGCTCGCCCGTTGGAGGAACAGCACGGCGGAGGTCATCCCCGTTGCGATCATCGACAAGGAGCCGTCGGCGGAGCTCCGCCCTGACCAATTCGACTCGGACTCGCTGCCCCCCTACCCCGTACTCGATGCGATCCTCAGGATGTACATCGAGGAGGACATGACGTCGTCCCAGATAATTGCTTCGGGTGAAGACGAAATCCTTGTACGCAGGATCGCCAGCATGGTTGATCGAAACGAATACAAGAGACGCCAGGCCGCTCCGGGCGTGAGGATCAGCCGCAAAGCATTCGGCAGGGACAGACGCTTGCCGATCACCAACTGGTTCGTTCCGTGAGCAGAGCGATCGGCCCAGTTCTGATCAACGGGCTTCCGTTCGATCCGGAGGTTGCCTCGATCTCGGTCTTTGATATCGGTTTCCAGCGCGGCTACGGCTGTTTCGAGGCGATGCGGTCATACAGCGGGGTGCCGTTCAGGATCGATGAGCATCTCGCCAGGCTTGCCAGAGGTGCTGAGGTGTTGAGGATCGATCTCGGATCCATAGACACCCTCAGGGACTGGTGTCTGGCGGTTGCGGCTGCCGGTGAAGGCGTCCTACGGGTCTATGTGACGGGTGGGCTGGATGCGAAGCACCCGGGAACTGACAACTCGATCGTGGTCTTCCTTGAAGAGGTCCCTGACATCCCTGACGCATACGCCCTCGACATCATCGAGGCCCCTTGGCATTCTGACGGCCGAACGAGTGAACTCGCCGGGGCCAAGACACTCTCGTACGGTCCGAACCTTGCTGCGACCATGACCGCGAGATCGCGGGGTTTCGACGATGCCGCTCTTGTCGGCGAAGGTGGGATCGTGCTCGAGGGGCCCACATTCTCTCTGGGTTGGGTGAAGGACCGCGCTGTGTTCACACCGAGCCTGGACCGTCACATCCTCGCATCGGTTACCCGCAACGCCGTTCTGGAGGTAGCGAACGGACTCGGCCTGCAGGTAACGGTTGGGTCGTTCAACATCGAGGAGCTTCTCGATGCCGATGAGGCGTTCTCTCTATCGACCGTCCGCGAGGTCGCCCCGGTGGCTCGTGTCGGCGATGCCGAGTTCCCTTCGGGTCCCGTGACCGCTGCTCTTTTCGGTGGATTCCGTGACCTTGTGGAGAGAGAAACGACGTGAGCGGCGTGCTCGCTGATGTCGAGGCCTTGTTCGAAACCGCCGTCATGTCGCCGGAGGACGTGACCGAGCAGTCGATCGCCGATTGGTTCGATGGTGTCACCGCCACAGCGGACCTGGACAAGCAGTCGGCGAAACTGCTCAGACGCCTCGTACGGACGGCACAGAAACTTGGCGCGTTCTGGGCGAACGATGCGAGAGTTGGCGACGCCAGCCTGGACTGGAGAACCCGCGTTGATATCGCCATGGGACCACGTGCGTGGAGACCGGTACTCGACCTGAGTCAGTACCTCCTTGAGCAGCAGCCGGACGAGGAGACATTCGAATCAGTCGTCGAGTTGTTCAGGATCGTCAACGGCGAGGTCTGGCTTGATGGGATCTCATATGAGGCATGGCTGGAAGAGTCGAAACGCATCTGAGCATCCGAAGTAGCATTGACCATATGCCAAGGTTGAGACTCATCGTGGTGGTGGCTGCCGTTGCCGTCGTTGCGGCCGCATGTCAGAGTTCGACGGAGAACACGACAACCACCACCGAGTCCCCCCTCCTGACCCTTCCCCCGCCGACGACACCGCCGACGTCAAGCACCTCGACCACGATGGCTCCCGTTGAGCAACTGTCGTCCCCCGAGTACCAGATCGTTCAGCGCTCGGTCGGCGACGGCACAGGCGACACCGTTGTTGTCCTGCTTGATGTATCGAGCTACGAGACGTTGACCGACATCGACCTTGAGGACGTCATCGCTGACGTTGTCCGGCGGTTCCCTCCGATCTCTACGGTGCATGTCATCGACGACCCGGCCGCTGCGAACATCGTTGGAAACCCCGATGCCACAGAGGAGCAGATCGCGTCCATCGAGGACCACTACTTTGCGAGACTCGATGATGGGTTCACGATCACATTCCTGGGGCCGTTCGCGCCTGCAGGTGCGACGGTGTTGGGGTCCTGACGCGGAGTTGTCAGCTCAGCAGGAGAGCGGCGGTTAGTAGGAAGCCCGCAAACCCAACGATGTCAGTGATCAGCGTGAGGAAGATATTCGACGCAAGCGCCGGATCCTGTCCGAGACTGCTGAAGAGGACGGGGATTCCAGCACCGACGAGACCCGCCACGAGGAACGCAACCCAGACCGAAATGAAGATGATGATGGCGATCTCGGCAGGGGCGATGGCCGCCACGGAGTCGCCCGTGAAGAAGCCGACGGTGAGGGCCGCCAAGAGTGCCGACAGCGTGGCGATGATCGTTCCGTCGATGAGACCCACGGCCACCTCCCGACGAATGGCTCTCGGTGCCCTTCCCTGCGGCAAGTCGCCGACGGCCATCGAGCGGATGATGACAGCGAGGCTCTGAGCGCCGGAGTTGCCAGCCAGGAGAGCAACGATCGGCATGTAGGCAGCAAGAATGGCATACGTCGCGAGCGTCGATTCGAATTGGGCGATGATGCCAGCGATGAAGACGCCAACCACAAGATTGAAGATGATCCACGGAAGCCGTCTCCGCACCGACAGGCTCACCGGCGTGAACACTGTCTCCTCTTCACCCGCACCGACCATGACGGCCATGTCCTCACCGACCTCGGCCTGGATGGCCTCGATCGCCTCAGAGAACTTGACCATGCCCACGAGGGTGCCGTCAGCTTCCACCACCGGTATGGCGATGAGCCTGTACCGGTGGATGAGTTCAGCGACCTGCTCACGGTCGGTGTCTGGCCTCACGCTGACAAGCGTTGGCTCGATGACGTCTCGAATCGTTGTCTCCGGGTGTGCGAACACCAGATCCCTGAAGGAGACGACCCCGACAAGGCGGTTGTCCGAGTCGACGGCGTACACGTAGAGAAGGTTGGATCCGAGTTCGCCGTGCAGGGTTCGAAGCGTTTCGATCGCCATCCCCGCCGTCATGTCGACGGGAAGGGCAGCGACGTCAGTGGTCATCATGCCACCAGCGGAGTCGGCGGCGTGGAGGAGTAGCGCCTCTATCTCAGCGGCGGCCTCGGGGCCGAGGGCAGCGAGTACGGCCGTGCGATCGATCGGCTCAAGCGCTCCGACGACATCAGCCGCTTGGTCCGACTCCATGGTCTCGAGCATCGCAGCGGCTTCGATCGCTTCGAGTTCCTCAAGCAGATCCGCTGCAGCTTCTGGGTGCATCTCATCGAGAACCTCACCCGCATGGTCAGGTGGCAGGTCCTGGAGAAGGTCAACCGCTCCCTCTTCATCGAGCGCCTCGAGGATGTCTGCTGCGTCGTGAGGGTCGTGCTCCGCCAGCTCTTCCCACGCGTCGTGGTGAGCATCGAGGTACTCCTCGGCCTCCTCTGGCCGTTGGCGAGCGAGATCCCGCAGGGATGAGCCGAACTGGCGCGGGCGAGGTATTCGTATCTTCATCGCAACAGCAGCCTATCGCTCAGCCAATCGGTCGTGAGTTGGGGTCACTTCGGCAGGCAGTGAGGGCAGTAATACGTACTACGTCAGAATGCAGTAAGCCCCCGGCTAGCGGGGGCTCACTGCTTGATTTGCGGACCCCCCAGGGGGGACGAGGGGGTCCGCAGAGGGTCGACAAGCGACCCAGCACTTTCAGCCTATCCGATGCAATCCATCTATCAAGCGGTCCTTCAGCGGACGGTGATCCTGCCTGACGGTCCGTGTTCGAAGGGACGCTCAGTGAGGCTGCCGATCGTCCATGAGGAAACCCCGTTGTCAGCGAGCGCCACATGGAGGGCCTGCTCCAACGGGGCGTCAACGCTCAACAGGAGCCCCCCGCTTGTCTGCGCATCGGCAAGGAGCAGCTGTGCGTTCTTGTCAAGCTCACCGAAGTCGCACATCGACCGGACTGACTTCAGGTTCCGCCTGGTACCTCCGGGGATCATGCCGTCCTCGACCATCTGTGTCACGTCGTCGATGAGCGGCACCGCGTCGAACTCGATCTCCGCGCTGACTCCCGACGCTCGAACGATCTCCGAGAGATGGCCGAGCAACCCGAACCCGGTGACATCGGTCGCGGTCTTGACACCGACGCGCCTCGCTGCGTCAGCGGCATCCCGGTTGAGCGTCGCCATGATGTCGACCGCTGTCGCTGTGATCTCGCTGCTCGCTTTCTGGTTCTTGATCGCCGTCGCGATGATTCCGGTTCCGATCGGCTTCGTGAGGATGAGAACCTGTCCTGGTTCGCCTGCCGCGTTCGTCATGATCTCGTCGGTCGGAACGTAGCCGGTCACGGCGAATCCGTACTTCGGTTCCCGGTCGTCGATGGAATGGCCGCCGATCACCGTGCATCCGGCTTCGACCATCACCGAAACACCACCTTCGATCACCCGCGAGAGAAGGTCGAAGGGAAGGTCATCCCTTGGCCACCCGACAAGCTGGAGGGCCGTGATGGGATCTCCACCCATTGCATAAACGTCGCTCAGCGCGTTCGCCGCTGCGATCCTTCCCCAGTCGTATGCGTCATCGACGATCGGTGTGAAGAAGTCGACAGTCTGGACCATCGCTCGATCGTCATCAATGCGATAGACCCCGGCGTCATCTGAGCCGGCGATACCCACGATCAGGTCCGGGTGCGTCGTCGCAGCTGTGTTGTGCATGGGGCGCAGAACCTGCGCCAACTCGTCAGGACCGAGCTTGCATGCTCAACCGGCGCCGTGGCTGTATGCGGTGAGTCGAGGGCTTTCCATTACAAGGAAAGTAGTCGATGAGCCGGCCATTGCGTGCGGTCCGCCGACGCCATCTACTCTGGTGGAAGCGACAAGGAGAGAGATGCGGATCGCAGTGGTAGGTGGCGGGACGATGGGCATCGGCATCGCGCATCGGTTCGCAGCGAACGGATCCGACGTTGTGATCGTTGACATCGATCTTGCGACGGCGATTGCAGCCGTTGACCGTGTCAGGGCCACCCTCGATGTTGCTGCTCAGCGCGGCAAGCTTGATGATCCGGAAAGGGCGAAGGCACGGCTTGAGGCCGTCGCATCGATCGACGATCTTCCCGTGGGGCTCGATGCGATCATCGAGGCGGTGATCGAGAGTGTGAAGCTCAAGCGTTCCCTGCTCGGTGCTGCGGAAGCGAGACAGCCGGTCGTTCTTGCATCGAACACGTCGAGCATTTCGATCGATGAGCTTGCTGCGGAACTTGAGCGTCCGGAGCGGTTCGCAGGCATGCACTTCTTCAACCCCGTGTGGGCCATGAACCTCGTTGAGGTGATCAAGGGATCGCGTACCGATGAGGGAACGCTGTCTGCCATCTCATCGATGGTCGAATTTCTTGGAATGGAACAGGCGCTCATCAACGACGCGCCGGGGTTTGCGACGAGCAGACTCGGCGTTCTCGCCGGAATCGAAGCTGTTCGGATGGTGGAGCAGGGCGTTGCGTCACCTGCGGACATCGATCGGGCGATGTCTCTGGGATACGGCCATCCCATGGGGCCGTTGATGCTCGGCGACCTCGTCGGCCACGATGTTCGGCTTGGTATCGCCACACACCTCGCCTCCGTCTACGGCGAGCGCTTCGAGCCGCCGGACCTTCTGCGCTCGATGGTGGCGGAAGGAAAGCTCGGCAAGAAGACCGGAATCGGGTTCTACGACTGGACGTCGGGTTCCGCGGTCCCGATAGAGACCGATTGAGTACGCGGCACTAAGCGAGGAACTCGCTGATGTGTGCCGCGGTAGCTGTCAGGCCCGACAGAAGCAGATCGTGCCCTGCACCATCGATGATCCTGTGTGACGCGTTGGGCCCGATCCCCGAAGCCAGGCGCTCCCCGTGTGCGGTATATGTCGTGTCGCGTGATCCGGTGAGGATGAGGGTCGGCACGGTGATGGTGTTGAGAACGTGCCATACGCTGGGCATCGTCCCCGTTCCGTAGCCGGTCAGCGCCGATGCGAGCCCGTGTGCGGTGTTGGCGAGCCGCTCTTCCCTATCGGACTTCCGGAGGGCTGCCGGGAGGCCCTCTGTAGATGTCATCCCGTTCGACGTCCACTCGTCGATGAACTGCTCGATCCCCATTTCGATGATCTCGTCTCCTGTGGATCGATCCCATGCCCTTCGGTCGCGGCGATCTGACTCATCCTCGATACCTGCGGTCCCGGACACGAGGATCAGGCGACCCTTGACGCTGGACGTTTGCGTGGCGAGGAGGAGTGCCAATCGTGCTCCCTGGGAGTAGCCAAGAATCGGCGCATCGGCGCCTTCTGCAGCGATCGTCTCGGAGAGGGAAGCGAGAACGTCGTCGATCATCGTGGACTTGTCCGCGGAGGAGCCGTGGCCGGGGAGGTCTGGCGCGTGGATCTCTCGGTCGGTCGCCTCCGCGAGCGCTCGGTATTGCTCACCGGTGTGGGTGAATCCGTGGAGGGCGACAAGGGGCGTTCCCGAGCCGAAGCGTCTGGACGTCAGCACCAGATCAGGACTCGTCGATGGGAACTTCGGTGGTGAGGATCTTGTACACGACGGCGCCTACGACGGCGAGTGCAGCGATGGCGATGAGCGACTTCATGAATCGAAGCGTAGCCTCGTCGAACGTCTGTGGATTCGGTGTTGCTGGCGGATCATCGACCACCGCCTCCGGTAGCCTTGCGACATGCCCGTAGCAGTACCAGTTCGTCGACGGCTGTTCTCGATCGTTGCTTGGGCGACGCTTGCGTTCAACCTCGCCGTGATCGCCGGGGGAACGATCGTCCGTGCCACGGGCTCGGGCGCCGGTTGCGGCGAGACGTGGCCGAAATGCGGCGACCAGTTCATCCCCCCGAACGCCACGGTCGAGACACTGATCGAGTTCTCTCATCGGGCTTCCTCTTTCCTCGCTGGTGTCGGCATCGCGGGCCTGTTCTTCCTTGCCTTGTGGGCGTTCTCCAAGGGCAGCATCGTCCGCAAAGCCGCTACGGCCGCGGCCGTGCTCCTCATCATCGAGGCGCTTCTCGGCGCTTCTCTCGTCCTGTTCAGCTGGGTCGACGCGGACATCTCGGTCGGCCGCATGATCGCCGTTCCGCTTCACCTGACGAACACGTTCTTCCTCCTTGCATCCCTTGCGCTCACGGCGTGGTGGGGTTCTGGGAATCCTGAACCAGCGATGCACCGATCGCGGGATTCTGCCAAGTGGTTACTCCTCGGTGTGGTGACGCTTCTCATCGTTGGGAGCACTGGTGCGCTGAACGCGATCGCTGACGCCGTGTTCCCTGCCGACTCTGTGGTGAGCGGTATCTCAGCTGAATTCGGTCCGACCGCTCCGGCTCTCCTACGGCTGCGGATCATCCATCCGATTGTTGCCGTGGCAGGGGGCATGTTCGTTGCATGGATTGCGACCAAGTTCGCGATGTCCAAGAGTTCCGCAACGAGGCGAGTAGCCGCCGCGGTGATGCTGGTTGTGTTGTCTCAGGTGTTCATTGGAATCGGAAACGTCTTCCTGCTCACGCCGCTCGGAGTGCAAGTCATCCATCTGATGGTTGCGGACGCACTGTGGATCCTCTTCGTGCTGCTGAGTGCGATGGTTCTGAGCGAGGGCGTGACAGCTGACGATCCTGTGCTTGCGCGATGAGTGAGGCAACGTCGGAGAGCAAGGACTCGGTTGTGCGTGCATACGTCGAGATGACGAAGCCCCGAATCATCGAATTGCTCCTTGTGACGACGATCCCGGCGATGGTGGTTGCGGCGGACGGGTGGCCCGGACTCGGGCTGATCCTCGTCACGTTGCTCGGAGGGACCCTTGCGGCTGGCGGCGCCAACGTGATCAACCAGGTGTACGACGCCGACATCGACAAGCTCATGCGCCGCACAGCCTCTCGTCCTCTGCCAACGGACAGGGTGAGTTCCTCGGCAGCGACGTGGTTCGGTGGGCTCCTCGGAGTTGCAGGCTTCCTCGTGCTTACGTTCGGTGCGAACCTGTTGGCTGGCCTGCTCGCCGCAACGGCCTTCATGTACTACATCGTGGTGTACACGATGCTGCTGAAGCGGTCGAGCACGCAGAACATCGTGATCGGGGGAGCCGCCGGTGCCATCCCGGCGTTGATCGGGTGGGCGGCGTATGCGGACTCATTGTCTCTTGCCGCCTGGGTGATGTTTGCGGTCATCTTCTTCTGGACCCCCCCTCACTTCTGGGCACTGTCGCTCAAGTACGAAGATGACTATCGAGCGGCTTCTGTGCCGATGCTGCCAGTCGTGGTCGGCGAGTCGCCAACCTTCGCCAACATCTTCTGGTACTCGGTGGTAGCAGCCGGGACGGCGTTGATGCTTCCGGCGGTCTCAGACCTTGGTTGGATCTATTCGGCGACTGCGGTGACGCTTGGTGCAGCGTTGGTGGGCTTGGCAAGCAAGCTCCGAGGTCAGAGGGGCCGCGCAATGCGGTTCTTCGTGTTCACCAACTTGTACCTCGCGGGAGTCTTTCTTGCGATGATGGTGGACAGACTCGCCCACGCAGCGTCTGTCGGTGACGCGTGGATGTGGATGGCAGCCGCATCGGCATTGATCGGTGTTGGGATCGTCGGCGTCGTGGCTGTCGAGCGCGGTCCAACGATGCGCGCTGAGGGGGTCTCGGTCATGCGGCACGCCCTCGAGGTCGGTCTTACGGTCGTTTTCGCCGTCGCGATCGTGGCGCTCTGCTGGCAGATGGTCGTCGGCTGACCCTTCTTCTAGTCTGATGTCGATGGCTGACACGGCACCGATCAGGGATGAAGAGCGATTCGACGAATCGACCGTTGCGGGCTACCTGCGCGCCCGCCTCCCTGAACTCTTCGGCGATGGGACGATCTCGTTCGATCAGTTCCCAGGTGGAGCCGCCAACCTCACCTATCGAGCCGTGGCCGCTGATGGCGGCGAATTCGTTCTGAGGCGGGCGCCCCTCGGGTCAGTTGCCAAGGGCGGACACGACATGAGCAGGGAGCACCGCGTGCTTTCTCGGCTGTGGCGTGCATATCCCCTTGCCCCACAGGCGTATCACTACTGCGACGACCCTGATGTGATGGGAAAGCCGTTCTTCGTCATGGAGCGGAGGTCAGGGACCGTGGTTCGCAGAACCTGGCCCGAGTCCCTTTCGGAACCATCCGCACAGCGCACGGTTGCCGAATCGCTTGTCGACGGCCTCGCGGATCTGCACAGCGTGGATCCGGCTGATGTCGGCCTCGACGATCTTGGGCATCCGGATGGTTTCGTCTCCCGCCAGATCGAAGGATGGACGAGGCGCTGGCAGGCAGCGACGACGAGGCCGGTCGAGGACATGGAGATTTCAAGCGACCTGCTGATGGGCTCGCTCCCCGAACCCCAACGGGTGGCGATCCTGCACAACGACTACAAACTCGATAACACGATGATCGGGGATGACGGATCCCTTGTGGCGGTATTCGATTGGGACATGTCCACAAGGGGGGACCCGCTGGTCGACGCTGGAACCTTGCTCGCGTACTGGGCACAGCCCGGCGACCCGACGTATCCCGTGTTCGGTGATCGTGCCGTCGCGATCGGCGATGTGATGCCCAAGAGCGAGGTGCGAGCACGCTACGCCGAGCGAACAGGGTTCGATGTTTCTGGCGTTGCGTTCTACGAGGCGCTTGCGCTCTTTCGAATCGCTGTCATCATCGAGCAGATCTACGCGAGGTACGTCGCAGGTCAGACGACGGACGATCGGTTCGCAGCGTTTGAACCGATTGCACCGAGCCTCGCAAAGGCGTGCAAGGACCTCCTGGGGGGTGATGACCGTGGCTGACGACGAACCACAACTGAAGAGCCAGAGGAAACCCGACCTAGAAACGACCGTGGTCGCGGCTGCTGACGTGCGCTTCGGCGATGGGGCGTTCCCTGTGCTGGCCGGTCCCGCTGCCGTCGAGTCCGAGGAACAGATCATGGCGACGGCATCGGCGGTCAGCGAAGCTGGAGGGCTTGTGCTGCGATCGGCAACATTCCTACCGGATGACGTTGCGGCTGGCTTCTCGCCGCTCGCTGAGGATGGCCTGTGGTTGCTTGAGCACGCAAGTCGAGCAACAGGGCTGGCCACATCGACGTTCGTCTTCGAACCCAACGAGGTCGCCAAGGCGGTCGAGCACGTCGACATCCTCGAGATCGGACCGTCGCGCATGCTGGAGAGCGAACTGCTCGTGGCGGCTGGCGAATCTGGGCTCCCGGTCATCGTCCACCGCGGCGCTGAGGCGACCGTCGACCAGTGGCTCGTTGCTGCCGATCACGTGTTATCGGGCGGTACCCGGGTGATCCTTTGCGAGCGTGGATCGGAGGGCTTCGACCCACGAACCTCAGGGACGGTTGACATCTCGGCTGTGGCGGTCGTGCAGCAGATGTCCCAGCTGCCCGTCGTCGTGAACCCTGCACCAACCACTGGCTCGCTCGACCTCATCGGGACACTTGCATTGGCGGTCAGGGTCGCCGGTGCCGATGGCCTCATGGTGGCCGTGCACCCGGATCCCGAGTCCGCTGGATTCCGTACGGGTGGGCACCTCAACTTCGACGCGTTCGCAACGCTGATGGACAGTCTCGGCATTCCCTCGCTTCGGGATGAGATCGACAGGATGGACAGAGAATTGCTGAAGCTGATCGCAAGACGGCTGAGAAGCTCCATCGAAATCGGCCAACTCAAGGCATCGCGTGGGCTGGCAATGGAGTCGCCAAACCGCGAAGCCGAGCTCATAGCTGAGGCCCGAGCCGACGCGGCGGCGGTCGGCCTGGACCCCGACTACATAGAAGACGTGATGAGCGTGGTGCTGCGGTACTCCAAGGCAGCGCAGCAGAGAGCCGCAGACGACGACGCAACCTGACTTCTGGCTTCTGACTTCTGTGGTCCGAAGTCAGAAGCCTGTTGTCTGTTGTCTATTCTGCCCTCATGCATACCGAACCAGGTGCCGATGGACGTCTCCGCTGCTGGTGGGGGCTGTCCGATCCCGATTACGAGGCGTATCACGACACCGAGTGGGGCTTCCCTCAGGGGAATGAACGCCGGCTGTTCGAGAAGATCTGCCTTGAGGGCTTCCAGTCGGGGCTGAGTTGGCTGACGATCCTTCGCAAGCGGGAGAACTTCAGAGCAGCGTTCGCCGACTTCGACCCTGTGGTCGTCTCGGAGTACACAGAGGCGAACGTGTTGGAGTTGCTACAGGATGCAGGGATCGTGCGACACCGAGGCAAGATCGAGGCCACGATCAACAACGCAGGCAGGGCGCTCGAAATGGCTGACGAGTTCGGATCGGTCGGTGCGTTTCTCTGGTCTCACGAGCCCGCTCGGGGCCCTGCTCCCTTGGACATCCAGCCGACGACCGAGCTGTCGACGGCGCTGTCGAAGGATCTGAAGAAGCGGGGCTGGCGGTTCGTGGGGCCGACGACGATGTATGCGTTCATGCAGGCGATGGGACTGGTCAACGATCATCTCGGCGGCTGTGTGATCAGAGACGAGGTCGAAGCTGCGAGGAGCACCTTCAGCCCGCCGGCCCTCAGCACCACCGTCTAGTCCGAGTACTCACTCCCTGCGGCCCTCGTCATGAGTTCGTGAAGAGCGACGCCCGGTTCGACGCCGTCGTAGATAACCCGACCAACCTGTACGGCGATGGGCATCTCGACGTCGTGGCGCTGTGCGAGTTCGAGCACGCCGCTTGTGGACTTGACACCTTCAGCCACCATGTTCATCTCCGATGTGACCTCTTCGAGCGTGCGGCCCTGGCCGAGAGCGAAGCCGACCTTGTGGTTACGGCTTTGAGAGCTGTTGCACGTCGCTATCAGGTCACCGAGGCCAGCGAGGCCGGGGAAGGTTCGATGGTCACCGCCCATCGCGACGCCGAGGCGTGTCATCTCGACGAGTGCCCTCGTCACGAGCGTCGCAAGTGTGTTGTCTCCATATCCCTTGCCGGATGCCATGCCGGCAGCGATCGCCATAACGTTCTTCACCGCACCTGCAGACTCAGCGCCAACCACGTCTGTGTTCGTGTAGACACGGAATCGAGGGTTGATGAACACCTGCTGGAGTTCCGATGCTGTCCCTGCGTCCGGCAGGGCGATCACGGTGGCTGCAGGTTGGCCCTGCATGATCTCGCGTGCGAGGTTCGGGCCGGTGAGAACCCCAACGACCGATGGGTCGTGGTCAGGCAGGACGTCAAGGGTGACCTCCGTCATCCGCATCAGTGTCCCTGCCTCGATCCCCTTCGACAGGGAGACGATGGGTGTGCTGCTGTCGATGAACGGTGCACAGTCTTCGAGCACAGTCCGGTAGCCGTGGGACGGGACGCCCATGACCACGACATCGGCTCCGGTCAGCGCTTCAGCGATGTCAGTCGTCGCATGCAAGGACACCGGAAGATCGAAGCCGTCGAGATACGCAGAATTGCGGTTCCGATGCTCGATGTCTTGAGACACCGCATCGTTCCGTGCCCACATGACGGTCTCCACAACGGGCGCAACCATCGCAGCAACCGTCGTCCCCCAAGACCCCGCCCCAATAACCGCATATTTCGTCATGAAGAGATTCTGGCAGACCCTAGGCGACCGCCCACGCTTCGTCCCCCTTTCAAGGGGGACGGGCGAGCAAAGCGAGCCAGGGGGATCTCTGGGTCTGTGGTCCGTAGTCCCTGGTCCGTGGGCTTTCGCAAGGTCATTGCAATGCAGTGCCCCAAGCGGTAATTTCGCCAGGTGCTTGAACGTCCGTTGAATCGGCCCTCTGGGAGCAAGTCGTACGTTCTTGACACGTGTGTTCTTCTCGCTGACCCCCAGTCGCTTGTCCACTTCGATGAGCATGAGGTTGTTCTCCCTCTTGTTGTCATCGAGGAACTCGACCGCCAGAAGACCCGGATGGATGAGGTCGGTGCGAACGCCAGGAGGGCGATCCGCCTCCTTGAAGAGATGGGTGCTTCCCGAAACGGCGGCCTCTCCGAGCCGTTCGAGATGCCGTCCGGCGGAACCGTCAGGATCGAACTCAATGGCATCCACTCGGATCGGCTCCCCGAGGTTCTGGATCCCTCGACGCCAGACCACCGCATTCTCGCGACGTGCCTGAACCTTCACGACTCAGGCCGAGAGACCGTACTCGTAACGAAGGACGCTGCCCTCCGAATCAAGAGCGCACAGCTCGGAGTCGCGGTCGAGGATTACCGCGGTGACACCGTCCAGGTGGACGAGTCCTACAGCGGTGTGGCAGAGGTCGAGGTGGACACTGATGTCATTGATGAGATCTATGACTCCGGAAAGGCGGTCATACCCGAGCTCGACGGGATCGTGAACCAGTACCTCATACTCAAGGGACCCAGCTCGGCATCGGCACTTGCGAGGGTCGCTGAACACGGGATGAACCCTGTTGCGGTGCGTGTCGCCGGCTCTCGGCAGCTGTTCGGGACGGAGACGAAGAACACCAGGCAGGCGTTTGCGGCTGATCTGCTCCTCGACCCTGACATCTCGGCCGTCAGCATCATGGGTATGGCTGGAACCGGCAAGACGTACCTTTCTCTCGCAGCTGGTCTTGAGCAAGTGATCGAGATGGGTAGGTATCGCAAGGTGTCCGTGTACCGGCCACTCGTAGCGCTCGGCCGCCAGGAAGTCGGTTTCCTTCCTGGTGACCTGAACGACAAGCTCGAGCCTTGGATGGCTGCGGTCCATGACAATCTGTACGCCCTTTTCGGTGGAGAGGGGTCGAACCCGAGAGACGCCGTTGAGGAGCTGTTCGACCGCGACGTTCTCGAGCTGGCGGCCGTCACGTATCTCAGGGGGCGTTCGATCACAGGCGAGCTCGTGATCGTCGACGAGGCGCAGAACCTCGAACTGCCGACCCTCAAGGTGATCCTGACGCGGATGGGTGCAAACTCGAAAGTCGTGTTCTGCGGAGATCTGTCCCAGGTCGATAACCCGTATGTGTCGCCGTTCGGTGGCCTCGCAGCGCTCATCGAGAAGTTCAAGGGAAACCCGATGTTCGGACACGTGACGATGGAGCGAACGGTGCGGAGCCCGCTTGCCGAGCTCGCTACGCAACTGCTCTGAGAAGCGTCGAGATATTCGATTCGTGCGATAGGGTCGCCGCATGCAGCCTGACATTGTTCCGCGTTCGAAGATGAATGTGATGCTGCTCTCCCTCGGTCGGGCCTTCACATCGGTCTTCCGTGGATGGGGGCACGGCTACGGTCGCCTCGCCGAGTCGCATGCCGCGTCCGTTGCCGGGGATGCGCTCGTTGCAGTCGCTCTCGCCGGCACGCTCTTCTTCTCCGTGCCGAGTACCGAGGCCCGATCGAACGTGGCGCTCTACTTGCTGCTCACGCTTGCACCGTTCGCCCTGCTCGGTCCACTGCTTGCGAAATTGTTCGATCGGTCACCGGGGGCGTACCGCACCGGGCTTGCGCTCTCCTCGATCGGCCGAGCCGGCGTTGCGGCAGGATTCGTCGTTGCGATCGACTCCCTGTGGCTGTTCCCGCTTGCCTTTCTGATGCTCGTGCTGTCCCGTTTCCATGGGATATCTCGCTCAAGCGTTCTCCCTGTCGTCGTACGGAACACGGATGAGCTGATCGACGCCAACGCTCGGCTTGCCCGTGCTGGAGTCATCGCTGCAGCGATCGTCGTACCGGTCGCCGCAGGCGTTGACGCACTTGTCGGCGCTGTCCCCGTGCTGATCGGTGCCATCGCCTTGTACGTGGTGGCGACAGTCTCTGCAACACAACTTCCCCCCGTCACAGGCGTTGCACACACCCCCGCTGGTACGCGGCGGCGCTACAAGCTTCCACGGGACATCCGTCTTGCGCGGTTTGCGACCGCTGGTGTGCGGTTCCTGAACGGCTATCTCGTGCTCCTGATCGCTTTCTCGCTCAGAGACGGAGATGCCAGTGTGGCGAGCCTTGCCATGCTTCTCGCAGCTGCAGGGCTCGGATTCTTCCTGTCAGCGTGGGCAGCCCCGACGATCGGAAGGCACGTACGTGAGGAGCCGATGGTGGTCGGTGCCCTCGCGGTCATGGCGATCGCAGCGTTCGTCGGGGCACAGGTGCTGTCGTTGGCTGCCGCGTCTGTTGTCGTTGGCGCAGCCGGTTTCGCCTGGGGTACCGCAAAGTTCGCTTTCGACGGGATGATGCACAGAACCGTTCCCGAAGAGGATCGAGCGCGGGCGTTCACGACATCCGAGACGATGTTTCAGATCGCGTGGGTGGTCGGTGCCCTGATCCCGGTGCTCCCATTCTGGCCAACGGAACTCGGTCTCTCGTCTGCTGGCGTCGTGGCACTCATCATCCAGGTGGCCTACGTATCGCTCGTTCTGCTTCCGGACCGTCGCGAGCCGCCGTTGGTCATCGACGTCCGTCAGTCCGCAACCGCCCCTGTGCGAGGTGACCCGGAGCGTCTCAGGCCAGGGGTCCTCGACCTGATATAGCTCGCTATTCCGCAGGGATCACGAACTCTCTGAATCGGTGGGCGTCGTCGTGCGGTATCCGAACGGTCACCTCGGTCCCGGCGTCGGTGTGGTCGACCTTCAGGACATCGCCAGCGTTGTGGGCTTCCGTGACGACATCGCCTCGTGCGTATGGGATCAAAAGGGAAAGTTCGACCGTGTGGGCGTGTAGCTCAGCGACGATGTCATTGAGGAGTCCGTCGACGCCCTCGCCCGTTTTGGCTGAGATGAAACCCGCATCCGGGTGCAAGGCCTGGAGCCGCCCGGTGGTGGTCGGACCCGCGGCGTCGATCTTGTTGAAGACGACGTACTCCTCGACATTCTCGGCACCGATCTCGTTGAGCACGGCCCGAACGGAGGCGAGTTGTAGGTCGGGGTCAGCATCGGATGCGTCAACGAGGTGGATGAGAAGGTCTGCGTCGGCGACCTCTTCCAGCGTGGAGCGGAACGCTTCGACAAGCTCGTGGGGCAGTTCTCGCACGAAGCCGACCGTGTCCGTCACCAACGCCGTATGGCCCTGAGGAAGTTGGAGCTTGCGCACCGTCGAGTCGAGCGTTGCGAAGAGGCTGTCCTCCACGAGGACACCAGCGTCCGTCATCTGGTTGAACAGCGTCGACTTGCCCGCGTTCGTGTATCCGACGATCGCCACAACCGACTCGCCAGATCCCCTCCGCCGCTTGCTTCTTGTCGCACGTGATCGGCTGGCATCCTTGAGTTCACCCTCGATCTTGCGGATACGGTCGAGGATCCGCCTGCGGTCGGTCTCGAGCTTCGTCTCACCGGGTCCTCGTGTGCCGATCCCTGCACCGAGGCGGCTCAATTCGATGCCCTTGCCCCTGAGGCGGGGGAGCCGGTATCTGGACTGCGCGAGCTCAACCTGGAGCATGCCCTCCTTCGTGTGGGCGTGCTGGGCGAAGATGTCGAGGATCAGGGCAACGCGGTCGACGACGTCGCACTGGAAAGCCTGCTGGAGGTTTCGCTGTTGGGCTGGCGTGAGTTCGTTGTCGAACACAACGACGTCGATGTCCTCGACCTTTGACACGCCCACGAGTTCCTGGAGTTTGCCTTTGCCGATGAACGTTGCCGCTACGGGGCGTTCGCGGCGTACCAGCACCGATTCCACGGGATCCGAGCCCGCCGTCTCGGTCAGGCGTGCAAGCTCCTCGATACTCGCCAAACCACGAGCGCGGTCGTTTCGCGACCTGACGAGCCCTACCAGCAGGGCTCGCTGCCTGTCGACATCGAGGTCGGTAACGGTCGCCGTAAGGCGTTGGCGCTGCCTTTGTACGTGCGATTCTGAGGAATCAGCCATCGTCGAACGGTAACGCAAGAGCGGTGTGCATCGGGAAACATGTTGTCGGTCGAGCCTTGTGGTGGCTACGCTCCCATGACGCACGCGGCTCCGTCCCGTGCGTCAAGAACTACATGGAGGCATTCAACGTGAATGAAAACCTTAAAAAGTGGCTCCCTTGGATCGCGGTGGCTGCTGTTGCCATCATCGTGATCATCGTCATCGCCAGTTCTGGTGATGAAGGCGAAGAGGAAGCTGCTCCTACGACCACGGCCGCGCCGACCACAACGGAGGCGCCGACGACAACGGCGGCTCCCACTACCACAGTCGCGCCGACGACTACTGAAGCGCTCCCGGAGTTCGAAGCAATTCCGGTCAAGCTTGGCACCCTGCTGCCACAGACCGGTGGCCTCGCGGTCATCATCGATGCGCTTGAGAATCCAATTCGCATGGGTGTTGATGAGATCAACGCTGTGATTCCGGGACTTGTCACCGTTGAGTACGGCGACTCTGGAACGGATCCTGCGGTTGGTTCGGTGACCGTCGACAAGTATCTCGACGGCACGTTCAACGGCATCCTTGGGGCGGCGGCGTCCGGCGTTACGACAGCGGTCGTCGACAAGGTCCAGGACAGCAACGTCGTGATGTGTTCGGGTTCGAACACGGGCGCGTCGTTGTCGGCTCCTGAGTTCAATCCGTACTACATCCGTACTGCTCCTTCTGACGTGCTTCAAGCTCCCTTGCTTGGCAGTGTCGTCCAGGACGATGGCCACGAGACAGTGGTTATCGCCTACCGGAACGACACGTATGGCGTTGGCTTCGCCGACCTGCTTGAGGGATTCCTGACCGACAACGGTGCTGAGGTCTCGAAGATCGCATACCCACCAGACTCAGTGTCCTTCACTGACGTCGCTGATGAGGTTGCAGCATCGGGTGCAGACGCACTCGTCATGATCACCTTCTCAGAGGGTGGCCAGATGATCCTCGACTTGCAGGGCAAATACGAGGGCGCGATCTACGTCGCTGACGGGTTCAAGGACTCGGTCGGCGCTGATCAGCTCGGTGGCGATGCAACGCTGCTCTTCGGTATTCGTGGCACGGCACCTTCATCCTCGCCGGCGAATGGAACCCCAGGGTTCTCTGATCGCCTCGAGGCCGCGTACCCAGGTACGCCGTTGATCTTCTCGTCCCACTTCTTTGACTGCCTGTTGGTCGAGGTGCTCGCTGCCCAAGAGGCACAGAGCTCGGACCCAGCGGTCTACGTGAATAATCTGATCAGCGTGACGAAGGACGGCACGAAGTGCACGAGCTTCGGCGACTGTTACGACCTTCTCGTCGCAGGTGAAGACATCGACTACGACGGCGCTTCCGGCCCACTGGACTTCGGTGCGGACGGTGAGCCTGGTATCGGCACATACGACATCTTTACGTATGACGCTGACGGTGCGGCACAGACCGACGGTCAAGCTGTGGCTCCTCCGGGCGCCTAGCGCGAAGACAGAAATCGATGGAAATGGGGTCCGCTTCGGCGGGCCCCATTTCCGTTTGTGGGAGAAGACAGGCAGTACGTAGTACGTATTGGAAGCACGTATGAGGTATCCAGCACGTAGTACGACCCAGCATCGGAGACCTCCGATACGTACTACCTGCTGCCCTACTAATCGACCTTGCCGAGGGTTCCGAGGTACAGCTCGATGACCTTGGGATCGTGGAGCAGATCCTTTCCCGCCCCGGTGTGGGCAGTTTGCCCCTGGTCGAGGACGTAGGCGCGGTCTGCGATCTGGAGACAGCGCCGTGCGTTCTGTTCGACCATGAGCACTGATACGCCAGCGTTGACGATTCGCCGTACGCGCTCGAAGACGATGTCTTGGTTCGAGGGGGACAGCCCTGCCGATGGCTCGTCAAGCAGAAGCACCGAGGGGTCCATCATCAGGGCTCTTCCCATCGCCACCATCTGCCTCTCACCGCCTGATAGGAGACCTGCACGCTGGCCCCTGCGATCGTTGAGCAATGGGAACAGATCGGCAACGATCTCGAACCGCTCCTCCCACGTGTGCGGCCGGAGGAAGACGCCCATCTTGAGATTCTCCTCAACGGTGAGTGTCCCGAACACGTTGCCTCGCTGTGGCACATATCCGACTCCTCGTTCGACGAGTTCGTGTGCAGGAAGGTCCGTGATCGATTCTCCCCTCAACGTGACAGACCCTGAGCGAACATCCACAAGTCCGAACACCGCCTTGACGAACGTCGACTTTCCAGCGCCGTTCGGTCCGATGATCCCGACGAGTTCCCCCTGGTCAAGGTACAAGCTCATGCCTTGGAGGATGTCGACACCTGGCAGGTATCCGGCGACGACATCTGTCGCGGTGAGAATCCTGTTCTCGCTCACGATGCCGCCTCCCCATGATGCTTGCCGAGGTATGCATCGATGACCTCGGGATCGTGCGATATGTCGTCCGGTGTGCCCTCGGAGATGATCTTGCCCTCCGCAAGGACCACGACCCAGTCTGAAATCTCCTGGATGACATCCATGTCGTGCTCCACGAACACGACGGTCAGTCCCTCGTCCCTCAGCGAAGTGATGTGGCCAAGGAGCGATTGCGTCAGCGCGGGATTGACGCCGGCCATGGGCTCATCGAGCATCACGATCGTCGGCTCGACCATGAGGGCACGCGCCATCTCCAGCAACTTCCGCTGACCACCCGACAACGAGCCTGCGAAGTCATTCGTCACCTGGGCGAGAGAGAAACGATCGAGGAGGTCGTGTGCCCGCTCGATGTTCTGATCCTCCGTTGATCGCCAGCCACCGAGGAATGCTCCCTTGAGTCGCTCTCCAGGATTCCCCTTGGCTCCGACAAGCATGTTGTCGAGCACCGACAGCCGTGAGAGCGTCCTCGTCAATTGGAACGTCCGCACCATGCCGGCACGTGCGATCTCGTGGGGCGACTGACTACTCAGGTCGACGCCGTCGAGGCTCCAGCTACCTGTGTCCGGTTTGTCGAAGCCTGTGAGCAGGTTGAAGAGAGTCGTCTTTCCGGCACCGTTGGGTCCGATGAGCGATGTCACCGTATGTCGCTGTACTTCGAGGTGGTCTACGTCCACGGCATGAACGCCCCCAAAGGAACGACTCACTTTGTCCGCGACGAGGACAGCGTCTGGCTTGGTGGAGCCCGGGGTTGCCTCTGCGAATCGGTCGTGGATCTCAGCGCTCATCGATCAACGTCTCCTCTCGGTCTCCGAGGAGACCCTGCGGTCTGAAGATCATGAGCAGCATCAACCCGATGCCGACGAATACGAGCTTGAGCTGTCCGGCATCGGATGGGGAGAGCAGGTCGTTGACCCATCCGACGTGGGCCTGGGAATCCACCATGAAGGAGTCGATGGTGAAGAAGAGGAACTGGAAGACGACCGCACCGAGAATCGGGCCCCAGATCGTGCCGGCGCCACCGAGGATCACGATCACGTAGAGGATGAATGTCACCTTCGGTAGATAGCCATCGGGTGTCACGTTCTGCTGCTCGATGCCGATCAGGATGCCTGCAAGTCCTGCCATCGCACCGCCGAGCATCAGCACCTGAAGTTTGAACATGAACGGGTTCTTCCCGAGGGCGCTCGCCGCGTCCTCGTCCTCTCGGATCGCTTTGAGTGCACGGCCCCACGGGCTGGAAATGATGCGTCTGACGAGCAGAGTCACGAGCAGAACGACGATCCAGCTGACGATCATGACCCACAGCTTCCTGCCGGTGACGATGAACGAACCGAACCCGTACAGCTTGGCTGTTGGGAACGGATTGAGAGCAAAGAACTCGTCAGCGAAACCTTGGATTCCGAACACACCATTGGTGAACGGCGCCGCCCAGGTTGAGCGAATGATGAGGCGGAGCGCCTCGGCAACCGCGATCGTGGCGATCGCGAGGTAGTCCGCCCTGAGGCGGAGTGTGGGGAGTCCCAGGAGGAACCCGAGCAGCACGGCAGCGAGGATTCCGACCACGATCCCGAGCCAGAGTGAACCCCCTAGGTCCACTGTTATCGCCGTGCCGTATGCCCCGACCATCATGAACGCAACGTGGCCGAAGTTGAGTAGTCCGCCGTATCCGAACTGAAGGTTGAGGCCGACCGCGGAAAGGGCATAGGCGGCGGTGAGCGGGCCAACAGTGGCGAGGGCGCCGTCGGTGAGGATGCCTATCCAGTCCATCAGCCGATCCGATCTTTGGTGCCGAGAAGTCCTTGAGGCCGCACGAGGAGCATGATGATGAGAACGATGAGTCCAACTGCTGTCTTCAGCTCGTTGGGGATGAAGAGCGTGCTCAGCTCAACCGCTAACCCAACGACCATCGCACCGGCGATGACGCCGTACGTCGTACCAAGGCCGCCGAGGACGACGGCGGCAAAGATGAGCAGCAGCAGACGGAATCCCATGTCCCACTGGACGGTCTCGGTGAGGCCGAAGAAGACGCCTCCGGTAGCCGCAAGTCCGCCGGCGAGCACCCATGTGAGAGCGATGATCTTGTTCACGTCGATCCCGGAGGACTCAGCGAGATCCTTGTTGTCTGAAACCGCGCGCAGCGCCGTGCCTGATCGGCTCTTCGAGAGGAAGAGTCCCAGTCCTCCGAGTATGACGGCTGCGGCGAAGATCGTGAACAGGTGCTTTGGGACCATCGGGATGCCGAGAACCACGATCGGTGATTGACCCGAGAAGTCGGGGAAGGCTCGGGGTTCACCGTTGAAGATGATCAGGAAGAGGTTCCTCATCGCAAACGACAAGCCGATCGAGACGACCATCATCGCTATGAGACTTGTTTGTCTCATGCGCAAGGGTTTCCACAGAGCCTTCTCTTGGACGAACCCGAACGCTGCCCCGATCGCTACAGCGAAAATCGCGGCAACGGCCAGTGGCCATTTCGGGCCTACGGGGCTGCCGTGGAAAAGGTATGCGGATATCGCACCGAGCGTGACCATTTCCGCATGGGCGAAGTTGACGAGTCCCGTCACCTGGAAGACAAGCGAGAGCCCTATCGCGCTCAACGCGATGACAGCACCTAGCTTGAGGCCGAGCACGGTGAGCGAGCCAACTCGCTGGTACGTCGACACTGGCGAAGAGGCTCCCGGTCCCAACCGGAATATCACCGTCTTCTCTTGGCCTTCACCGACCTCAACCGCAGGGAGAATGACCCTCTCAGGGTCAGTGAGGCCGACTCCGTCGGGAAGTGTGGATACATCAAGTTCGACCTGATACGTGCCAGCGCCGGGGACAGGTACGAGCCAGGTCCCGTCCTCCGCCGAAACCGCTGAACCGATCGGCTGCCCATCCTGGGACACGTCGATGGTGACACCTTCGACGGGTGTCCGGTCCTCTTCGAATGTCGCTCTCAGCCTGCCTTTGATGGCCTCGCCGGCTCCGAATGCAGGAGCGGCGCCGCCAACCACGAGCAACAGCAGCAGGGCGATCAACGTGAGGCGTACGAGTCTTGTCGGCACGGGTTGAGAGTGTAGGCGCCAGCCACACACCTGACCGATTGAAGTGGCGTGTCATTCGTCGGTCTAGGGTTTGCCCGTTCACAAGAGAGGTGCGTGTGCGACTCGAGAGCGTCGATGTGGCGATCATCGGCGGAGGCATCATGGGGATGTCGATCGCCTATCAGATTGCGCGAAGGTCAGAACTCTCTGTTGCTGTGCTTGAGAAAGGCATCGGCTTGGGGGAGGGATCGACCGGCGGATCGTCCGCCATCACGCGTCAGCGATACTCGAAGACAGAGAGCATCCGGGTCGCCCGAGATGGCAATGTGATCTGGCGCAATTGGTCGGAGTATCTGCGAGCGCCAGAACCCAACGGACGGCTCCATGACATCGGCGTTCTCTGGATGATGGGTGACGACGCACGGTCGGTAGCAGCCGATCAGACTCGGCTCGCTGCGGAGGGCATTGACGTCGTCGACATCGATGCCGATCAGGTGACGGAGCTCTTCCCTGCATTGTCGACATGCACGGTTCCGTTCGACCTCACCGGAGAGATCGAGCACGAGTGTGCGCCCGGCGGTCGATTCCTTCTCGAGCGCGACACCGGGTTCTTCGATGCGACCGGTGCCCTTCTCGATGTTGCGATCGCCTCCAAGAAGGCAGGTGTCGATGTTCGGCTGGGGACCTCTGTGACGAACGTCACCATGTCCGGTGGCCGAGCATCAGGTGTCCAACTGGACGACGGTTCCGAGATCAGTGCTGGCCTTGTGATCAACGCGGCAGGCCCGTGGTGCAATCTCATCAACGCGATGGTCGGGCTGGAGGTGCCGTGGGATCTCGTTCCGACCCGCGTTCAGATCATCTATCGGGACCTGCCGGCCAACGTCGCACGCCCGATCCCTGTGACCGTGGACGCAGCGGGAGGTGTCTACTTCAGGCCAGAGGCCAGCGGAGACCAGGTGATTATCGGGTCACTGCTTGAGGAGGATGAGATGGAACAGGTCGACCCCGACGACTACGTTGAGCGAGCAGACCGGTCGTTTGTTGACTCGAAGATCCATGCACTCCATCACCGCATCCCCTCGCTCCCATATCGCGGCATCCCTGGAGGCATGGCAAGTCTGTACACCGTCAACCGGCAGGATGTGCTGCCGATCGTCGGACCTACCGCTGTTGACGGCTTCGCCGTTGTGAACGGCTTCTCAGGCCATGGGTTTAAGGAGTCGCAGATCATCGGCTCGATGATGGCCCAGTGGATCACCGGGGAGCGTGCCGACTTCGATACTGATGTGCCGATGGAGTTCTTCTCCGTCGACAGAGATCCGATCGATGTTGCCGAGCACAACGTGCTGGCCTGATCCGGCCCCGTCCGGCTACGGAGTGTCTCCGAATCGAGCGAGGTACGCCTCACGGAAGCGAGCAGATTCGGGGTCGTCAAGGCCCGCGATCAGACTCAGCGCATCGTCACGTGATGTGTCGCCGCCCACCACCTCAGCAATGTGTCGCTTCGTCGTTACCACCACGTACTTCGACTTCATCGCGATGTGCTCCGCGAGTTCTCGTGCGGTCGCCATGGCACCGCCAGAATCAGTGACAGAGTTGAGGAATCCTGCGTTACGCGCTTCCTGCGCGGTGAATGGCCTACCCGTCAGGAGGAGCTCCTTGGTGAGTGCGGGCCCGATGTCACGAACGAGCCTTCTGATCCCGCCCCATCCGAGTGGGATGCCAAGGTCGATCTCGGGGATCGAGAACACCGTGTCAGAATCAGCGACCCTCAGGTCGCATGCTGCCGCAAGTACCACGGCCCCGCCCACGACATGTCCATGCATCGCTGCAACTGTCACCTGCGGGAGGTTCTCTATCGCGTTGGCCATCCTGCTGCCTAGTTCGGCTGCTTCGTATCTGGTGACCGTCTCCGTCTCGTACAGGGTCCCGCTCTGGAACGACTCGACGTCGAAACCGGCAGAGAACGAGGTCCCGCTTCCAGAGATGACGAGGCACCTGACGTCTGAGGCAGCGATCTCCGCTGCGACCGTCACAAGATCGTGCAGCGTTTCAAACGACATGGCGTTGAGACGATCGGGTCGGTCAAGTTCGAGGTAGCCGACGTTCCCGTCCACTGTGTACTGGAGGTTCTCAGATTCCATTGTCAGTCCTTCTGTGGCGCATACGTTCATCGTACATCTGGGTCAGAGAGTGAGCGTTGGGCAGGCGGCCGTCGGAGTTGGTACATTCATGTGAGGAGGAGACATGCAGAAGACGGTTGGCAACATTCTCGCCTTCAAGGGTCAGGACATCTGGAGTGTTCCTGGCGACATGTCGGTGTTCGATGCCCTCTCCATGCTTGCGGACAAGAACATCGGTGCGCTCGTCGTGGTGACCGACGGGGATCTCGTTGGAATCGTGTCTGAGCGTGACTACGCCCGCAAGGTCGTGTTGCAGAACAAGAGTTCTCGAGAGACACATGTGGCCGAGATCATGACACCCGACCCTGTCACCGTCACTCCCTCAGACACGGTTGGCGCGTGTATGGCGCTCATGACGGACAACCGATTTCGTCACCTCCCCGTCGTGGACGAAGGGAAGCTTCTGGGTGTGATCTCGATCGGCGATGTCGTGCGTGCGGTGATCGAGGAGCAAGAGTTCCTCATCGAGCAGCTGGAGAGCTACATCACAGGCTGAGTCGGGAACACGCTGTCAGCCGATGATCTCAGCGGCATCCGAGAGTGCGCGGATCAGGCCGAAGATCAGCACACCGGCTGTTCCGAGATAGCCGACGACTGTGGATGCCCGCCCGAGCCGTCTCGGCGAGCTTGCGATGAGCACAGAGACCCACAACGCGATCGTGGCGATGGCGGCTACGAGCATCGACCATGCCACGCCCATTGGCGGATCACAGTTGCAGCTTTCGCGTGTGAAGAGTGTGACTGCGGCGAGGAGTACGAACATGGTGCCCATGAGGGCGAACGTGTAGAAGACGGCGTTCACGTTGCGGTCCGGCTCCGGCGTGTATCGATCGATGACGCGGTACGCAGCGTCGAAGACGGAACCAAAGACGACGAACAGAACGAAAATCATCGCGACGACGATCGGCTCGTTCTTGAGGATTACAAAGTCGATGTTGTCCGGGTTCATGAGGTCGGTCGTGGCGCTCGTGGCCGCGAAACCCAGCATTCCGAAGGCGACGCCGCGCGCTGGGCCAGCCCATGCCAGCCATGGAAAGAGAGCGACGTAGAACACAGCCGCGAGCAATCCGGAGAACAGCCCGATGAAGATGATGAGTTCGATCGTTCCTCCGAAGGTCACCTCGCCGACGGTGAAGCCTGCCTCGGTGGTTCGGCCCTGTGCGATGTCGTCAGCGATGAAACTCGCCATCCGCATGAACAGCCTGCTCCCGAGTCCTGCAACCGTGATGCCGGCCACCAGCCCAGCAAACCCAGCGATCGTGATGTGGCGGGTAAGGCCGGCAAACGTCGTGAACGGAGCTTTGGGCGCACGCGGGTCGTTCGGCGTCTCCGTTTCGGTGCGTGCGGATTCCACGAAGCCTTCCCTCTCCATTGTCAACCGTACATCGTGAGATCTGCGATGGAAGGGGTAGTGCGGTCCCGGCTAGCGGATGATATCCACTGCATCAGAGACGGCGCGGATCAGCCCGAATACCAGCACGCCAGCGGCGCCGAGATAGCCGATGACTGTGGATGCCCAACCGAGCCATTTGGGTGGCGACGTGAGCAGGACGGAGAGCCACAACGCCGCTGTGCCAGCCAGGACAACGACCATCGACCATGCGACGCCTCTTGGTGGCTCGCAGTCGCAGGGATCGGTGAAGAGGGCGAGCAAGGCAAAACCGACGAATGTCAACCCGACCGCTGAAAGAACGTAATAGACGATGTTCACGTTGACGTCAGGCGGTGGCAGCCGCCGGTCGATGACGCGGTAGGACGCATCGAGTACCAGACCGAATGCGACGATCAGGGCGACTATCAAGCCGACCAAGACCGGCTCGTTCTTGAGGATGAAGAAGTCGATGTTGTCGGGGTTCATCAGGTCTGATGTGGCGCTGACCGCGGCGAACATCGTCACTCCAAAGGCGAGGCCGCGCCACCGTCCTGACCATGTGAGCCATGGGAAGAGAGCCACGTAGAACACGGCACCGAAAAGACCACTGAAGATCCCAAGGAAGATGATCAACCCGATGGTTCCGCCAGCGGTAACCTCGCCGACCGTGAAGCCCGCTTCGGTAGATCTGCCCTGAGCGATGTCACTGGCGATCGCTCCTGCGATCCGCATGAACAGGCGGCCGCCGACTCCTCCAACGATTACGCCCGCGATCAATCCCGAGAGACCAGCGGCCGTGATGTGCCGTACCAAGCCACTGAACGAGTCGAACGGCAGTCGTGGCACGAAGGAGCGCTCTCGGGCCTGTGGTTCAGCTATGACTGGTTCCAAGAGGCGTCTTCCTTCCCATCCCGCGTCACCGCGGCGGCTCAAGCATACGCGAGGGACATGGCGGGCGTGCGATCTATCGAGGCCGATGGCGTACAGGGAGCTGGTGCAAGTACCGCCTTGACAATCGAACATATGTTCGATACCATAGTGAGATGACAAACCAGAACTTGGCTCCATGCCGGGCGATGGTCTCGATTGAGGACGGCGAGCCACTCGCCACACAGATACAAGAGCACGTCTACAAGAGCACGTCGATCGTCTGCCCAATGAGGCGTTGAAGCAGGCGGTCGTCGGTCTCAAGCAGCACATCGATGCCGTGTCGGCTCTCCTTGCCATCCATGTCAAGGAACTCGACGACCGGGCGTTACCCGTGCTGGACCATCGGATCTCCACGACGAATTGGTTGATGCAGCGCTGCTACATGTCGTCGGGCGAGGCGTCGGGAACCCTCAAGGTGGCACGAGCCCTCTCCCACATGCCAACGGTGACGAGGAACGCACTCAACGGAAAGGTTCCGTCGCGATCTGTGCAACTTCTCAGCCAAGCGAGGGATCGCTACCCAGATGAATTCGCCATCCATGAGCAGGTGTTCGCAGACACCGCCACATATCTCTCTCTCAAGGATCTGAGACGGGCCATCGGTCACTGGGAACAGCAGGTCAACTATGACGATGCACTCGCTGACGCCAAGAAGCTCGAGGCGCTCCGCGGGTTCCACCACGATCAGACGTTCGAGGGCCTATGGGCGACCAAGGGCACGTTTGCACCTGAAGGTGGCCACTTCATTGATACAGCGCTGAACTCCCTCGTTCACGCATCCAACATCGATGCAGCTGAGTCACGCTCGCCGAGACAGCGTCGGGCTGACGCTCTGGTGGATATCTGCCGGTTCTGGCTGGACCACAATCAGTCGGTGAGGACATCGGGTGGCGAGAAGCCGCATGCAACGATCACCATCGATTACGCAACGCTCGTGGGTGACAGACAACGACTTTCCGAGATCGACGGATCCCCGGTTGACCTGGAAGCCATCAAACGCATGCTGTGCGATGCTGGCGTCGTCCGCATGCTCATCGACTCCGAATCTCAGCCGATCGACGTCGGCAGGCGGGTGCGGACGATCCCGCCGTCACTCAGACGGGCTCTCGAGATGCGGGATGGTGGGTGCACATGGACCGGGTGCACGGCACCGGCGTCGTGGTGTGATGCCCACCACATCATCCACTGGGCGAACGGTGGGTCGACGTCACTTGACAACACGCGTCTGCTCTGTAGAAGTCACCACAGGGCCATCCATGGGGCGATCCATAAGGCAGACGAGTCGCAGCGGAGAGCGCCGCCACCCGAGACCTGATCGTTCTCAGCCGCCGCGCTTGGCGAACGTGTCCTGGTCGAACGGCTCGATCATGATGCACTCGCCGGGGCATTCCTCGGCCGCTTCGACAACGATGTCGAGCTGGTCATCGGGAACCCGGGCAACGCCGCGGCTTCCGTCTGGCGCTTGCTCGCCATCGAAGACGATGTCGGCGCCCCACACAGAAGCGGCTTCCTTGACGACCCACAGGCCGTCGTCGCGTGCTTGGAATACGTCGGGTGCGATCTCTTCACAGATTCCATCACCGGTGCACAGATCCTGATCGATCCACACCATCAACGTTGCGTCAGCCATGCTCTTCCCTGCGTTCGCGAGTAGTCCGATGGAGCATAGTGAGAGTGAGACGCCACTCCATACAACCCTTGTTACTGGACGCAGAACTCATTGCCCTCGGGGTCCTGCATCACCGTCCACGTCTGATGCTCGCTCCCGTGGACAGCGATCTTGGTTGCTCCGAGGGCCACGAGCCGCGTGACTTCGGCATCGATTGCTGCCTCACGATGTTCAGCCGCGGCAGTGGGATCTGCGACATCAATATCGAGATGGACACGGTTCTTGGAGACCTTCGACTCAGGGACCATCTGGAACAGGAGCCTCGGGCCATCGCCACTTGGGTCGATGGCGGCGGCGAGGCTGTTGCGATCCTCCATGGGCAGCCCGATCTCGTCGGCATAGTCCGCCCATGTCTCGAATCCGTCCGGAGGAGGCTCAACGTCGTATCCCAGCGCCTTGGCCCAAAAGGCCGCGAGTGCGGCCGGGTCGTGCGCATCGAACGTCACTTGGAAGGTGCGAGTCATGCATCAATCCTATGCGAAGTACCCTTGCTCGTGGAGGCGATTGCGTGCCTGGTGGACGTCGCGGTCTTCAAAACCGACGAGGGGGCGAAAGTTCCCTGGCGGGTTCGATTCCCGTCCGCCTCCGCCAAAACGACAGCGGGGCCGCGATATGCGGCCCCGCTGTCGTTTTGGTTCTCTGCCTCTACTTCGTCTGTGTGTCCCTGCCGAGCAGAGGATCGTCGCCGGCGTACAGCTCGTTGATCCCTTCGCCGAACTGGGCCATGAGTGTCCGCCGCTTGATCTTCAATGACGGCGTGAGCATGCCGTTCTCCGGTGTCCACTCTTCGGTGGCAAGGATGAAGTCTCTGATCCGCTCATAGTGTTTGATGTCGCTCTGCGCACGGTTGACCTCGGTCTTGAACAGTTCGATCACCCGGTCGTCTGCGATCAGCGCCTCAGGGTCGGATGCATCGACTCCGTTCTCCGCTGCCCATTTCCCGAGGTAGTCGAAGTCGGGGATGATCACCGCCACGTTGTGGGGTCGCTGTTCGCCGTAGACCATGACCTGGAGGATGTAGCCCGACAGCGTCAGGATCTCCTCGATCGGTGACGGCACGACGTACTTGCCATTCTCAAGCTTGTACTGCTCCTTGATGCGCCCACGGATGTACAGGTAGCCATCCGCATCGACATGCCCAAGGTCGCCCGTTCGGAAGCCGCGATCGTGGGTGAAGACCTCGTCGTTGGCCTCAGGCAGGTGGTAGTAGCCCACCATGACGTTTGGCCCGTGGACGACGATCTCACCGATCTCCTTGTCGCCGGTGACCTCGGTATCGATGGTCACTGTCACGCCGGGGATCGCACGGCCGACAGAGCCGATCCGTCGTGCTTGCTTGATGTTGCAGGTCACGATCGGGCTTGTCTCGGTAAGCCCGTAGCCCTCATACACCGTGATTCCCACGGCTGAGATCAACTCGGCAACCTCTGTCGAGATGGCTGCGCCACCAGAGAACGCGTAGCGCACCTTGCCGCCGAAGCTCGCTCTGACCTTCGAGAAGACCAGCGAGTCGAACAGGTTGTGCTTCATATCCACGAGCTTGCTCTTGGCACCCCTTTGGGTCATCTCATTGCGCTTGTGCGCATTGGCGATGGCTGCGTCGAAGAGCTTCTTCGTGATCCCGCCTTTCTCCTCCATCATCTTCTGCAGGCCGTCGTAGACCTTGTTGAAGACCGTCGGCACGGCCACGAGGATGGTCGGGTGAATCTCAGGCATGTCACGGATGAGCGTCCTTGCGCTTGTCAACCCGGTCGATGAGCCGAAGAAGATGAGTGCATGCAGTTCAACGGTCTGACCGAACGAGTGTGCCCATGGGAGGAACGATGCGGAGCGGTCTTCTTCCTCAAGAGGGAAGATCACCGACAGCGCATTGAGGTTCGAGGTGATGTTCGCATGGGACAGCATCACGCCCTTGGGATTCCCGGTGGTACCTGACGTGTAGATGAGTCCGGCCAGATCGTTCGGCTTCACAACGGCTGAACCAGCAGGGTTGGCCGCACCACGGGCGAGGAGCTCGGTGTAATCGATCGCCTTGCCTCCAGCCGGATCGTCGATCACGATGACCGACTCAAGCGACTCGATCTCGCCCTGGATCTCTTCGATCTGGGCACGGATACCGTCTGTTGCTACGAACAGGACCTTGGCGCCTGAATCCTTGAGGATGAACTTCCAGTCCTTCTGCGTTTGGGCTTCGTACATCGGCACCCAGGCGGCGCCGAGGCTGTATGCGGCATATGCGCCAACGGCCCATTCGGTCCTGTTGTCCGAGATGATCGCGACGCGGTCACCATTGGTGACACCAAGCGATTGGAGTCCGCCGCGAGCCTTGTCGATCGCTTCGCCGAACTCGCGATAGCTCATCCACTCCCATGTCCCGTCAGGCGTGCGGTTTCCGAAAAGAGGATTATCAGGGAAGGCGGCGACGCTCTGTGAGTACAGCTCCGCGAGTGTTGAGACATCAGCTGGCATGGGGATCCTTTCGTGTTGGTATCACATTAGGGGAAGTCGGTGCCTGCCGAACTGGAGATTGCGGATATCCTGCGTCTCATGAACGAAGCAACCTCCATGGGCCGGTTCATCCGCGAGTCGAGACTCCAGCAGGGACTGTCGCTCGGCCAACTCGCCGCGACCATCGGCCGATCACCGTCGTCGGTGAGGAGATGGGAGCGTGACGAGGTAGCCCCGGCAACGGCGGTGGTCCCGCAATTGGCAGCCGCACTCGATGTGGATGTTTCTGCGTTGGAGGAACGGAGGCCAGATCTGGCGGACGCGAACGTATCCGTGGTGGACGACGTCGAGGAGAAGAAGTTCACCACCGTCGAGCAACCGGTTGCCACCTCTCAAGAGACCCCGGTCGTCCCAGCCGTTAAGCCGGAGAGAGAGCCACGCATCGGACTTGTCGGCGAGATGTGGAACTCGATCTTTGCCGAGAAGGAGTCGTGGATCGGGTGGGTCCGAGGTATCGGCACCGCGTTGGTTCTCCTTCTCTTCTTTCTGCTGTTGGTGTGGGCTGGCGGCGAGTTCATCGATGCCGTATCGGACGTCTGGAATTCGTTCGGATCGGACAGCTCAGCGGCCCCATAACCGACGGGCGACATGTAGGGGTGTGATGTGTCGTATGTAGCGCCGGCACCTACCGTTCTCGCCATGAAACGCATCGTCGCCGCAGGTCTTGCATTTGCCTTCGTTCTCGCCTCATGTTCGTCTGACGATCAGCCTGCACAGCCGCAAAGTGGAGACGTTCTCATCGGTATCCGGGCGTCCACTGATCCCGCCGTCGGCGACGATCGGCTGCTGTTCGGGGTCAACGAGATCAATGGGACTCGCCGTGGATCGCCTGAGGAGAGCGTGTCGCTCGTGGCCCATTCACTCGAGGCGCCGGACAACAAGATCAAGGCCGATGCGATCTTCACGTGGATCGTCCCTGGATCCATCGGTCTGTATCGCGCCTACGTCCCGTTCGATCGTGCCGGTCTATGGGAGATCGACTTCACGATCTCGACGGGGGAAGACACCGAGCCCTTCCTGATCGATGTCCAAGCTGAGCCGCAGACCGTTGCGATAGGGGAACCGGCGCCAAGGGTGAAGACGCCAACCCTGGCTGATCGACCGATCGAGGACCTCACGACAGATGCGGAACCGCTGCCAGTGCTGTACGAGTCATCGCTCGACGACCTGCTGGAGAACGGCCAGAAAACGGTCGTGCTGTTCGCGACGCCCGCGTACTGCGTGTCTGCGACGTGTGGCCCTCTCGTGAACCAAGCGAAGGAGATCCTGGCCACGACCTCCGACGTCAATTTCATCCATATCGAGGTGTACGAAGGTTTCAACGAAGAGGGCTTCGCCCCCGATGTAGACCACCTCGTTCCCGCCGTTGTGGAGTTCGGCCTCCCGTCTGAGCCGTGGATCTTCGTGATGGATGAGGATGGTGTTGTCATCGCCAGGATCGAAGGCGTGCTTGGTGATGGAGAGCTTGAGGCGATCCTTGCCGATTCGTGAAGTGAGCTACCGAAGGGTGACGCTTCTGTTCGGCGTGATCGCGGCCCTCTTGATCGTGTCTGGTTGCGCATCCGACGATTCGGTTGAGCCGAACGCCGTTGAAGGCATCGTGACCGAGGTCACCGGCGATCTGACGGCTGTTGTGTCCCTTGTCATCATGGACTCAGAAGGCAAGAGCCACTTCTTCAAGCCGACGCCCGGGCTCCTGTTCTACGGTGGTCCGCTTTCACACCTTCGAGATCACGTCGTCACCGGTCAGCGCGTTGTCGTGACCTTCGAAGCGGGTGCATACGGCGAGCAGATGGCGGTCCTCATCGAGCACGCAGATGCCGATTCTGTGCACGAACACAGTGGGTAAGGCGGCACGGATAGGGCGGCACGGATAAGGCGGCACGGATAAGGCAGCATGGATAGGTCGCAACCTGGACGGCCGCTGAATCTCTAGGCGGCGAGAAGGTCTGTGTCCTCGACGTGTTGTGGCTGGCGGGCCAGAACGTACGACAACCACACCACGGCACCGCCAGCGACTAAGCCTGTGATCGCAGCGAGAACGATCAGATCGGCGACGCCGATGATGGCTAGGCCGTCTGTGACGGAGCCCAAGATCGTGATCCCGAGAGGCATGACGACGACAGCAACGGTGGCCCCGACAACCGCACCGATGGTTCCGACCAGGGTGACCGACGCTGTGTCGCCCCCCGGCTCGATGACGCTGGCGATCGCCTTGGTACCGACGGCGAGGATCCATCCTCCGATGAGCCCGGCGATGATCACGGTGATCCACATCGCCGATGCGGCAGGAGCGATAGTCGGTACAACGTCTGCGCCTTCGAGTTCGACGATCAGGGACGGAACGCCACCGGTTGCCGCGATGTATGTCGCAAGGACGACACCCATGACGAGGCCCAGGACGGACCCGATGACCAGCGACGTCGTGTAGCTCGGCTTCATGGGCGGAACTCTACTTGCATCACGGTCATCGATGTTTCCCTATCGATTGCAGACATCTGGGGCGTAGATCCCGATGACCCTGTCGGTATTGTCCTCGCCTTCGACGGGGCCCCAGAGGAGCTGGATACCGGATGCCGCGCTATTCACTTCGTAGATCGGACCAAGCTTCGGATCGGTTCCGAAGACGACTCGCTGGCTTTCGTAGATGGTCTGCATCGTTTCGACCGTGTCTCCGATGACGAGGCCGCTGAGCGTCTCAATCGAAGCGGGATCCGTGCCGAGTCCGCCGCCAGAGGTGAGGTCGTTGCGGTAGCCGTTGAAGATCTCCTGCCCACCGGACTTCGTGACGATGGCAGCGAATGTATCGAATATGACGACTCGCTCGAGGTCTCCGGCGCAGACGCCGTACTGCCCCGTGGATGTCTGCCATCCCGTGTCCTGGGTGGCAGGTCCGAACGACGCCACGAGGCGTCCGACTGCAAGGTCTGCCTCCGTTCCGAAGATGAGATCCTTGATGTCGTTGTCGTTGATCCTCAGGCCGTCTGTCATCAGCTTGAAGTCCTCGGCGAGGATCGGTGGTTCGACGGGTGGGTAAGGATCTGTGCTTGGCAGCGTGGTCGTTGACGACGTCGTGGTTGAGGTCCCCTCTGTGGTGGTGGTTGAGGTCCCCTCTGTGGTGGTGGTCGTCGTTCCAGCAGCTGTTCCATCGTCTTCGGCTCCGAACAGTTGGAACACAGCGACGGAGAGAGCCACAAGGAGCAGACCGATGATCAGGCCGGTAAGGAGTGGTGAGCCTGGAGGCTGGCCGTTTGGACTTGTTTGAGGCTGCCCTGGCACCAGAGGTGGGACGCCGCCGGTGTCGACCAGATCCGAATATGGATCGGTCCACCCAGGTGGGTTTTGAGTTGGGTCGCGTGGGTCGCTCACCGCTGGTGTCCTCTTGCCGTTCGTGCCATTGTATGACACTGTGTCCCGACCACGCTGACCATCGGCTCTACCGAACTTCGAGCGGGAGCGTGTCGCCGTACACCGCGGCGATCACTTCCTTGATCGTCACGTTCGCCTTGAGAATCGACTGGTCGTTCGGCGACCTGGTGAGTCTTACCGGGATCACGAGGCGATTGATGTCCTCCAGATCGAGGCTGCGTATTAGCCAGGCAAGGCTGACCGCGCGAGGAAGGTCGAGCGTGTCGCTCAGGATGAACGTATCGGCGACACTCGAGACGGTTTGAGTCAACTGTTGCGGCGAGTCGAAGGCTTTGAGTTTCGTTGCCATCGCGAACAGGACGTCCTGTTGGCGGACATTTCTCATGAGGTCACCAGCGCCAGGCATGCTGCGCCAACTGCCATCCTTGAAGATCTGCGTGTGCCGAGACCGGACCCACGACAGGGCCTCGGTGCCCGTGGCGATATTGCACCCTGCAGGCAACTCGAGTTTCGCCTCGGGGAAGTCGCGCACGTCATACTCACCGACGCAGATCTCCACGCCGCCGACCGTGTCGATGATGTCTGCGAATCCATCAAAGGTGAATTCTGCGAAATGGTCGACATCGATACCGGTCATCTCGGAAACCTGAACCGAGAGGAGCGTTCCTCCATTGATGCCCTTCCTCCGACATCCGTGTGACAGGGAGTTGATCCTGCTCTTTCCACCGGCACACGGGTTATCGACGTAGAGATCTCGCGGGAACGACATCATGAACGGGGCTGCTCCGTTGGTCGGCATGACGAGGTACAGGATCACATCGCTAGCGCCGGAGTCTTCGTCTCCCCCGATCAGGAGAATTGTGCGATAGGGCTCGTCCGGGAGTTCAACGAGCGGTGTTGTCGTCGTCGTTCCTGTCGGATCAGCGGCTGTCGTCGAGGGACTGGTGTCGACGGTCGTAGTTGTGGTCGTGATGGCGCCGTCGGAGAGGATCGCTCTGGCATCGGAGAGATCGAACTCCGCTCGCTCGATGCGGTTCCAGGAATCGAGAAGTTGGGCCCCCGTGATGGCAGTGAAGACGGCAAGGAGCACGATGGAGCCGACCGCTACCCGCAACGCAATCGGTTTCCACAGCATCGCAAGCGGTGTTAGCAGTTTGTCTGCCCCGATCGCGACGTAGGCGAGAACCGGCGCGCCGATGTCTGAGAACTTGGCTTCCGCCTCTGCCACGACCCCAGCATCGGCGTCCTTGGCAACGACGAGGATCGTGCCGTCCGCGTGAGCGGCCAGATGCTTCGTGGCTTCAGAGGTCATCGCAGGCGGCACATCGATGAGGATGACGTCGGCTCGCTCGGCCATCGCTTCGACGGCGTCCGAAAGATGGATGCCGCCAAGACTCACGACGTCGGTGATCGGCTCGCCTGAAGGGACGACTGGCAACATGGTCTTGTCATCGACGGCCCACATGCGTGCCGCGTCCGAGATGGTGGCTTCTCCTGTGGCGATGTCGGTGATCCCTGGCGACACACCTGACGCCATGAACCGGGAGACGCCGGACTGGTCGGCATCGCCATCAATGAGAACGATCCGGCGCCCGGACTTGGCTGCCGAGATCGCCAGGTTCATCGCAACGGTCGTAGCGCCCTGACGTGGTTCTGCCGAGCCAACGAGAAGCACACGTCCGTTGGTCTCTCCCTCAAGTGCAGCAGCGACCTTTGCATATGCCCCGGAGGTATCTGAGTCGCCAAGGGCCGGTGCGGACGCTGCGTCATGCGCCGGGATCGCGCCGAGTAGCGGCACATCGCCAAGCGACTCTTTCTTCCGCTTCCGTGTAGCCATAGATGTGCTCACCCACCACACGACAGCGCCAGCTGTTGTGCCGATCATCGCGGCACCGATAACTCCGATGTTCGATCGGGTCGCGTACGCGATGACGATGAATATCACGATCGAGGTCGCAGCGAATGCGAAGTTGGCGGCCGTCAGGAATCTACGCCTTGGCCGTTTCGCTGGTACTGGTTCTGCGGTGTCGGTCATCGCTCTGTCTCAGTCATGGTTTGTGTCGGCAGCGGTCTCAGCTCGCCGGGCAAGGCGACGGTGAGTAGATCCCGAGAACTGTACCGGTGGGGTCGGTACTTGAGACAGGGCCCCACAGCAATAGCTCCCCGCCGTCGACCAGGCGGAAATAGTCCTGGCCTTCGATGACCTCGAAGGTCACCGTGTAGAAGTTGTAGGTCGCCTGTAGTTCAGCGACGGTATCTGCGAGTCGTAGCCCGGACAGGGTCGTGAGTGGGACGTTCGTCTCGCCTGCATCGGCTTCGGCGTATTGGTAGCCGACGAAGGTGGAGGTGGGCTCCCATCCGTCGAAGATCACTCTCAGCGGTCCCCACTGCAGCCAGTACGCCTCTTCAGGCTGGCACAAGTCGGCGTCGCCCGCTGACTCCGCCGGGCCGAGACTCGCTACGAGCTGGCCGCTCACGTCGGCGAGTGAGCTGCCGATGTCAATCGGGCCGAGCCCAGAGGCCTTCATCTTGAGGAGGGCCGTCGAGATCCCCTGACCTGACTCTTCCCATGCTGCGGCAGATGGATAGGGGAGCGTCGTCGTGGTCGTTGGCGGAGCGGTGGTAGTCGTCGATTCGGTCGCCAGTGCTGCCACTGTGGTTGTGGCAGATGGTGCAGTGGACGTTGACGTCGATGGTTCAGCGACGACGGTCGTTGTTGATGTCCCTGAGTCGGCGTAGTAAACGTACGCCCAGAATCCCAAGACGGCAAAGACGAGAACAACGGGAATCAGCCAGAGCGGTCGATTCTTCGGTGGCTCGGGTGGCAGCGTCCATTCGTCGAGTCCGAATTCGCCTGTGTCGTGTGGCGACAGGGGTGGGTCGTCATCGCCCGTGACCAGCTCGGCTGTGGCTGCGGCAGCGACGGCTGCATTGACCGGTGCAGCAGCGGGCTCGGCAGGCGGCACAACAGGCGGCACGACGGGCGGCACGTCCGCGACGAGAACGTCGATCCACGGCTTCCCGCACGACGGACATTGGGTCTCATCTGCTGGTCTGGGAGTGCCGCAATGGATGCAAACAGGGAGGCTCGACGAGGTCTGTGTCATGGTTCGAAAGGATACGGCGAACCCCAATAACCACTGGGATTTGGGGAGATCAACCCGGAGGCGAGAACCGAACTCCGATCCTGGCTGGGACTACTCGACGCGAAAGAACGCTGAGAACGGGTTCTCGATGGGTAGCTCCTCGAACGACGTGAAGCCTGCGGCGCGGCAGAGTTCTTCGGCAGCTGCCGGTCCCCAGGCTGCGCCGAGGCCTGCTCCGTCGTGGGCGAGCGACTGGGTCATGCAGTGGAACGTCGAGATCCCGTACAGCAGAGCCGCGCGATCGTTGATGTTGTCCTCAAGGTCGGCGGCGATCCTCGGCTCCATCATGAGCATGACTCCGTCGCCGGACAGAGATTCGCGGACCTGGTGCAGCACACCCAGCGGGTCTGCAAGGTCATGGACAACGTCGAAGAGCGTCACCAGGTCGAACGGTCCGTGGTCTGTCATCGCATCTGAGCTGCCAACGATAAATGATGCGTTCGACTCGGATGTGCCAGCGATCGCCCGCTCGATTGACGGTCCGTCGATGTCGAAGCCGACGACGAGTGCATCGGGATAGGCAAGAGCCATTGCTCTGACGGCGGACCCTGAACCGCAGCCGACGTCCGCGATCCGCCCTCCGGCGGCCAGTCGCTCCACCACGTCGGGCATGGTCGGCAGCCATCTCCGCGTGAGCAGGATCGTCGTCGACGGTGTGCTGGCTCGATCTATGCCTCGCACCATCCGGTCCCCATATGAGGAGAAGGGGACGCCTCCGCCACTGGTCGCGACGGCAGCGATCTCATCCGTGTGGTCGAGGGCGGCAGGAAGCATGTCGAGCCAACCCGTCATCGAGTACGGAGAAGAATCGTCGGCCAGGACGGTGGCGTGCTCGTCGCTCAGCTCGAACGTGGCATCGGCCGGTGAGTAGTCGATCACGCCGGCCGCGACGAGTCCGGAGAGAATCTCACGGGTGTACCGGCGATCGAGTCCTGCATCCACCGCGATCGCGTCAACGGTTCGGGCTGGCTTTCGTGCCATGGACCTGAGCAGCCCTGTTCGGTCTGCTACGGCGAGGAGGCCGATCGTCGTAGCACCAGCAGCCATTGCAGTGAACTGATCGATGAATGCAAGCGTCTTCTCCCGATCCACATCTACCTCCTCGGTGCCCCAATCCTACGCGCATGGTCTGAGGTTTGAGGCCTGTGGTCCTCTGTCAGGATCCGATCGGAGCCGCGTTGAACGATACGTTGAACCTGCGGCACCAGATGGCGACCGTTGCGAAGTCGTCGAGGTCGATCTCTGGCGGGATCTCGTAGTTCTGGTTTCCCTTATTCCCCTTCAGTGGACCAAGGTCGAAGAACACTCCGTCGTCGTATGCGCCGTCGTCTTCAACGAGCGCTGACGGTGACAGGATGACCCGCAGGTCGGGGCCGTTGAGCACGTCGAGGTCCTCGAATCTCAGAATGCGAGTTCCGTCCTCGAGTTCGATGACCTTGACGGCTCCGGTGCCTGTGTGCGCCAAGTCGATGAAGGCTCCCTCGCCGAGGGTGAGCGGGAAGGACGGCGGTACCTCGCCGGCAGCGGGCTCGGTTACAGCCTCCTCCGCATCCTCCATCTCGTCACCCATCTCTTCTTCCAGCTCATCCGGCTCGGCAGGATCGGCCTGCGGTGTTTCCGACTCTGCCTCTGTTCCGTCGTCCGTCGTCTGACCTCCGTCGTCGCTTGAAGCCAGCTGTTCAGATGCCACGACGGGGATCGTGTCGTTTACGACGTCGTCGATGAACGCCGTCTGAGGTTGAAACCACACGACGAGAAAGACAAGCCCTGCGAGTCCGGCGGCGGCGACTCCGGCGGCGATGCGCGCATGTGTTTTGATCCAGTTCACTTCCACTCCCAATCTTCCCGTGTCGAGGTGTCCTCACAGATGAAACTGCACCCTGTGACCAAACGTTCCGATTCCGAGGTGAACAGTTCCTTAAGCCGTGTTCGCTCGCCTGCCTCCTCTGGTCGGACTTCGGGCTTCGGATCTCTGTGGTCTGTGGTCTGACGTCTTCTGCCAGCCCCACGTGCCGGTAATCCGCTGGGTTCGATACCTTCCGCCGAGGAGATAGTGGGTTCACAAACGGGAGAGCCTGTGTGATATTGGGTAGCACGCCTTGGTCGGGCGGATCCGAGTGTTTCGAAACTTCTGATCTCGTTGCCCGCGGGGGATTCCCGTCGACGTTGGTGGAGGGTGTTGGATGACGACAGGTTCAAAGCCGAGAAAGGCCATCGTCAACAAGGCGCAACGCGAGCGCGAAGAGGCGAAGGAGCGGATGGACCGCGACACGCTCAGTCGCAGCCTCAAGGACCGCGAACGCTCCAAACTCACAGATGACCGGGGGCGACTCACCACCGATCTCGTCTCCCAGTACCTCACATCCATCGGCCAATTCGACCTTCTCACGGCCGAGAACGAGGTCGATTACGCCCAGAAGATCGAAGGCGGTCAGGCCGCCAGTGAACGCCTCGAGACCGGCGACTTCAAGACGCGGTCAGAGGAGATCCTGCTCAGACGTCAGGTCCGGCGGGGGATGGAAGCCAAGGACGCGTTCCTTACAGCGAACCTCAGGCTGGTCGTCGCAAACGCAAGGCGGTATGCGAACACGTCTGGCATCGACTTCCTCGACCTCATCCAGGAAGGCAACCTCGGCCTGATCCGTGCAGTCGAGAAGTTCGACTGGCGCAAAGGTTTCAAATTCTCGACGTACGCCACGTGGTGGATTCGCCAGGCCATCACAAGAGCGATCGCTGACAAGTCGAGAACAGTCCGCATACCTGTACATCTTCATGACACGCTCGCTGCGGTCCGTGCCGCGCAAGCGTCTCTCAAAGCCGAACTCGGACGTGACCCGAAGCCAGAAGAGATCGCTGAGGAAGCCGGCGTCGAGGTGACGAAGGTCGAATTGGCCCTGGCAGTTGCCGACACGGTCTCACTCGAACAACCCATCGGTGAGGACGGTGCTCAACTCGGTGACTTCATCGAAGACGAAGATGCCGTCGATCCCGTCAAGGTGACAGAGGAACTCGACATCGCGAACTCGCTGCGGAAGTCGATCGACAGGCTCCCGACCCGTGAGGGGCGGATCCTTGCGCTTCGCTATGGCTTCTACGACGGAATCCCGCGGACGCTCGAAGAGATTGGCGAAGAGTTCAATCTGACCCGCGAGCGCATCCGCCAACTCGAGAAGCTCGCACTCTGCAGACTCCGCCACCCAAGCTTCGGAATCCGCGAACAGGATCTGATCTAAGCGCTCGCTGCGCTCGCTTCAGACCCGCTCGGCAGACCTCGCTGACACACAACAGACGACAGACCCGCTTCGCTGCGCGCGCTGACAGACCAGGAATCCCGGGGCTTGCGCACTTGTCGAGACGTCTCTACGGGACCGAGACGCCGCGGGCTTCTTCTACGGGGTAGTTGGTGGAGGTGGTTCGGGTCAGTGTTCCGAGTTCGTTCCATGCGCCGTTTGTTGTGAACTCTGCGAGCCATGAGAAGGTCGCCGTGATCTGGTACCGGTCGTGTGTTGGGTGACACAGGCCACCTGATGGGTGGTTGTTCCTGTATTCGTTGCTGCACGTCTTGAGCAGGTATGTGTGCGTCACCGAGCCACTTGGGAACGGGAGGGCACCGGCCGGTTGGTACCGCACAAGCGAACTGTCTCCCCAGCTGACGTCGAGATGCTCGATGTGCGCACGCACCCTGAGTGTTCTTCCATCGGGTAGAAGTTCGGTGTGTGAGATGGAAGTGGGAGTTGGCGTTGCGAGGTACGTCGGCAGTCCCGTGATGCCTGCACCGGCTGGCTGTAGCGAGACCTGGGGTGCGGCGAGCGGCCACGATCTGAAAATCGCCCACGCCGTCTCTTCGGCATCCACGAGCGGTGCTGCGTTCACCGGGCACTCGGGTGTTCGGAGCACGATGTTGATGATCGCCGGATCGTTCGCAGAATCCCACGCATCGAGTCCGCCAGCCGTATTCGACCAGTAGTAGCAGTCGCCAACACCAGCCCGGGTGGTCAGATGGACGTACCGCTTGCCAACGCGCGGCGTAGGCGCTGGTGTCTGTTCGGAGGGGGTTCCCCCGCCGCCGGATTCCTCGCACTGGAGTTGGCCATCCATTTCGTCGAACCAGCAATCCCCGCCTAGTGCGGGCACCACGGCCGAAGTCAACCAGAGGCCCGCTACGGCGATTGCTAAGACAGCGGATGCGGCCCGTCGCATGCCCACCCCTCTCCGACCCACGCGAGACCCCACACACCGTTCACGAGGGATGCGACATAGGTCTTTGAGGTCTCGGCTCCGGTAGCGAGCACCCCCTCGTAGTCGCGTTGCAAAGTCGCGGCGACACAGTCCTCCTCGTCGGCTATAAGCGCGATTGCTACTTGTCGGAAGTTGCCACTCGGATCGGACACTTGAGCCAGATCGAGCACGACGAGACTCTCCTCTAGGTATTCCTTGTTGGCGTGGACGGCACGGAACGCCTCTTCGTCCTGGTCGAAGATGGCTTGGAGCCGGCGTCTCTCGAGGTCCTCGAAGATCGCTGCGATCTCTGTGAGTCGGTCAACTGTTGTTGTGGTGGCAGTGGTCGTGGTGACCGTGGTCGATGTTGTCGTGGTGACGACCGTGCCGGGCACAGCCGTCGTCACCGGAGCGATGCTGGTGGGTGTCGTTGCGGGGGTGGTTTCGGTCGTGGTGCAGCCGGTTCCTGCCAGCAGGAACAAGAGGAGAGCGACGCGCACGGTGCCATGCATCTTGATTTCAAGATACGGACCGCGCCACGAGGTACAAGCCCAACGTACGGGATGATTTCCCGAACTCGGTCTGAAGACCGGTGTCGAGCGGGCGGTAGTCTCGGATTCGATCAAGGAGAGTCCGTGGCCATCATGCGGCGGTTGACCATCGTGTTCGCAACGTTGCTGCTGGCGCTGATGCTGTACGTGGTCAACATGGGCATCTGGGTGAACCGGAACATCGTCGACACCGAGACGTTCGTCGAGACGACCGTCTCTTCCCTGCGGACGGAGTCATCTCGTATCGCGGTTGCCGAGATCATCGTGGACGAACTCGCAGTCGATAGGCCTGTCGTTCTGCTGCTTGAGGATCCGCTCATCGAGCTGTTCGCAGCGATCCTTGAGACCCCGGAGTTCGAGGTCGTGCTCACGAACGTGGGCGTGCTTCTTCATGCAACGATCATCGACGGCGACGACGGGGCGATTCAGAGCGATCTGACCTCGATCGAGGATCTCGTGCGTGCTCCGCTTCGAGTGATCGCCCCGGAACTCGATGCGCTGATCCCCACGGACTTCTTCGACTCGGTCGCCATCATCGATGCAGACGAACTCCCAGACGCATCTCCCTATGTCGCGGTTGCCCGCTTCACCACGATCGCGGCGGCCATCGTCGCCCTCGCTCTGGTCTTCCTGATCGTGTCCCTGAGTCGTCCGCGGCGGTTCTCGCTCGTCATGGTCGGGTCGGCGGTGACGCTCGCTGCGCTCTCGACATCATGGCTCGTGCCTGGTGGGAGGAATCTGAGCATCGGGATCGCGGATGATCCGCAGGTGGAGATCTTGATAGGCAATCTCTACGACGCCTTGGCGGTGTCCCTGAGGTCACAGTCACGGCTGGTGGCTGCCGCCGGTATCGCGGTCATCATGGTTGGAATCGTCGTCTCCGAATGGGGGAGACGGCCAGATTCCGAGGAATCTCTAGCCGAGTAGAGCGCTACCCCTGAGTCAGCGTTGTGTTGAGCAGTTCGACGGCGATCTGGACGTCGTCAGCGAGTGTCACAAGGCCAGCTTCTGTGTCGAGGGTCGACTCGAGGTGGGGGATCAGGCTCGCCCATGGCTCCCCAACGGCGATGAGGGGTTTGCGTCTCACGGTCGAGAACTGTGAGACGTACGAGACGTTCCACGCAACGACAAGCTCAGCAGCGGTTCCGAGGCTCCCCCAAAGAGCAATGGCCCCGTCCGTGTGCTCAACGAGCGACCCGATCCGTGACGTGAGGCTCGTCTCTGGCTGCTCGTCGGTCAGATAAGGATTTGCAATCGAGCGGTCGAGGAATACGGTCGGCGCGGTCACGCCGAGAACCTCGCCCTGCGCCTCCCTGGCACCCATCGAAACCGCCTCCATGGTCCCGGCATATCCGCCGGTCGCGACGCGGTAGCCACTTCCGGCGAGCAGACGGCCACACAGGCGGGCTTCCTCGTAGTACGCCTCACCTGGCTGAGTTTTTGACGCGCCAAAGACGGCGATCGTCCGCGATGTCATCGACTACTTCGAGTCGTGATCGTCGGGGACTTCCTGTGTCTCAGTTTCCTTGGCTGGCTGGTCCTCGGCTGGTGCGTCTTGAGCGGCGATCGTGTCGGCGTCGCAAACGAGCGTTACATCCGAGTCGAGTGCCTCCGACGGATCGAGGCCGGGCGTGACCACGAAGCTCAGGAGATCACGCGAGGGGCAACCGTTGGCTGTCTCGATGTTGTCTTTCCATGTCTTGAGCAGAACAGACGCTGGGATGCCTGTCGCCCCGGGTATCGAGCGAAGTTCGAGGTCCGCGATCTCGTCGGTGACAAGAGAGTGGATGTCGAAGGGTTCGATCTGTTCCTGCTGAAGCTTGAGGTCGGCCATCGCTTCCTTCTTGCTCTCGGATGTGCGTTTCGACGCGATGACGCCCCACACGATCAACGCCACGACAGCCACAAAGATGATCAGCGGGGTCATCGGTCGTCCCCCCCGATCCCATGGTCCTCCAAGAATCGGGCGATGGTGCCCTCGTTCATCTGCACGTCAACGTCCACTTCGATCACCTCCAACACTTCGTTTCCTTCGTTTTCAAGCATGTGAGACTTCCCTGGCGGAATGTACACAGACTCCATCTGCGGAACGTCCATGGTCGCGCTGTCTACGGTCACCCGAGCGACACCGCGAAGCACCTGCCAGTGCTCACTTCTCTCATCGTGTACTTGTATCGACGTTTTCTGCCCCGGGTCAAGCCAAACATGTAGGACTCTGTAGCCGGGGCCTGAGGTCAGCGTTCGAAAGCCACCCCAGCCCCTCAGTTCGGTGCCATCGGTTTCGAGTTCCTGCCGATGTTCAGACGCGAGGCGATCCACGATCTGCTTCACATCCTGAGCCCTGTCTCGGGAGGTCACGAGCACGGCATCGGGGGTGTCGACGACAATGGCGTCTTCGATTCCGACGACCGCCACGAGGCGGTCTCCCGCTCTCACGTAGGAGTCGTGAACGTCTACGGCCAGCACGTCTCCGGTCATGGCGTTCCCATCCTCATCCCGTTCTGCGATGTCCCAGAGTGATGCCCAAGAACCGACATCGTTCCACGCTGGATCAGTGGGGACCACAGCTGCCATCGTGGTGCGTTCCATCACGGCGTAGTCGATGGACGACCCTTTGATCCGACCGAACGAGTCGGAGTCGAGCAGGATCTGCTGTCCCTGGCGCTTTGCGCCTTCCCATGCCTGCCTCGCGAGGTCGGCCATGGCCGGATCGTGCGCCCCGAGTTCGTTCAAGTACGTCGACGCCTTGAACAGGAACATCCCCGAGTTCCACAGGTAGTCCCCGGACCCAAGGTACGCGGCAGCGGTCTCTGCATCTGGCTTCTCTTTGAACTCATCGATGCGCATTACGTGTTCCGTGATCGGTGCTCCAAGCCTGATGTAGCCGTATCCGGTCTCGGGCCTCTCAGGGGAGATTCCAAAGGTCACCAGGAATCCTGATTCTGCTGCCTCTGCGGCATATCGGACCGCGGAGGCGAAGGCTTCCTCGTTCGCGATCGTGTGATCGGACGGGAGGACAAGCAACAGAGGGTCGTCCTTTTGTCCCATTGCTTCGAGAGCAGCGACAGCGATCGCGGGCGCCGTGTTGCGGCCGATGGGCTCGAGGATCAGCGTCGCCTCGGCCTGGGATGCGCTCGCGAGCTCATTCTGAATCGCCGCCGCGTGGAGACCGTTCGTGACAACGATCGGCTGTGTGACAGAGTCGAGCGCGGCAACCCTGTCGATCGTCGCTCTCAGCATCGTGCGGTCGTCGACGAGCGGCAGGAGCTGCTTCGGCTGCAGCCGTCGTGACGCTGGCCAGAGCCTTGCGCCGATTCCGCCAGAGAGGATGACCGGTGTGATCCGGTGAGATGCGGTCATGACTGAGAAATGTACCGACTCTTGCGCTGGTTCCGAAGCATCTGGCTACTCCAGATCGCCGCTCGGCCCGGGCTCTGTCAGCTTCGAGAAGCCGCGGTTCGCCGTCGGGCTGCCGAACGAGGTGATCACGTCTCCGACGCGAATCGATGTCTTGCCGTGAGGCACGAGCACGTTGGTTCCTCTGCGGATGGACACAAGCACGCTGTGCTCAGGCCAGGCGATTTCCGATACCAACGCGTTCGCGATCGGGGACCCTTCACGAACGGTGGCTTCGAAGAAGTCGGCTCCCGGCTGGGTGCGAATCCGCTTCCGTTCCCTGTACAGCTCCCTGCCCTTGGACATGGACAACGCAGACTCATAGGCCTTGACGACAGATTCGCGTCGGAACATCCCGACGACGTGCCTCGGGTCCGATTCGGAGACGACCGGAAGCCTTCCGACGCCGAGAGACGCCATTCGCGTCAGCGCGATCGAGACCGGGACATCAGGGGTCACCGTGATCACATCACCGGACATAGCCTCGGAGACGGTCACTGAAAGTGACGGCCCTCCAGCGCGCGCGATATCGGCAAGTGTCAGTATTCCGACCAGATGGTCGCGGTCGCTCAGCACCGCTGCTCCATGGTGAGTGGAACTGTCGAACAACTCTGCCGCCTCGGCGAGCGTTGTCCATGGGTGAAGAGCACCGTCGAGCGGCTGCATCACCGTGCTCACGAACACGGTGTCGAGAAGGTCGATGTCCTCGCTCTTCGGCAGGGTTATGCCTTTGCGCTTGAGCGGGATCGTGTATGCGTTTGCCGGATGGATTCGCTCGCCGGCGTAGGTGGCCAGAGCAGCGGCGAGCATGAGTGGCAGGACGAGTTCGTAGTTGCCTGTGAGCTCGAACATGATGATGACCGACGTCATGGGTGCTCTGGCGATGGTTGCGAACACAGCCGCCATCCCGACGATCGCAAACGCACCAGGCTTCAGGGTGGTTCCAGTCCAGATTGGGTCGATCAAGATCGCAAAGCCGGCGCCGACCGCGCCACCTATGAACAGGCTCGGCATGAACGTGCCGGCCGAGCCGCCACCGGACCTCGTGAACACGGAGGTGACGATCTTCGCCAGGGCCAGTGCACCGAGGGCGTACCAGACGAATCCGCCACTGTCCTCGAGGGCGAGGAGTTCTGACAGGTACCTGTGACCCGTGCCGAGCGAATTTGGTGCGACCAACCCGATCGCACCAACGATGAGGCCAGCCACGACAGGGAACATCCAGCCTGGGAACGCCGCCGGAAGACGGTAACGCGCACCGAGATCGAGCGCCCTCAAGTACAGGAGGCCGAAAGCGACGGCGATACCGGCGAGCCCGACGTAGAGGACGAGCTCACTCGGTGCTCCAAGTGCGTGCGCTGGCGCCGTCAGGAACTGTTCGTCTCCGAGGAGGATGTGGCTCGTGACGGCGGCTCCCACCGATGCGATGACGACTGCGTTGAGGTGCCGAATCGCAAAGGAACCGAGGATCACCTCCATCGCGAACAACATGCCAGCTATCGGTGCGTTGAAGCTCGCCCCGATACCTGCTCCGGCGCCTGCAGCCACCAGGCTTCTGATCTTGTCGTGATCGAAGTTCGTGTACCTGGCAAGCGAAGAGCCGATCGTTGCACCAATGAGAGCGATCGGGCCCTCACGGCCACCGGAGCCTCCGGCGCCGAGAGTTACTGCCGTGGCGAGCAGCTTGGCCGGCACCACTCTCGTCGGCAGATAGCCTCCGTGCAGGCTCAGACCAACCATCGTCTCGGTGACGCCGCCGCTTGAGACGCCAGGGCCCCACTTTCGGTTGAGGGCCCATGAGATGGTCAGCGCGGCCGGGATCGTCACCAGGAACACCGCTCGCTCCAGAGTCGACCATGTGGCGAAGTTCACGGTGAAGACCTCTACGGCTTCGATCATCCATGCGAGTACTGCAGTTGCAAAGCCAACAAGAACACCGAGAACCACCGCAGCGAGAAGGAATGCTGCGGAGCCGCGTTTACGCACTGCGGTTCGAAGGCCATCGAAGGTGTCTTTCATAGAGTCAACCTACCGAGGTCATGGCGGTTGCCACAAAGAAGATGGAACGCGTGTCGGCCGGGTAGCGTTTCACCATCAGGTTTCGAAGGAGAACACGAAAGATGCCAACCGCAGATACTGCAATCGCCGGTCGTCCTGAAGAGGAGCAGATCAGCGCAATCCACTACGTGAACGGCTCATCGATGAAGCCGCCGTTCCCCGAGGGCTCAGAGGTCATCTCATTCGGAATGGGATGTTTCTGGGGTTCCGAGCGAGTCTTCTGGAACTTGCCAGGGGTTATCACGACCGCTGCCGGGTACCAGGGCGGACAGACAGAGAATCCCACCTATGCGGAGGTGTGCTCAGGAGGAACCGGTCATACCGAAGCCGCGCTCGTTGTCTATGACCCATCGGTCGTCACTCTCGATGAGATCCTCAAGCACTTCTGGGAGCAGCACGATCCCACCCAGGTGAACGGTCAGGGAAACGACCGCGGCACGCAATACCGCTCAGGCATCTACTGGACGAAGGAGGAGCAGCGGGACATAGCTGTCGCTTCCAAGGAGATGTACGGCGCGGGTCTTTCGGAAGCAGGTTTCGGATCCATCGCAACGGAGATCGAGTCCGCAGGCCCGTTCTACTACGCCGATGAGTATCACCAGCAGTATCTCGCCAAGAATCCGAACGGCTACTGCAACCACGGCTTCTGCCAGATCGAATACGCGACCACCAACGCCTAGGTGAGTCTGCCGGCCAACGCTGTCGTTCGTCGATGCCTGGGACTGTTCAGAATGCCTGCGATGTGTGCGCCGGGCTAGTCGTGTTGAGCGATGTAGGAGAGATAGTTGCAGGAGGCAAAGGCAGTTCCAGCGGCTGAGGATGCCTCAAACGAAGTCATCCAATCCCGCCCTAGGTCCCGATCGAGTTCCCCTGACGCCACAGCGAGGGGCAGGTATGTCCTTGCAAGGCTTCCGAAGAAAGGCGATTCACCGGCAGCGACGAGCACCGAGGCATCGATGCTTTTGATCGAAAGCGACTGCTGCTTCATGATTCCTGGCATGGATCGCATGACGTGATGATTGGCGGACGACACGTCCCGAATCGCCTGAAGCACGGTCTCATCATCGGGATGCCCGGTGTGAATCGTGAGCGACGCGTAATCACCGTCGAAAACAACAACGGCACCGTCCGGCTTGGCTGCTCGCGCTGCCTCGCCCACAGCTGAGGCCGGCTCAGGCAGGTGACTGACCACCGTGTGCAGTATCACGGCGTCGTATGTGTTGTTGGGTTGCCGGGTCGCCTGTGCATCTTCTACCTCGAACCGGACGATGTCTCCGACACCTTCAGCTCGGGCGAGTCGCTGGGCAGCCTCAACGAGTTGGGCGCTGTAGTCGGAGCCGACAACCGAACCGGCAAAATTTGGTCTCGCGGCGATTGCCCGCGACACGACCCCAGTCCCGCAGCCCAACTCCAACACGATGCCAATTGAGTCAATGTCGATCAGGTCGAGGTAGCGCTCAATCAGCGCGATGAACGTATCGTCGCGACCACGCATCTCAAGCCGCTCAACGATTCGATCGATCGTCGAATCCTCGGCGCTCTCCAACTGCTGCCAGATGTCCTTGGCCACATTGATCCTCTCTCAACAGTTACCGCGCCGAGCGGCGCCTATTCGCAAACGTACACGCTCCGATCGCGCGGCGCCACGCATCGCGGCACATGTGCGCAGAAGGAATCCGTACTAGCGAACAACCCGAACGGCTACTGCAACCACGGCTTCTGCCAGATCGAATCGCAGCCTCCGACGCCTCGTGACAGCCTGGCGGCGAGTAGTCTCGACTCCGGTGGACACCGTGTCGGGAGGGCTACATGGCTGATCAGGATCTGGTGCAACGAGGCTTCACGACCATTCTCGAGCACTTCGTGTCGTCGGGGCGGGCTCCGCATTACACCGAGTTGGCTGACGAACTCGGGATCGGGATGGAGGAGGCCCGTGTTCTTCAGACCGAGGCTGCGAACGCCGCACCGATCGCTGGGTATTGGCTGTCGAGGGACACCGACTTCATCGAGTCGTGGGCACCCTTCAGCAACGTTCCTACCCACCATCTGATAAGCGTTGATGGCGTGCCGGGATGGTACGGCCAGTGAGGCATGGAATCGCTGGCCGTGCGCTGGCTCTTTCCGGGCCAAGAAGTAGTCGTCGAGACCCGATGCGTGGACTGTGGCGACACGGTTCGAATCCGAATGCTCGACGACGAGATACTCGAGATCAGTCCGGAGACGGCAGTTGGTTACATGCCGTCGCCATTCGCCCGGTCCAGGGCAGGCTCGGGGGCATTCAACTGAAGCCGCATGAACCTCTTCCGGTCGGAAGATCATGTGAAACGTTGGCCGCTCTACTTCCAGGCAGTGGATGACTATGTGATGCCGGTGTCCGACTGGGCCGAGGTCTTCCGTGTCTCCATGTTCCGCAACAGACTTGACCATGACTACCTCGCCAATTCGCAGCAGTACCTCACGGACTATCGCTCCGCGCTTCTCGAGAAGGGCAAGGCGATACCGTCACCGGATCGCATCCTGTCGACCGTGATGTTCACCGACATCGTCGATTCGACCCGCCAGGCCTCGCAGAGAGGCGATACGGAGTGGAGATCACTGCTCGAGCGTCACAACGAGATCACAAGAGCACAGATCCGCCACTTCGGAGGGCGTGAGATCAAGCAGACCGGGGACGGCTTTCTCTCGAGCTTCGACGGCCCGACGCGTGCCATCCGATGCGCGGCGGCGATCCGCAAGGAGACGGCCGACATCGGCCTGCACGTGCGCATCGGCGTGCACTCAGGGGAGGTCGAGATTCTGGGCGACGACCTCGGCGGTATCGCCGTGCACATAGGGGCTCGTGTTGCCGAGGCCGCCAATGCTGATGAGATCCTTGTGACCCGAACCGTCATGGAGTCTGTGATCGGAGCAGGTATCGACTTCACGGATCAGGGTGCTCACGATCTGAAAGGCGTACCAGGCACCTGGCACCTCCATGCCGTCACAGGCGTGACATAACTGCACGGGCCCCTGGCTGGTTACGCGGATCCCAGCTTCTGGCCGATCTCAATCAGTGACCTACGTGTAGCCCATCTGAGGAGGCGGTCCCCCCCGAGTCTCACGACGCCGATGGACATGCTTCCCTTCAGATTGCTCGGTGTGCGCTCCCAGGTCACCGCGACTGTCGTACCACCCTCCGGTCTTGGTGCGAGGTCCATCGAGACGTGACTCCCGGGCAGACAGAAGTTCGACTCGACGGCGGTCCATGTGATCCGTGTCGGATGGGACCAGTCGTAGTGCTCGCGCGACCAGACCCTGGGGTGGGGGCTGCCTTCAGTCACCTCAGCGCTGGTCTCCTTCACCCAGTGAACCTTGTACGTCGATGGGTCGAGTTGCGACCACAATTTCGTCCGCTGCTCGGTGAAATCGAGCAGTGCTTCGCGGATGACCTCCGAAGAGACATCGGTATCGACCTCGCAGTGGACGGTGACGGTCATGACACTGGCTCCTTCGTTTCGGCGTTCGGCAGATGCACGCCGACTCCTAAGGGCTCCATGATGTCACTCGTTCCCACGGGCAGCATCGGGCCTTTCCCGTGTACCGTTGTGGTGCCAGCACGAAGTCTCGCTACATCTAGGAGTCGAAGGTGGATAACTACCAGCCAGACATGAGTGGATCGGTACCCGTACCCCAGAGAGAGATCGGGAAGCCGCGGTCGATCGGTCTCACGATCCTGCTGGCATTCGTGACGTTCGGCATCTGGACCCTCTTGTGGACGTTCTGGAACGGCGAGGAACTCAGGCGATACAGGGTCGACGGCCTCGGCGGAGGAATCTTCCTGCTCTTCGCATTTCTGGTATATCCCGTCGTGATGTTCCTGATGGCCGACGAGGTAGCGAAGCTCTACGAAGAAGATGGACAGGAAGCCCCGATCACCGCGATCTGGGGTCTGTGGTTCCTTCTGCCACTCATCGGACACATCATCTGGTACGTCCGGATCCAGCGATCCCTCAACGACTTCTGGCTCGCCAAGGGAGCGATAGACGCCAAGGGCGTTTGAGCAGAAGACCTCAGAACTCGGACCACGCAATACGTAATACGTACTACGTCATCGAGCGGAGCCGAGCGGGTCTGGAGCGAGCGCAGCGAGCGAAGAAAAGGGGCCCCATCCGGTTGCGGGTGCTGGAGGCATTGCTGTAGGCGATGGCCTCGTCGCTTCGCAACGTTGGCCCCACGTCCTCGACGACTGTCTTGGACAATGTGTGGGCCTCGTCGCTCCCGAACCGAATGGAACCCCGGAAACTCCGTCTAGATGAACATCGTCTGGGCGCCCTCGATGATCTCCATGAAGTCGCTCACGTTGAGCACTCCGTTGAGGTCATCGGTCATGTCGTCCTCTTCGAGGTCGAACATGTCCACAGAGAGCTTGCATGCCCACAGATGGCATCCCATGTCAGACAGATGCGACAGGAACGTCGGCACATCGGGGATGTCAAGATCCTCCATCTGCTTCCGCAGTCGCTTGGTCGCCATCGTGGTCACACCGGGCAGCGGTGTGATCGCCATTGGCATATGGGTTGCCGTGTTGCCCACTGGTGTGAACTTCAGGTCTCCCATCGTCTTCTTGTTGATCATCTCCATACCCCAGAAGGTGAAGAAGATGTGGGTTTCGATGCCCTGTTCGAGGGCACCGGAAGCCATGATCAACGCCGGGTAGGCCATGTCGAGCGTGCCCTTCGAGCACACGAACGCGATCTTTCGGTCTTCGTCATCGTCTCCAAAATCGGGGATCATGACGGGAGCAGCTTCGGTGGTGGTCATATCGTCCATCCTTCCTAGATGCAGCCTGCGGGCTTCGGGAGCCCAGCGATGTAGGACATCTTGCGGGCGGGCTTCTTTGGGAACAGCTGGAACAGCTGCTTCGTAGGCACTCCACCTGAGGTCGATACACGACGCAGTGTCGGTGTCTCGCCCTTCTCTGCGAAGTCGGAACGCAGGTAGTCGATGACGACCCAGTGATCGTCCGTCAACTCAGCGATTCCGATGTTCGCCGCGAGCGTGGGCGCTAGTTCTTTATCCCACTCGTCGTATTCGGTCATGAAGCCCTCGTCGTCGACGTGGACCTGCCTGTCAGCTATCGCTGCTAGTGGCATCGTTCACCTCCATGGGTGTTGGTTGGTTCTCTTCTGGATCGTTCGAGTCGTCGTCACCGGCGCTTGCGACCGCTTTGAGCGTGTCGAGTGCCCGTCCGATTCCCATGCGGACCTCGGGATCGCGGACCTTTCCGGCGAGGGCGAACAAGCTCGGTGGTTCTGCGTCCGTCTCGCCGCTGAGCTCGGCTTGCTTGTGGACGACATCGAGCATGCGCTGTGTGACCGCAAGCATGTCTGGCTGGGTGAGGTCCTTGACGATGTCGAGCATCTGCACGACGTTGTCCGCCAGGGCCTCGACGTCCTCTTTCGAGTAGCCGGTGACGATGCGATCGATGACGCCGATACCGGCTTCCGCGAATTCGAAATAGCCAGCCTCTTCGAGTTGTGCGGCCTTTTCGATCGCGAGCTCGATTCCTTGCTTGACGATCGGCATGACGTCCACGACGAGATCGTTGATCGATTCGAGTTGCGCGACCGCCTTCTCGAGTAGATCGGCGTTCTCAGCTACGCGGACGGCGAGGCTGACGAGATGGCCGGCGTCGATGTCTGCTTGGTCGAGAGCGACCGCGGCGTTCCCGATCGCCGCGGTGGCGATGGGAGTCAGATCTGCCTGGAGCTCTTCCATGGCGATCCGTCGTCTCCGCTGCTCAACGGCCTCGTCGGCGAGGAACTGGACCTGGAGCGTCAAAGCGTCGATCTTCGCTTCGAGCTCCGCAGTCCGATCAGCCGTGACGGTGTCTGTCATGCCTCGCTCCGGTCCTTGCCGGCGAGGCTCATGGCTGCCGGTACGGGGATGTCCTTGCCGCCGAGGAGGAGGTGCCAGTACATCCACTTGAACATCAGCTTGCCCCAGTGGTTCATCTCGGTCTCCTTCAAGAGGGAGAACGGCCCCACGCCTGGGATCGGGTACTTTCCTGGAAGCGGCTCGGTCGTGTAGTTGAAGTCGATCAGCATGGCCTTGTCGTGTCCCGTTTCGATGTAGCAGTTCGCATGCCCATCGAATTCATGGGTCATGGCGCGACCCGAGAGATACTGGAGGAAGTTCGGCACGAACGTTTCCATAGCGAAGTGCGCTACCGATCCCGCCTTCGAGGATGGCAGCGCAGCTGCATCTCCGATCGCAAAGATGTTTGCATGGTCTGGGGATTGGAAGTTGAAGTGATCGACCTTGACGTGGTTGAGTTCGTCGCCGATCCCTGCCTCGCCGACGAACGAGGCACCCATGTTGATCGGGACGCTGACCAGGATGTCGTACGGCACTTCTCGCTCGTCATACGAAACGAGCTTCTTAGCCTCGGCGTCGACCTGTTCCAGATAGAAGTCAGGTTCCATCACGATGCCGCGATCCTCGAACATCGAACCGAGGTGCTTGGCAGCGACCGGCTTGGTGAACGCACTGTCGAGGGGGGTGACGTACACGATGTCCACCTTGTCCCTGATACCTCTCTGCGTGAAGAACGCTTCAGCCAGGAAGGCGAATTCGAGTGGCGCCACGGGGCACTTGATCGGCATTTCGACGATGTTGATGGCGAGCGTGCCGCCTTCGAAATCAGCAAGGCTGTCTCTCAACGCCACGGCGCCATCGAACGTGTAGAAGTCATGGACCGTCTTGCCGTACTCGGGGCCCTCGAGCCCAGGTGTCTCGGATGGCGTCGGGCTCGTTCCGGTTGCAATGATGAGGTGGTCGTATGCCAACTCTGTGCCATCGCCTAGGACGACCCGGTTGTCGTCCGGTAGAAGCTCAGTGATCGCAGCGTTGACGTAGTTGACGCCCTTCGGAATGAACTCACGCTTCGGCTTGATTACATCTGACGGCTCATACGTGCCGAAGGGGATGAACAAGAACCCTGGCTGGTAGTAGTGGGTTTCGTCCTGATCGACGATGGTGATGTCCCAATCGCTGTCGAGGCGTTCCCTCAGTTTGTTGGCCGCCATTGTCCCGGCCGTGCCCGCTCCGAGGATCAGTATGTGCTGCATTTCTGCTGCCCTTCCATTCGCATTCTGTTGGTTAGAGAATTGTGAAGTCTTTCACAAGGTATGACGCGACGAGGAGAGAATCGGTCACACGAAAACCGTCCCGATTCGGGAGAAAGTGTCGGCTGGAGAGGGTGGGCCGAGAGAGGTTGGATGGCAGCGATGGAGTCGGGTCCTCTCCCGAGCATCTCGGGGCGGAAGTCAGAGGTGGAAGTACCTGTCATCGCATCGCCTACTGGGCTGAGCGTAACGCGGCCGTGTGCTATTGATTAGTCGGACCGACCACAAATGACGATGCCAACAACTGTGCGTTGAAGCGGGTGTCCGAGGATCGGAGACGCTGCAACTTAGGGCTTCATCCTCGACATTCTGTCGATCGCATCTTCGATAACCCCGGCCGGCGCAGCGACGGTCATCCGGGCGAAGCCTGCACCCTCACGTCCGAACCAGTGGCCGGGGCTGAGTGCGAGTTTCACGGCTCCGAGTTCACGTACGAGCGTTGGGACGTCGAGGCCGAGTTCTCGAAAGTCAAGCCACGCGAGGTAGGTGGCATCCGGCTGAACGAGGCTGATTCCTTCGGGCAGATTCTCGCTCATGAGAGCGATGTTCGATGCGACCAGTGCCATGAGGTCGTCGAGCCACGGCCCTGCGGTGCTGTAACCAGCCTCGAAGGCGGCCAGGCCGAAGATGTTGTTCCTTGTCAGATGCAGCTGCGAGCTGAACGCTCGGAACCGCTCGGCTGTTTCGTCGTTGTCCGTGATGAGCAGCGTGTCGCAGACGCCGGCGACGCCGAACGTCTTGATCGGTCCGTGTAGTGCCGCCCACTTCACGCCCGTACCGCGCACGGCGGTTGCGAAGGGAGTGAAGACATGCGAGGGGAGCGCCGTGTCAGCGTGGATCTCGTCGGCGACCACGAACACGTCGTTCGCAGCACAGATCTCGGCAACGCTTCGGAGTTCGGCGGGCGACCAGATCCTTCCGACGGGATTGTGAGGGTTACAGAGGATCATCAGCCGGGTCGAAGGGTCGGCAGCCTTGGCGGCCAGGTCGTCAAGATCCATCGAGTAGCCGTCGTCCGTGAGCGACAACGCATTCCGCACAACGGTGCGCTCAGCCCTCGTGACCAATGGTTTGAAGTCAGTGAACACGGGTGGCTGCATGAGGATGCCGTCTCCGGCGTCGGTGTGCTGGTCGATGAGGACGCCGATCGACGTTCCGATGCTCGGACTAACCGTCGTGAGCAGCCCATCACTCAACCATCCATGTCTGTGACCCATCCAGTTCCAGAACGTCTCAAGGATGCGGGAGGGACGCGACTCGTATCCGTACCAAGCGACTTCCGCCCGTTCGGTGAGGGCGGACGTGACCCCGGGAGCGAGTTCGATGTACGGCTCGGCAACCCACAGCGAGAGCATGTCGTCTGCCTCATCGAAGAATCGGCTGAGACTCAACGGATCGTTGGCGAACGAGTTCGCCGTTGGATGGACCGGACCGAGTTCTGTCATCTGAGCGTACGGTAGCTAGGCGACGACAGAGAGTGCTCTGACCAGGCGTTCCCGCGCCTCGGATGCGATGTCTGCCAGCGAGTCGTCAGTTCGGGCCACCTTCAGCATCACGTCTGGATCCACGATGGAAACGACCGTGCCGGTGGAGCTCTCGGCGATGATCACATTGCAAGGCAGCATCAATCCAACCCTCTCATCGATGCCGACGGCTCGATTGGCGAGTGCTGGATTGCAGGCACCCAAGATCTTGTAGGCGGTCCGGTCTACATCCAATTTCGCCTTGAGCGTCGCTGCCAGGTCGATCTCAGTAAGGATCCCGAACCCTTCGTCAGCAAGCGCCGACCGGATAGCAGCTTCCGCATCATCCACGCTCATGTCCGTGGTGACCGTCATCCCGTACGTCTCGACAATCATGTTCGCTGGTCCTAACTCGTGGTCGCAATACGTAGTACGTCCTACGTATTGCGTGTTCTTCCTAAGGCGCCACCACCGGCAGGCCTGCCGCATACCATTCCACGATTCCTCCATCGACTTCCGTGACTTCTGCGAAGCCGAGGTCAGCGAATGTCCCCATCGCTTGGCCCGAACGGTTGTCGGATCGGCAGTAGACGACGTAGTGGGCGTCTTTGTCGAGCGCATCGAGTTGAGATGCGAAGTCGGCCTCGTAGAAGTCGATGTTGACCGCACCCTCGATGATTCCGGCGGCGTATTCCTCGGGTGTTCGTATGTCGAGCACGACGACGTCGGAGTCGCTTGCGATCACCTCGGCGGCATCGCTTGGTGTGACAGTGGTGAGTGCCCCGTCGGCGGTTGAGCATCCTGCAACGAGGAGTGCTCCGGTTGCAAGCAATGCGGCGAGCAATCTGACTGGTGGGTTCATGTCAGCTTCCCTTCTTTGTGGGAAGGCCGGCCCGTCCCCATGCGTTCATTCCGCCCTTGACGTTGAGCGTCTCGATCCCATGGCGGTTCATCATCGATGTGGCTTTCTTCGAGCGGCTTCCGGTCTGGCAGATCGCTAGGACCTGCTTTCCTTCAAGACTCTTCAAGCTGTTGTCGAGCGAAGCCAGGCTGATGTGCCTGGCTCCGACGGCGTGCCCCTTCTTCCACTCGTCCTTCGTGCGTACGTCGACGATGACGTACCCATCGTTCCTCACCATCTCGGTTGCGGTGACGACGTCAACGGCCTTGCTCTTGTGGCCGAACATCAGAGAAGCCCCAGGGCTTTGACGCCGCCATCAAGCGATGCGGCATTCTCGAAGCCGATGGATGTGAGCCATTGTGCTCCCGCGGTGCTGCGCACACCGGTCGCACATACGAGCAGGACGGCTCGGGTCGGATCCATCGTGGCCACGGCCGTTGGGAGGTTGTTGAGTGGAAGGCGCTCCGAGCCGGGGAGGGTCCCGCGTAGCCACTCGTTCGGCTCGCGAACGTCGATAACGACAGCATCGTTCGCTTCTGCCCACGTGGCCCACTCCTGTGCGGGAACGTGTGTGATCGTGATTTCCGTTAATGGTTGCGGCATGCGGTCTCTCCGTGGGAGGTATACCGTGGGAGGTATACCAGGGGGGGTATACTAGGCTGGTCGTGATCATACCGATGCAGAACAGTCCGCGGGCATCGAGCCGGTGGATCGACGAACGAACGCCACGTCCCAATAGGTGGAACACACGATGAGAATACCAAACGACGATCGTGATCTGATCATCAAGAGGCTTCGCCGAATCGAAGGCCAACTCCGCGGGCTCCAGGCGATGGTTTCTGAGGGGCGAGATTGCAGCGACACGCTCACGCAGTTCACAGCCGCGAGCAGGGCACTCGACAAGGCAGCGTTCCGGTTCTTCTCCGCAACCTACGAACAGTGCAAACTGGCACCTGTTGAGGCTGACGAGAACGGTTACACGTCAGACGAACTAGAGAAGATGTTCCTCAGACTCGCCTGAGCGTGTTCGACTCCACAGGAATTCCTGAGACTCGATGTGACCGATCCACTGGCCTCCGCGTCAGTACCCATGAATCGCACCAACGAATTCACATCGCAAAGGTCAGAGGGTAGGTTCTCTCAACTGACAGGGATCAAACCGGCCCGGGGACAAGATTCCCACCATCCTGTCCCCGGGCTACACCTCGACTCCACACGAAGGTCAAACGATGTCATCTTCAGCCCCAAGGTGTTCTACTACGCGGGCCCTCACTGTTCAGCCTGGCGACCGGCGAGCGGGCTGTTCGTCTTAGCGTTGCGTCAGCGATCGTGGCGATAGGCGTTGTGGCCGTGCAGCCGGTTGTTGTCGTCTGTGCGCTGGGCTTTGTAGCGTATGCCTTCGCAGATCGGCTTCCGAGGCTCAGACGCTGAGGATCCGGGTGCAGCGCATACATGTCATAAGGGACGCTCCATGACGGACGTGAGATCAACGAAGACGAAGAGGACGGGATGGGCATTCGTGCTGGCCCAGTTCGCCCTGATCGGCCTCATGGTTATCCTGCCTCGAGAGGTTCACTACGTCGCAGGCGATCTATGGCGCTCGATCGGCATGGCATTGATGGCGGCAGGAGCAGCCGTTGGTGTCTGGTCGGCGGTATTCCTCGGTCGAGGGCTCACGCCGACCCCGGTTCCCAACGGCGCAACTGAACTGGTCACCCGTGGCCCGTACCGCTATGTGAGACACCCCATGTACGTCGCAGTGATGCTCTTCATGTCCGGGGTTGCCATCAGATCTGGCTCGTGGCTTGCGTGGCCACTTCTGGCCGGACTCTTCGTTCTGTTCCATGTGAAGGCCCGATGGGAAGAAGGGCAACTGCAGGAAGTGTTCCGTGGGTACGACGCATACATGGGCCGGACGCCGAGATTCGTGCCAGGGATGAAGACCTAGCTGTTGCCAAGGACGGCTGCCAACCGCTCTATCGTCCACTCAATGGATGCGACGAGTACCCCGATTGCTGAGACCCCCTCGACAGCCTCGCTGTTCCGCGAGTTCGCCGATGGCGTGTACACACTCGCGTATCGCATCCTGGGAGACCGTCACCTCGCCGAGGACGCCGTACAAGAGACGTTCATCAAGGTCATGAAGAGCTTGCACACCTATCGGGGTGACGGGCCCCTTGCGGGCTGGCTGTATCGGATCGGCTATCGGGAGACGATCGCGATCGCACGGCGGCGCCGAGATCAGCCAATGGACGTCGAACTCCTCAGCCGCGAACTCGAGCCTTCCGCCGAGAACGTGGAGAAGAGCGTTGTCGAGCGTGAACTCGCAACACGGCTCGACAAGGCGATCGGCTCGTTGACCGATCCACTTCGTGGCGCCTTCGTTCTGAGGGATATCGAAGGCTTGTCGACGACCGAGGTCGCCACCGCACTCGAGATCTCCGAATCAGCCGTCAAGATGCGCCTTGCCCGCGCCAGAGAGGCGCTCAGGGTCGAACTGCAGGAGTACTTGCTATGAAACTGACCTGTGACGAGCTCGACACGCTGCTGTCCGAATTCATGGACGGATCCCTGACAGCTGCCCAGGAGCAGGCAGCAGGCGAACACCTTGCGACCTGCAGGCAGTGCAGCGCTGAGCTGAGCCAGCTGCAGGGTGTCGGTGAGCTGTTCCGCCTCCATGGACGGATGGAACTCTCCCCCGAGGCCAGAGATCGCATCGAGAAGGCGATAGGGCTGGCGTAAACGCTCGGCTCCGCCTCGCTCTGTAATACGTACTACGTAATACGTACTTCAGACCTCAGACCTCAGAAATCCCACTGGCTCGCTGCGCTCGCCCGTCCCCCTTGAAAGGGGGACGGACGCAATGCTCGTCCGTCTTCCTCTGTCTGCTTTCTGTGGTCTTCTGGGGTCATGTATGCCGTAGTTCAGACATGCCAGATGTACGTGACGAACTGATCCAGCTCCATGGTGGGATCTGCAAGGGTCTCGCCGATCCGAAGCGGCTGCTGATCATCAACACACTTCGCGACGGTGAGATGTCCGTCATGGACATCTGTTCGACGCTTGATCTTCCGCAGGCGAACGTGTCACAGCACTTGGCGATCCTGCGTGACGGGGGACTTGTTGAGTCCCGGCGAGACGGGCAGCGGGTGTACTACTGGCTCACCTCTACGAAGATCATCGAAGCCATCGATCTTCTGCGCGAAGTGATGGCAGATCAGCTGGCTGTTCCGGCGCAATAGCTGGATACGTGATACGTACGACGTAATACGCAGCAGAAGATCAGTGTGGCTATGGGAATGATGCGTTGAATCGTCGTGTTGTCACGGTGAGTACTTGCGGAGTTATGGAGTCACATATGGATACCGAGCAAACTGAAGCACCCGACGCTGCGCGCTCCGGTCCGGTTCTGGGTTTGATAGAGCTTGGGTTTCAGTGGCAAGGGCTTGATCCGTTCATCATGACCATGCATCACATGGACCACTACCCGGAGGGCCAAGAGGATCAGGGACCCGACGCATCGCTTGCGGGGAGGCGGATCGGGTCCGACTTCTCTGGCACCGATGGCTGGAGCATGTACCACGGTGAGCGCGTGCCCGGATTCCCGCAACATCCACATCGGGGTTTCGAGACGGTCAGTGTTGTTCGACAGGGCTACATCGACCACTCGGATTCGCTCGGCGCAACGGCGCGATACGGCGGCGGTGATGTCCAATGGCTCACGACGGGCTCGGGTATCCAACACGCAGAGATGTTTCCACTCATCCACGGTGACGAAGGAAACCCGCTCGAGTTGTTCCAGATCTGGTTGAACCTTCCTCCTGAATCGAAAATGGTGCCAGCGCACTTCTCGATGCTGTGGTCCGAGGACATTCCCACGGTGGAGCCTGCCGAGGGCGTGAGCATCGACGTGATCGCCGGTGAGCTCGCCGGTCATGTTCCACCATCCGCACCGCCCGATTCGTGGGCATCTCACGAACTCGGGGACCTGGCGATCTGGCTGATCAGGCTTGAGGCCGGCGCATCATGGACGGTCCCTGCCCACGCGTCGGGGCTCAACCGCATGCTCCACTTCTTCGAAGGCGGAACCGCCCGTGTCGGTGACGTCGACATCGCAAACGGCGTCGGTGCGAAGCTTGCTTCAGATGTCGATGCGGTGATCGTCAACGGTGATGAGGCTTCGGAGTTCTTGTTGTTACAGGGGCGTCCCATCGGTGCTCCCGTCTTCCAGTTGGGCCCGTTCGTGATGAACACACCAGAGGAGTTGCAGCAGGCATTCGACGACTACCGATCAACCGGATTCGGGGGCTGGCCGTGGTCGCGTGTCGACCCCGTGCACGATCGGACGGAGGGCCGCTTTGCGCTGCATGCGGACGGCAAGGTTGAGCACAGGGACATGCAGTCGATCGCCTCGGACTCCCTCTAGACCCGCTCACTCGGCCTCGCTGACAGGTAACAGACCACAGACCCGCGTTGTTGCGCTCGCTGTCAGACCAAAATTCTGGTTCCGGCATCCGTGGTCCGCGCTCCGACTATTCGGTTCTCAAGTCTGCGGGCCCCGTGTTCTAGGCTCCGGACGGCGACAGCGGACGACAAGGAGTGACGTTGGCCGACATCAGCGCACGCCTGTTCTCCGACGACGGGAAGCATCTCGACCGATTCGGACTCGTACTGGGATTGGCCGTGCTCTCGGCTTCGATCCTTCTGCTCGTCGACATCGACGATCCGACATCATCGGTGTGGTCGGAGATCGGATGGCTTGCCGTGACGCTGACCGTCGGTCTCACGCTCACTGTCACGCTGCGCACGTCGGGCGTCGCACGCAGACCCCGCATCATCGGAGACATCATCGTGTGGTCGACGATCGGTGCCGTGCTGCTGATCGCCGTCTTCGATCGTTTCGTCAACCTCAATATCGGTGGAGCGGAGATCGGCCGACCGAGCCCGATGTGGGCTCTTCTCGCCCTGTTGGCTCCGGTCCTGGTGCTGCGTCGCGTCATGATGCAACAACTCGTGACCACGGACACGCTGCGGGGGGCCATTGCGGTCTACCTGCTCATCGCCGTTGCGTTCAACTACACGTTCCTTTCGATCGGCGGACTGACCGGTCACCTCTTCTTCGAGAGCCCCCAGCCCACGACGGCTTTCATGTACTTCTCTCTGGCGACCATCACAACGGTTGGCTACGGCGATCTCTCTGCGGTGACCGAGGCGGGTCGATTCCTGTCCTCCGCAGAAGCGTTTATCGGGCAGGTGCTGCTCGTCGTGGTCGTGGCGAGGCTCGTCAGCCTCTATGGCAGGCCGAACAAGGGTCGGTTGGTGGAGGATGCTCCGGACAGCGATTCTCAGACCGGCTGACCACGCCCGCTCGCAGCGGTCTAGCCTTGCTGTGAATCGACCTGGAGAAGGAAGAATGCCCACACCACACATCTCTGCACCTGATGGTGCCTTTGCCGAGGCGATCCTGCTGCCAGGTGATCCTCTGAGGGCGAAGCACATCGCAGAGTCACTGCTCGATGACGCCGTCGAGGTGACCGGCGTGCGCAGCATGCTCGGTTTTACCGGTACGTACAAGGGCATGGATGTGTCCGTGATGGGAACCGGCATGGGCATTCCGTCGGCATCGATATACATCACGGAGCTGATCCGGTCCTATGGCGTCAAGCGACTGGTGCGCACCGGTTCGTGCGGAGGTATCTCTGAGGCTGTTGGAATCCGCGATCTGGTGCTCGCGATCGGTGCGTGCACGGATTCGGGCGTGAACCGGGCCCGCTACGAGGACTGGGACTATGCAGCTACAGCGGACTTCGGTCTGCTCAATGCGGCAGCAAACGTGGCGAAGGCGAAGCGTCAGACCATCCATATCGGCAACGTTCATACCACGGACAGCTTCTACAACCCTGTCGCTGATGCCCTGGCGATAATGCAACGCATGAACGTGCTCGCCGTAGAGATGGAGACCGCTGGCCTCTATGGAATCGCGGCCGAGGAGGGTGTTCGTGCCCTGGCAGTCATGACCGTTTCGGATCACCTCGTCACGCAGAGCGAGACGACGGCCCACGAGCGTGAGTCGACCTTCGACGACATGGTTGTGCTGGCGCTCGATGCTCTCGTTGAGGACGCTGCATAAGCGTCATGGCTATGAAGGTCCCATCTCAGACGGGCAGCCGACCGGAGGAATCGGTCGTGTCGACGAGGCCTTGGGCACATGATGACGCGGCCTGGTACATCGATCACCTTGATGGCGAGATCGCTCGATGGACGCTCGAGAACGTGGATGTAGACGAAGATGCTTGGCGCGAGTCGGTGTCGAGAAGCTCGGCCACCGGTTCCATCTGGCATGCCATCGAGTGTTGCGGCAAACCGGTCGGCAACATCAAGGCCGTACCTATGAGCGATCACATTGCGATCTCATACTGGGTCGCGTTGGAGGAACGTGGCAACGGATACGCCTCTGACGCACTCGCAAAGATGACCCGTCGTGCCGTCGACAGTGGATGGGGGAGGCCGATCGAGCTCGAGATCCACCCTGACAACGGAGCTTCCATCGGTACAGCGACAAGGGTCGGCTATCGCTTCTACGAGATGCGCGATTCGTGCAACGCGTGTTCGGACGACACGGGCAAGTCGGCGATCTATCGGTGGCCCACGTGAGCAAAGCCGCCATGCTTCGCCCAAAAGTGACGTACTGTTCGGTCCGAGAAGGGACCAGGCCATGAAGACATTCACCGTTACGTACGACTATCTCTGCCCATTCGCACGGATCGCAAGCGAGTCCTTGGTCGATGCCGTTGTGGCCGGGGCTCCCTACGACGTGACGTTCAAACCATTCTCCCTTGCACAGAACCATCTGGATGACGATGCAGTTGCGGTGTGGGACCGAGGCCCATCCGACGAGCAGGGTCGCGGAGTTCTCGCCCTCTTCTGGTCGCTTGCCATTCGTGACGGCTTCTCGGAGTCCTTTCTCGAGTTCCACAAATCGCTGTTCAACGCAAAGCACGATGACCTTGCGGACATCGGAGACGAGGCCGTCCTGCGCGACGTTGCTACCAAGGTTGGGCTCGACGCTGATGCCGTCGCCGCTGCTGTGGAAACCGGCGTGCCGGCGAAGACGCTTGCGGCTGAACACACGGCCCTGGTTGAGGATCTTGGGGTGTTCGGCGTGCCAACGTTCATCGATGGAGAAGAGGCCGTGTTCGTGCGGTTCATGGAACGGCACAAGCTGGATGATCTAGACAAGGTCATCGACATGATCTCGTGGACAAATGTGAACGAGTTCAAACGTTCCAGGATCCCGCGTTAGCCGATCCCTCGTAGGCTGGTCCCATGAAAGAGACCAAGGTTGCCACGCCGCGCGAGATGCGCGACATGGTTGCAGGGACCCGAACGGACGATCCGTCCTGGTTCGACTACGACACCGGGACCGTGTCTCCCGACCAGTTGACCGAACTGCTCGCCGAGCACCTTTCCGAGACGCGGCGAGCGGTGATCGAAACGGTTCTCGACAGCCGAACTGAGAACGTGGCTGTTGTCGTTGAGGGGATGGTCGACGTCGGCAATGTGTCAGCGATTCTCAGGACTGCCGATGGATTTGGGATCCAAAGGGTCCACGCGATCGACAGTGCGGGGAAGTACAAGCGATCGAAGAGAACAACCCGCGGAGCGGACAAATGGGTGGACAGGTACCGCTGGGAGTCTACGGAGGAGTGCTTCGAGCACCTGCGCGGCGATGGGTACCGGATCGTCGCCGCCGACGTCGGGCATGACGCCGTCCCTATCTCGGAGGCCGATCTGATCGACAAGTGTGCGGTCGTATTCGGAAACGAACTCGATGGCCTATCAGCTTCCGCTCGGACCGGCGCTGACGCCGTGGTCACCGTTCCCATGGAGGGTTTCGCCGAGAGCTTCAATATCTCCGTCGCCGCTGCGGTAGCGCTGTATGAGGTTCATCGACAGCGGGTGGCCAGGTACGGGGCATCGGGCGACCTGTCCCCCGAGGCTCGGTCGAGGATCAGGGCTGTCTGGTACGCAAAGACGGTGACCAACTCGAAGATCGTGGTCGAACACAAGCTCGCGGGTGGTCAACCTTCGTAGCGGATGAAGTTGATGTCCTTGTGGGTGCCCTCGCTCACGGTCCAATAGTTGAGATCGCTGTCGATCGCGATCGATTCCCCTTGGCGCTCCTCAGGCTGGGGCGCCTCGCATGGTTCCGCGGCGAGAGCTTGTGCGACCGTCTGGCCTTCGGTGCGGTGCCACATCCAGACCGTGTTGTAGCCGCGGAAGGCGATGAGTGAGCCGTCGGCACTGATGTCTGCTCCGGACACCTCGGCATCGAGGAAGAGTGTCGCCACCAACTCCATCTCGGCTGCCCCGTCAACGAGTTCGATCGAGCCCCGATATACGAAGGCTTCCGTCCGCGACTTCGTGATCACGTAGGCCGCTGGGTCGACCGGATCGATGAACAGTGCTTCCGCGTTGAAGATCCCGTCGGGATACGACAGCGCTATCGGTGCCGAGCTTGGGAACGCTCCTGAAAGCTCAGCAGGATCGATGTCCTCGACTCGGTGAAGCGTGATCAGTCCGTCCCTGATGGCGAAGTTGTCGCCGATGTCGCCCACGTAGATGAACTTCCCGATCCCGTTGGCGTCGGGACCGGCAGCGATGTCCTCCCAATCGAAGGCAAAGGCGTTCGGGATCTCGAAGATGCCGAGATCTGACCCGTCAGTGCCGAGCGCATAGAGGCGTGGGCCATCACGAGAGTCGTTGTGCGACCACATCACGCCGGGTGTCGTCCTGCTGTGCGTCAAGCCGGACGCTTCGACGAGTTCCGGGCTTTCCACGGCACCGGTGACCTCGATCGTCGAATACAGATCACAAACCGCTCGTCCGTCCGGAATGACGAGTGTCGGCGTGACCGAAGCAACCGTCGGTGCTGTGGACGAGGTCGAGTCGGATGTTGCCGCCGCTGTATCCGTGGACCGTGGTCCGTGGTCCGAGGTCGGGCTCGAGGCGCTGCCCGCAGCCAGCCCAGGCGCGCTGTCATTCGATCTGAGCAGGAGAGCCGCGGCGACCACGGCGATGGTGATCGCCACGAGGGCGATGGTTGAGCGGCGCATCGTCAGATGGTATCGAGCGCGTCGTTTGTCGCGAGGGTGTCTATCCGAGCTCGGTCAGTGCGATGGCCTGGGCGACGATCGCATGCTTG